>CALFRH010000574.1 GCA_937919225.1 uncultured Parvularcula sp.
GAAGACCATCAGTAATCGGGGTCCGTCCGCCCAACTGGGTCGAGAGCAAGGGCTACAACGTCATGGACAAATCGCACCACTGATCTCTTGAACCCCTTAAAGATCGAAGAGCCCGCAAGACGGGACCGATCTCAAAAACAGGAGTAATTCAAGTGTCGAAACTTCAGAGGAAGGCGAATGAACCCGTCTTCGAAAGACTGCATTTCGCAGCAGAACATATTGATGGATACTCTTCGTGGCTTCTTGGCAAAGGATATTCGCCAAACACGATCCAAGAGAAAATCAGATTGTTGGCCGCTTGGCCTCAATGGATCCACGAACAAGGATTTAATCTCAATTCTATACGTGACGGCCTTACGGCATCTGAACCTGTTTTTTTGCTCAAAAGAAGTCGGTCAGACGGTCAATCGGCCAAGCACGCGATTTGATCCAGTATTTTGAGAAGGCCGGGTTAATCTCGCCACTTCCAAAACCTATCAAGCCGATAGAACAGTGGCCCTTGCTTGCAGAGTGGCGGTCATGGTCGCGCACCCACCGTGGTACAGCTAACTCAGCGCTTGATAACTACCAACGTCGGATCGTCCACCTAATCGAAGAGCTGGGCGATGACCCCAGAGCCTATGATGCTGCGAGCATCAGGGATTTTGTGCTGAAACGCGCTGCGCCACACAGCCGTGGCTATGCTCAGACCATTGCTGTGAGCGTCAGAGCCTACCTACGCTTTCTTTCTGCGACGGGTAGATGCGGGCCAGAGCTTCGGTACGCAATTCCACCATTTGCATCTTGGCAGTTATCGACGGTGCCAAGACATCTGCATGGCGATGATGTTCAGCGTGTCATCTCGGCGTGTCCTGCCGAGACCCATCCAAGAGATCGCGCTGTTGTCTTACTGCTCGCACGTTTAGGGCTTCGAGCTGGTGAAGTTGCGAACCTGAAATTGATCGATATCGATTGGAAAGAAAGTCGGTTAGCCATTTCAGGAAAAAGTCGAAGAGTTGACCGATTGCCGCTCACCCAAGAAATCGGAGATGCGATACTCGACTACCTTAGATGAGATCTTCCGCTCTCTAAGTCTCCATTTGTCTTTTTGACCATGATCGCGCCGTTACGCCCAATGACCCGGGGATCGGTTAAAGACGTCGTCAAACGAGCACTCAATCGGTCTGGCGTAGAAAGCCCGACACGCGGTGCGCATCTGCTCAGGCATTCGGCGGCAACGGCCATGCTTCGAAATGGTGTCACGCTTGCTGGGGTCGGCGCAGTTCTACGCCACAAGTCTCCGAGCACCACAGGCATCTACGCTAAAGCTGACATCGATCTGCTTTGTGAAGTCGCAAAGCCGTGGATCGGGAGGCTACCATGCTAATTGATGAAGTGGATCGATATCTCCGCATCCGTAGGTCGCTAGGATACAAGCTCGAACAAGTGGGGCGGATGCTGACGCTCTTTGCTACCTGGGCTGACGAACGCGGCGAGGACTACATTAGGTCTCACTCAACCATCCTCTGGGCGAGCGAAGCGTCAACACGCCGGGCCCGGCAAAAACGGCTTTCGGTCGTCGCAAAATTCGCCCGCTTCCTAGCGGCTGAGGACAAAAGGCATGAAGTTCCGCTTCTGGGGTACTTTGATGGCCCCACCTCAAGGCCAGTGCCATACATCTTCTCTGACGTAGAAATTGAACGCATCCTCGCTGAAGCGACTCGATTGCGAATATCAGCCAAAACGCCCAACCGGGCTGAGACATATGGCATGCTCTACGGATTGCTTGCGGCGACTGGCATGCGGATTTCGGAAGCTCTTAATCTCACTCGACAGGACAACCAAAGAAATGGGGTTTTGTTCATCCGAGAGACAAAGTTCCACAAAAGTCGTTTAGTCCCTTTGCATCCGACTACTGCAGATGCGCTAGATCGCTACCTAGCGCTGAGGGCAAGATGCGCTGTTCCCGGCGATTTTGTATTTGCTAGAACGTGCGGGATGCGTATCCGTTACGCCGATGTCCGCAATACATTTGTATTGCTCCTAGGGCGCGCCAAGATCGCCCCAGGTAGAAGAATCCGACCCCGGATGCACGACCTGCGGCATACATTCGCGACAAGAACACTTGAGCAATCTGGGTTGGTTCGTGGCGCTATAGACCGTCGAACGGTCGCCCTTTCGACCTATCTTGGGCATGTCGATATCGTCAGCACCTACTGGTATCTGCAAGCGACACCGGAACTCCTCACCGACATGGCGTCGAACGCAGAATCCCTCGTGCAAGGAGGGGCAGCATGAAACCGATTGCTCCTCTGATTACGGATTACCTGCGTGATTACATGCCGAACCAGCGTGGCTACAGTTCCAACACCTGCGAGACATACGCTTACAGTTTCCAATTGCTGTTCAACTTCGCATCGCGACAACTCAAGAAGCGACCATCCAAACTCCGCCTGGAAGAAATCGATGCTGCTTTGGTGTTGGACTTTTTGGAGGATATTGAAGCGCGCAGGCAGAATGGCCCGGTCACCCGAAACCTCAGGTTGGCGGCCATCAAGTCGTTCATGCGGTACGTGGAACACAGAGATCCGTCCGTGCTTAAACAATCAGGGCAGATCCAAGCCATCCCAAACAAGCGATTTGATCGAAAACTCATAGATCACCTCACAATCGATGAGGTAAAGGCAGTGTTGAACGCACCCGATGTCTCAACTCGCTTTGGGATCAGGGACCGTGCAATGATGCACTTGTGCTTTGCCGGTGGACTAAGGGTATCAGAACTCGTCGGCGCTCAAACGGTAAACCTTATTCTACAGCCAAGCCCGTCATTGCTCATCTACGGCAAAGGCCGCAAAGAGCGATGTCTCCCGCTTTGGAAGGAAACTGCAGCGGATATAAAGGGATGGCTAAACGTGCGCGGCAACACCGGCGCTACCGAGCTCTTCGTAAACGCCAAGGGTGAAGCGATGAGCCGTTCAGGCTTCCAATACATCCTTGAAAAGCACGTGCGGAAAGCCGCCAAGTCTTGTCTGTCGCTGATCGGTAGATCGATATCACCGCATCAACTTCGACACAGTTGCGCCCTCGTCATGCTCGAAGCAACGAAGGATGTTCGAAAGGTTGCACTTTGGCTGGGACACGCCGACGTTCGCACCACTGAGGCCTATCTCCGAATGGATGCGTCCGAAAAGCTTGAAGCTATCGAGGCGGTCGTTCCACCATCTCTTCGGCGCGGTCGGTTTAAGGCTCCAGATGCACTAATCGCTTCGTTGATGGAAAATGCTTAGCCCTTGCTCTCGACCCAGTTGGGCGGACGGACCCCGATTACTGATGGTCTTC
>CALFRH010000575.1 GCA_937919225.1 uncultured Parvularcula sp.
ATTGTATCTTTATCCGGGCAACCCCATGCAGATCACCGAAAACTCTCCCGACCTTCTGGTGTTAGAGGATGCTGGAGGCATGGGTTGGCTTTTCGCGGGCGGGTCCATCTTGGCTGGGATCGGAATGATGGTGGCCACCCCTTTTCTAGGAGAGGGCGAAGGCAACCCGATCTTTTTCTCGATAGGCGGCGTCTTTGTCATTGGGATCGGCATTGTATTTGGCCTGTCAAATGCGCGCATCCATTTGGTGTTCGACCGCACAGATGACGAACTTCGCATGGTGCAAAAACGCCTTAGGGGCTCCCGCACCCGCCGCTTTCCCCTCGACGAGGTTGATGGCCTTCAGATCGAACGCCGCGACAGTACCGAGGGACGTGAGGTTAGTCGATTTGTCCTCCACCTCACCGACGGCACGAAAATTCCAATGTCTAGCGTCAGTACCTCATCCCACAAAGACCCTGGGATCCCGGAAACCATCTCCACCTGGCTTGACCGAACCGCCGGCTAACGCCCGAAGGGTCAGGGTTTCCTCAATACCGATCCACCCCGACCTTCCCCATACTCCTTGGCATCACTCTGACCCCCAAGGACCCAGCTATGCGCATCGCCGAAGACCATCCCGACCGCCTCATTCTAAAAGAGCTTGGCCTTTTCAACTGGATCAGCGCTGCCTTTAGCATCGGCATCTCAATCTATCTCATGACCGGCGGCCTTGGCAGCCTCTTGTCGGTGGGTGACCTTGAAACGTTCAACCTCTTTGGTTGGCTCGGCATCGCGGCTGGTCTTTATTTCGGCGCCACCGCCGCCAATGTCACCGTCACTTTTAACGCTCAGACCGGTACCGTCACCCGCACCTGGAAGCGCGCGATTGGCACCAAAACCAACACTTACGCTCTCACCGAAATTGACCGCATTCGCTTGAAGATAAATCGTGGTGGCCCAGAAGATGCGGATACCAGCCGTTTCGTTATGGTCATGACCGACGGCACCTCCGTACCGCTCTCTCCCGTGTCGACGTCTTGGTTCAAGAGCCGCCGATTGCCGGAAAAGGTTGCGCAATGGCTCGACATGAACGCCCCCAGCGGCCATCCGCGCTTCGCATAAACCCAGTGGAAGCGGAAAAAGTTTCCGATCCTCGCCATTCCTCACGACATAAAATTACGCCAATACCCACTTTCGAGTTGCTTTCTTGCGTATCGAATCCTATTTCTCGCACCAGCAGCAATTGATTCCGCATTGCGGCATCGCAACCCGCGGTGCAGTATCTCGAAAGGCAAACAACCATGGCGCTAGATAAACCCGTGACAGAAGCCCCCTACGATGCCCCGATGAAAGACCTCTACGCCATGGGCGAGATGCCTCCCATGGGATATGTCCCGCCGAAAATGCACGCCTGGACCATCCGGCGCGAGCGTCACGGCCTGCCTGACAAAGCGTTTGAGCTTGAGGTCGTCGACACGCCCCAGATCGATTCGAACGAGGTCCTCGTTCTCGTAATGGCAGCGGGTGTGAACTATAATGGCGTCTGGGCCGGTCGCGGCGAACCGATCAGCCCCTTTGACGGCCATGGCGCGCCTTACCACATCGCTGGCTCCGATGCGTCCGGCATCGTCTGGGCCGTCGGCGACAAGGTCCGCAACTGGAAAGTCGGCGATGAAGTCGTCATCCACTGCAACCAAGACGACGGCAATGATGTCGAATGTAACGGCGGCGACCCGATGTTCTCGCCGACGCAGCGGATCTGGGGCTATGAGACCCCCGACGGATCCTTCGCGCAGTTCACCAACGTCCAAGCGCAGCAGCTGATGCCGCGCCCCAAGCACCTGACCTGGGAAGAGGCTGCGTGCTATACCCTTACGCTGGCCACCGCCTATCGGATGCTGTTCGGCCACCACCCGCATGAGCTGAAGCCCGGCCAAAACGTCCTGGTTTGGGGCGCCTCCGGCGGCCTCGGCGTCTACGCGATCCAGCTTGCCAACACCGCCGGCGCCAACGCGATCGGCGTGATCTCGGACGAAGACAAACGCGATTACGTCATGTCCCTCGGCGCCAAAGGCGTCATCAACCGCAAGGATTTCAACTGCTGGGGCCAATTGCCCACCGTGAACTCCCCCGAATACTCGGAGTGGTTCAAAGAGGCGCGCAAATTCGGCAAAGCCATCTGGGACATCACCGGCAAGGGCAACAACGTCGACATCGTCTTCGAGCACCCCGGTGAGTCGACCTTCCCCGTCTCAAGCCTTGTCTGCAAAAAGGGTGGCATGGTCGTAATTTGTGCGGGCACCACCGGCTTCAACTGCACCTTTGACGTCCGCTACATGTGGATGCACCAAAAGCGCCTGCAGGGTAGCCACTTCGCCCACCTCAAACAGGCCGCGTCCGCCAACCAACTGATGGTCGAACGCCGCCTTGATCCCTGTATGTCTGAGGTCTTCCCCTGGGCCGAGCTGCGCGAAGCCCATATGAAGATGTACAACAACGAACATAAGCCGGGGAACATGTCCGTCCTGGTCCAGGCCCCGCGCACGGGCCTGCGCACCCTTGAAGACGTGCTCGAGGCCGGGCCAACCGCCTAAACCAAGATGCACCCCACGACAGCCGTCCGCCCCCACCCGGGCGGGCGGCTTTTTCGTTGCTCACCCAATGAAAAAGCCCCGCAGTACCGGGGTACCACGGGGCTGAATTTTCGCAAAAAAAACGCGGGGGTCAGAGCATAAAGTCCATGCCGTCGATCACCATCATGTCGATGGCATCGCCTTTGTCGGCGCCCATCATCTCGACCTCTGCTTTCGAGGTGTCTTTGTTCGGGTTTTCCCCGAAGCCAACCTCAACCATCAGCTTGTGAGACATCTCGCGCGCCGCCTGTTCGTCTTTGCCAAAGGCAATTTCGTCAACGTTGCGGAAGTTAAAGCCAAAACCATCTTCAGCCATTTTTATATCCTTTCAAATCAGTAAAATAAGGGCGCGCCTAATATGGCGGCGCTTGGTTTCAATAATGATATGTATAGACACTATCTCACGGATCCGTCAGGTCAGGGAAACCTGTAGACACATCTGAGTGAGAGTAGGATTTTCCCGCCTAGTAGGCCCTTAACCTGCCCAAGACGCGGGAATACGGGGCCCGAACCGTTCTCGACAAAAGGCATATTGCCCGTCCAGCGCCGCGCGAAACGCCTCTCGCGCCGCATCCGGCAAGTCCGCCGTCACGGCGGATTTGTTTTGCCGCTCCGATACCGCGCCGGGGCGGTACTCCACGCCGACGAAGTCACACAGATCGCGCAGTGTCTCTTCCGCAAACAGATCCTCATAGAACACGTAGCACACCTGATCCGCGCCAAAGGTCATGTCCAAATCGCTGACCGTCCCTGCATAATCACACCGCCCCATAATCGGTTGCGACTTCAGCGCGTTCTCCCACCGCTTCGTCGCGACACTTTTGGGATTAATTTCCTCCAAATGGCGCAGTTGCGACCACAGCCGATCCACCGGATCGCGAAGAATTAACAGAAGTCGCAGCCGCAGCTCCGGCTGCGTGGCGAAGATCTTCGCCATGTAATCCATGCCGTTCGGACCCAGCACGGAATAGCCCGGCGTGATATCACAAAATGCCCGCGTCTCAGACCTCGCCAGCCGCGCAAAATGCGCAAAATAGGCGCTTTCGTCATAGATCATTTGCACCGCATCCAGGCTCGCCTGGAAATCCGGGCTATGGGTCAGGGTGTCGACCAGATCACCCTCCCGGTTCAGGTGCAGCGCGAGGCGCTTGATTGCCAGCGCCTGCATATCCCCCATCGCCAGGCCGGCGAATTTCGCATTGAAAAAGTGAAGCTCTTTCAGCGGAGACACCGTCATATCCGACAGGCTATCAAGGTAATTATGCAGCCAACTTGTGCCACACTTCGCCGCCCCCAAGCAGACAAGGAACGTTTTGCCCTTTAGGGCATCAACTTCCGGCAAGGTCGGCATATCGTCGGGCATTGCGGCATCTCCTTAGCTCAGGATGTACCGCGCGGCGCGCATTCTGTGAACCTGCGGAGCAAGACCATTGACACGAACGGGCAGCCCATACGTGGTTAATGAAATCCTAACAGAAACGACTTTGTTGAATTTTTTCAATGCTTAAGAGCAAGCGTGCAATCCTGCACACCCCCCCATTCACCCGCGATGGCGGTGGGTGGTGAAAGGGCTCGGGAACCGCCTCAGATACCGCTGCATCTGCGGCAGGGCGAACAGATGGACCGCCAAAATATCCCGCTGCTTCTTCGGTTGATGAATCGACGGCCCCGGATCGGGAAACGGCAGGCGCTCCGGGAAGTGTTCCCCCACAAACCTTTCGAACTGCCGCCGCAACTCACCCGGCAATTGCCCGGCCCCCGCCGCCCAAGGCTTCCCCGGCCCAATGAAGTGGAAGATAAACGCATCCTCCAACCACCCAAAATACCGCGTCGCGAAGGAGAACAGGTAATTCCACAGCGGCGACAGCTCCACCCATTCCCCTGCCACCGCCGCATTCAAGGCCGACTGGTCATTCTCAAAATTGTTCGCACCCTGCGTGACCGCAAACTCCACCGCCTTCTCTAATATCCCC
>CALFRH010000576.1 GCA_937919225.1 uncultured Parvularcula sp.
TTTTGCGTCACTCTTTGTGTTGTTTGGGGACGATGGTTTGGGCGTCGGTGTTGATATCGACATCAGGCCGCATAATCGAGATTCTATTGAAAGCCACAAATTAGCGTCGAGGATCGAGTTGGTGGAAGGCTCCTCGATAGATGCCGCGACCGTTGAAAGCGTCCGTAATATTGTTGGAGATCGTGGGCCGGTTATTGTCAACCTTGATTCTATGCATACCCATGACCACGTTCTGGAAGAGCTGAAGCTCTACAGTTCGTTTGTTCCACTAGGCTCTTACATTGTTGTCAGTGATACGATGATTGAGGAGATGCCGAAGGGTTTCTACGGCGACAGGCCTTGGGACGTCGGCAATAATCCGAAAACGGCTGTTTATGAGATTCTCAAAGACAACAGCGATTTTGAGATTGACAAGTCGATCGCTGGGAAGCTTGTTGCAACCTGCAATCATGACGGGTATTTGAAGCGTGTGAAGTAGGTAAAAACTCATTGATCAGCAGACGGTGCATAGAGATCATACGCCCCCACCGACCACTACTGTCGCGTGCAGCGCTCGCTTACCTATGACTGTCGACCAACCTACGGAAAACATGCATCCGACAAAGGTGAGAGATCCTGACCTTGCGCATGAAATCGCCGCGCTGCGACGAGAAAACATAGCGTTAATAGGCGAGGTTACACGCTTACAGACGAGTCTGCGGTTTCAAGGCGCGAGTATTTTGGCTGACGCCACACGTTCTCCAGCCGCTGCACTCGCTGTGCCTGGACGATTATTTGGCTTAGCACGCGAGGTGTTTAGGCTGCGTGCCTGGCATGCTCTAACTTTTGCACTTGAATGCGGTCTCCCAAATGACCCTCTTCACTCAATGGTTCCGCCGGATTTATCGCGCTACGCCCTTATGCGGAGAATGGCTCGCCGTGCCAGCCGAAATGCCGCTCCAATTGTCTCGGCGGGTACCTCATCGGTTGCCGGTCCATTAGAGTTAGCGGGATGCCGGCATCGCGAGCTTGAGGACATCATTGAAAAAGGGCCAGCTGTTTGCCCGGAGGTTGGATCACCGGGCCTCCCAAGATCACACGGGCCAGTCCTTATGGTATTGGACAGCGGCGCGCCGGATCTCATGAACGGCTACACGATGCGATCTCAGGAGTTGCTGCGCGCCATTCGGGGACGATCTATCGACGCCATTGGCCTCATTCGATCTCTTGATCCGCAGGATGCGGATCAAGAGATCGACGACGTGCCTTACTATCGGCTGCCCCTCATCAATCAAGACACTAGTATTACTTCTTATTTGCAGAAATACTCATCCGCTATCGAGCAGGTTATTCGTAGCTGCCGTCCGCGCCTAGTTCATGCTGCGTCTAACCATGTAACTGGCTATTCGGCCCTTCTGGCCGCCCGTAAAGTCGGCTTGCCCTTTATTTACGAGGTCCGAGGCCTCTGGGAAATGACCCGCGCCAGCATTTATCCGCGCTACGCGGCTAGTGCCGGCTACGCTGCTCAGCGACGTATGGAAATTGAAACAGCTCGTAACGCCGATTGGCTTCTCGTTAACGGCGACGGATTGAAGGCTCTCTTTGTAGAGGCTGGCGTTCGGCCAGAGCGGATCTCGATTGTGCCGAATGGATGCGTTCCGGAAGATTTTGATGCTGCGGCAACACTGGCGCCAGAACTCAAGACACGCTGGGGTCTCGACAGTCGCCCCATTATTGGTTTCGTTGGGTCGCTTACGTCCTATGAGGGCCTGGGGGATCTCGTTGCTGCATGCGCGCGACTGAAACATCGAATAGACTTTCAGCTTTTGATCGTGGGAGATGGGCCGTATCGTCCGGAGTTGGAGGCCGATGTTGCTCGTGCGGGAGTGCGTGCGATTACCCGATTTGTCGGTCGCGTTTCGCCAGAAGAGGCCCGTGCCGCTTATGCAATCATCGATATCGCGCCGCTCGTTCGCCCCGCTACGCCGGTGGCCCGTCTTACGCCGCCTTTGAAACCGCTTGAAGCTATGGCTGGGGGTAGTGCGCTTGTTGTTTCCAATTTACCGGCGTTACGTGCCTTCGCAGACGATGACCGAGGCATCGTCGTGCCGCCGAGTGATCCGTCCACTCTAGAGGACGCTCTCGGTTCTTTGTTGGCCGACGAACAAAAAAGAGTAGCACTAGCCGCAAAAGCAAGGCGCCATGTCGAGACCAAACTGCGTTGGAGCAATACGGCGCAAACCATCACGACGATATATGAGAAATTGACCGGCTGAAGTCACTCATAATAGAAATGTGCTTAAGCTCAAGCCATCAAGAAACTACATAATATCCGACGCAAGGATCAAACGGTAGCCGACGCAGCTCGATATTCTGCAAACCAACGACTTCTTTGAGCGCTGCTGTTTCACCTGGAAAGTTCTTGTAAGCGACTTCGTCGAACACGACGACCGCACCCTTCGGCATCAACGGTAAGAACGTCTCAAGTGCAACTTTGGTCGACTCATAGAGATCGGTATCAAGAACAAGCATAGCGACCACTAAATCATCACGGCCTTCAACATACGCCGGAGCTGTTTTGGCAATGTCGCCCTTAACGATCTCGCACCGCGGGATGCGATTCACTGGACGGACCAGATCATTCAGCTCGATTGCTTTTTGTATGTATCCGTCATTGGTGTCTGAAAACATGGTTTCGTTGATATCGTTCGGATCCTTATCTCCGTCGATACCGGCAAAACCTTCGAACGTGTCAAAGCCGATGATCGAGCGATTGATCGCATAGGGCTCAAGGATCATCGACAAATGCATGAATAGCATCAGCGAGTTGCCACGATAAACACCCCACTCCACAATCGCGCCGGGGATTTCGAGGATTTTTTTGAAGAACTCAATTCGCGAAAGTGCTGTAGCAACGCCGATCCTGCTGGCAAAAACAAATGGAGCATCTGCAACGTATTCAGCCTCAGCCGAGGCCAATAACTCTTTGCGTCCTGCGTTAAAAGCTTGCTCCGCTTCAGTGAGTCGCCGCTTAGTCAATTCACATCCTCCGAATAAGGGGCAAAGCCCTCTGCGTGGAAATAATCTTTGAACCCGTATTCAACATTTTTACATCCGCTGTCGGCATTCGGCGCGCCAATGCCGGCCTCAATGTCTTTGAGATGGAAAACACGAAAATCTACACTGAAGCGTATGTCATTGCCCTTGTTTGGGACCGTGCCGTGAATGTGTGTCCCCGAGAACACGACCATATCGCCTGCCCGACCACCAAATCGCATCTCTGTTGATGTATCAAGTTCCTCAGTAGGTACGGGGTGAACCCGCGCCTCCTTCTGAACGTTACTCTTGGCTTTCGATCGCTGATTTTCGATCCAGTCCTTAAGATCCCAATCGCAGGATGTATTGCTAACGGGAGTTTGGAAGTAAGCCGTGTTAAAGTGCATTGTCTGGTCAGGGGAAATCGAAAACACTGGCATCCACGTGTTAATTTGGCATGGCGGCGCACCGTACCAGGTATCGCGATGCGGCTTGTACGCATAACTAACCCCGGCACTCAAAAAGTGATAGGGAGGCACAACCCGCAACCGAGGAACATCGAAGAGATATTCGCTGGGGTTCTGTCTCATTTCCCCAAGAAACTCATTTATCAGCTCTTTCGATTTTGGACTGTTTGTGAAAGTTGATTTCAGCTTGGAAGCTCTGCCAACAAATTCATCAACCGGCATATGTAGGTGTGCTTCACGCGGTCTGTCGCAAAGTTGCTCTTCAATGAGTGTTTTAGCTTGTTACACAAACCTTCTCGAGGTTTCAAGATCGGTAAAATATAGCATTTCACCCCGGTATATATTTCCCCGGAAGGCTTCTTGATCGAGAGTTTGGTTGGTCCAAATTCGTAGCACCATCCAGTTCCTTTGGTAACGACTCGCACATCCAGGTAGCGTACTGTCTGGTTTTATAATGCGCTAGCACAGTAATGAGCCCAACTGCAGGTTTTTGGAAGCTAAGTATATCCCAAAGTTAGAGCTTAGTACTGAACGCAAGACTACATCCGTGATTTGCGAGCATATTCACCAGTTTCCAAAGCCAAGATTGGAATATACATTTTTAAGGAGTGTGGCAAGCATCAAGGCGACTCGCTCAAAGGGGTTGCCGTGCGCAATTGCCTCTTCTAACTCGAGAGTATCAAGGCGAAGCCGAGCGCAGCTGCGTGCTGGAAGTAGACGGAGATCTATGCGGGTCTTTTTCCTATGCCTATTTGACTGCGGCGGGCTATACTGTGGGTGTTGAAAGGTTTTCCGCTATGTCGACTACAGATTTTATTCCTGTCGCTGGGCCTTGGATCACCAAACGTGAAGTTGACTACGCTGCTGATGCGGCCAAAACCGCTTGGAACAAAGATCACTACGCGTACAATGCGAAGTTCGAACGTGCGCTTGCTAGCTATGTCGGTGTTGATTTCGCTGTTTCCTTGCCCCACTGCACGTCCGCGATCCATCTGTCGCTGGCGGCGATGGGGATCGGGCCTGGCGATGAGGTCATTGCGCCAGACGTTACCTGGATCGCTTCGGTGGCACCGATTATCTACGTGGGCGCTGAACCAGTATTCGCTGATATTGACCCGACGACGTGGTGCGTAGATCCGGATTCTGTGGAAGCGTGTATTACGCCTAAGACGAAGGCAATTATTGGCGTCGATCTTTATGGCTCCATGGCCGACTGGCCGCGTTTGCGCTCGCTGGCTGACAAGCATGGTCTTTACCTCATCGAAGATGCCGCAGAGGCTATCGGTTCTCAGCTCGACGGTGCTGCTGCCGGTTCCTTCGGCGATACAGGCGTTTTTTCTTTTCACGGTTCGAAAACCGTTGTGACTGGTGAAGGCGGCATGCTCGCCACGAATAGTGAAGATATCTATGCTCGCGTGATGAAGCTGCGCGACCACGGGCGCCCACCCGGTGACCGCTTTTTCTTAAACGACGAAGTTGCGTTCAAATACAAGATGAGTGCCCTTCAAGCGGCCATTGGCCTGGCGCAGATGGAGCGTATTGATGAGCTCATTGCTCGCAAGAAAGAGATCTACCGGTGGTACGCGGAGCGTTTGAAGGATTTTGACAGTGTGCGTATAAACGCCGAATCTAAGGGCGTGTCGAATTCCTTCTGGATGGTCACTGTTATCATGGACCCCGCACATGGTCTGAACAAATTCGATCTGATGGCGCATCTGCGAGAAGATAATATCGACTCTCGACCATTTTTCTCGCAGCTTTCGACTATTCCAGCTTTTGCCGACCGCCCTGAGGCTAGGCGTTTTTTGCCACCAGAGCCGGCTGGTTCTGCGATGGCGGAATATGGTGTTAACCTTCCTTCGGGCTATGACACTACGGAGGAACATGTGGAGCGCGTCGTAGCCTCGCTGAAGCGAGCGATTTTGTGACGAAGTCTTCTTCGTATTGTTTTCTTGCTGATTTTGTGATGATCCTATGCCCTGTGCAGAAATGAATTTACCTGAAATTGAAGCGCTGCTCTTGGAGCAGCTTCAGGCGTTGCGAGATAAGAAAACATCGTCGGACGATTTCACCAACGGAGCGATCGAAACAGGTTATGTTGACCATTTGAGAGCTATCTTTGTGTCCTTGTTCGATCCGCAAATTGTTCCCGATTCCCCTTCGAGGAGCTCAACATCGGTCCGATCACTGATCCAAAATGTTCTCAAATACGCCGATGATCCGGAGGTCATTACGTTACCTCGCCACTACAAACCGTGGCCGGATAATGTGGATGTTGGTGATCTCGATAAGGAGGCAATGCTTCGGTACGAAGACGATAATGCGGTCGACAAGAGTCTTGTACCATATCTTAGTCATGCTATTACGGATCAGGAAGTTGCAGCTCTGTCGCCTTTTGATGGAAGTAGGTTGACGTCGAGAAGGGGACTGCTCGTCTATACGTCAGGGCGCCCCCATATTTTTTATTTTTTTGCAGGCCGCGAGCCATTTTTTTTGATCATTAATCCCTTCGCCGGGTGCAAGTCTGGATATTATTTTCCGTACAGAAATATTGTCATTGGTCAGATGCCGATTAACTATGCGAACCAAATCGCTGCCTTAAAAGCGTTTTGCGTTGCTAGCCCGGTGCTCACGCATGACTATATTCATGGTAAGGAAAAAGCTGAGCCCATCCTTACGTTATCATTTATGAGTCATCTCGGTCATACACTCTTTAACGAGATCAATGGCATCGATCAAATTGTCGAAAATGATCTTGTTTCCCCCGATTGCTCCATTCTGGTTGGTCCGCATGAATTCATCCCCATGACCGAGTTCTTTCCGGAGTTTATGGCGCTAGAAACAGCGACGGTTAAGAATGGGTTCGCTGCTTTCGAGTTTATTTTGCGCAATAGGCGGTTCCCGGTCCGTCCGACGGTTGGGCACTACTGGGTAACGCAGGCATATCGAGAGCGTGCGCGACGTTTTGTTGATAAACGCCCACCGTTTGAACGGTCCCAGGAACTTGTCGGCCGACGTCCTGTTATCTGGATCGAGATCCGGAGTAATGACCGTGTGTGGATTAATCAGATTGATGCCGTTGCCGATGTTGCTCGACGCTTAAAAGTGGTTCGGCCCAATGCCGTTTTGTTTCTTGCTGGTTGGTCGCGTCCTCTCCAGCCTACAGCCAAAGACGATCGTGAAATTCGCAATGACCTGAAAGTCGTGCGGGCAATCCAGGAACGGGTTGGCGACGACCTGCCTGTGTTCTCCGGTGTTAATCTGCCCACAGCTGAAAAATTGCAATGGGCGTTTGTCGCTGACGCTTATATATCGACCCTCGGGAGCGGTATGTTGATGCCTGGGTATCTTGCAAACAATCCGGGCGTCGTTCACTCTAATACGGGGTATGCTGGATCGCCGGTTATGAATCCAGATCTTGATCAGCGACAGGTCTGGGCGGAAGCACTAACGCCTTACCAAGTCGTCGAGCCCATACATGTGGAAGACGATCCCGATACATCGAACGTTCAGATACGCGGTCACAGAGTTGATGGCGAGATTGTTTTCGAAAGACTGATGCGCATATTAGGTGCGCCTGAGTCGTGAAATCGCTTCACAGTAACATTTATTTGTGTGAGTATTATCAATCGCATCCGCCCCTTTGAACAGTGAACGATTGTTTTGACTTTACTCCCAGAAATTAGAGTCCACTGGCCTAACTTTGCGGATTCACGATTATGTCTTTGTCCAACACAGTCCACTGTTCAGATTCACGTCGAAGGCGACTACGCTCGCCTGACAAGTGATCAACTCAAAGACTCTATCTACTTTACGCAGGAACCCGCTACCATTGTCACGCCACCGGACGTGCCTATGCCGCTTCCGACCGGGCAGCAACGCGTTTACTCAGCGATTGAGTATGATGGCGAGGCGACACTTTGGCTAGTCGAATATGCCAAAGGCCAACGTTTCAAATCGACGCGTTGGCCATTTAAGAACGGGCTTCTCATCGAGAATTGGACTCCTTCTGTCAACGCAGATGCGCTCCGCATTGCGATACGGCTTCAGGCTTCGGGCCAGTTTTCCGGCGGAGAGATTGTGGTTGCCGCGGTCGCCGAGACCGAAAACCATAAAAACTACGCTGCCATATGGAGCGATCTGCACCGTCCGTCAGCGGAAATTAAGAGCGCTAAAAACATCTGTCGACTTTCAAGTCCACCCCCAAACGATATTCCCTTTGATTTACGCGTGATTAACATCCGTCGGAAGTCACCCATACCTCCAGAAACGACTGAGACCCTAAATAGGCTTGGCTTTTGTGGACCATTGGTTGATCTGACAGAAGCGGAAACACTTCGAGGCGTTCGACCTTTTCACATGTTGGCTTTTAGCAAGAGGCGGTATGAAACTTCTTCAGTGTTCTCAGGCGCCCCCGTTTGCTCACGTCACACGTTCTTCGTTTCGCACCCTGTGGGGCGTCCTTACGTTTTTATCCGTTTCGAGGACGGAGACAAAGTCTATTACGAAGTCTACTGTCCTTTTCACGGCCGGCGCGTCGCGATTTTTGATCCTATACGAAACATATTGGTACAAACACTCAACCTTGAAAAGCTGATAGATAAATTTCGGTGTTTGCTTTTAGCGCATGCGTCTCTCGTCGCTAATTATTTGATTAACACAGGGCCTAAACAGCTCGCTGTTCCCGTTGGGTGGATGTCGCATTGGGGGCACGTTCTTATGCATGAGTTGCCGGGCACAATGCGGGCTGTTGAGGAGGCGGGACAGGCCGTTCAATGGTTGAAGGGACCCGTTGCCTATCTAGACCATCGGCAGCTTTTTCCTGAAACGTCTAGTGATGCCGTTCGTATATTTAATGATGACGAGGCCGTATTTAAATACTCTCTCGAAGAGAATGCACTAATCATCCGTCCTCAGAGTGAATTTGCTCAATTGACCGGTGAGTGTATCAAAAGAACGAACGATGCCTGCGCAAAACTGGGGCAGAGAACCGGTTATGATGATGAGGTGCGCCGTCGCATCGGGGCAAGTAGCCCTGTTGTTTGGATTGAGATACGTTCCAACGATCGGATTTGGCTCAATCAGGTCACGGCTATAATAGAGACTGCACAGCGCCTAAAAATGCGGTTCGGAAACCTTGCGGTTGTTCTAGCGGGCTGGTCACGAGGGCCTATCGTTCGCCTACCTGACGGAGCTGAAATAGCTAGGGAAGGAGCGATTGCTTATTTGCTCAATGCAGGTCTGCCAGACGTGCCAGTGCATTCGATTATTGGTGCCCAAATCTGGCAGAAACAGATTTGGGCTAGTATCATCGATGTTTATGTCGCGGGTTTTGGGACGGGGCTGTCTTTTCCGCACTATCTTGCAGGAAAACCAGGCCTAACACTGGCTAACGCATACTACTTATCGAGCGAGTATGTGGACACGCCCTCCGGGGCGGGTAGTGCAGTCGCTCCGAGCCGGGCGCCATTGCGCGTAATCGCTGGTGTTAAGACCGTATCGAGCCCGAGGGGCAATCCTGAAATCGACAACTTTACGTGCTCCGCGGCAGCTGTCGCCGACGCGATTAGTGAAGTTCTCAAAGAAACTGGACGTTGAAGGGTAGTGGTCCAATAAATCTTTAAAGCGTTTGAGATTGGAGTAGTCGACAAGAGAAAACGATTGTCTCGTGCGCTTCTCGGCTCGCTTGACTACGGTGCGTCAGCGCTTTTTGGGGGCATGGTTGCCGTTGCTGGAGGCACAGCGGTCGGGGCACCCACAGGTACGACGGTAAATCCAGCGTTGATAAGCGACTGTTCGTGAATCATTCGTCGGCCATCGACTATCAATCGGCCAGCCATGCGTTCGAATGTTTCTGAAGACACAGCGCGATAGGCTGAATGGTCGGTCATTACAATCGCCGCGGCTACTCCCTCAAGTGCGGCGTCGAGATCGTCTGTGAGGTTCGAAGGGACGCCGTTGTGTGTCTTCATATACCTAACAAACGGATCGTGGACAGACCATTCATAGCCGCGCTCCTGCAGAACATTGAGTAAGTCTTCGGTGGGCGACTCCCTTGCGTCATCAAGGTCGCCCCGATAGGCCGCACCGAGAACCGCAACCCGCGATTTGGGGGGGAGGCCGGCTTCTTCGGCGCGGTCTAGAAGGCGTTCTGCTTGACCTTCATTGATCGATCGGCTTATGCGCAAAAGCTCGCTCGCGCTTGGTGCACCCTCGATCAGGAACCAGGGATCCACCGGAATACAGTGCCCGCCGACGCCCGGGCCGGGCTTATGTACATTGACGCGCGGGTGTCGATTGGCGAGCGTGATCACTTCCTGCACATCGACGCTAAGGTCTTCTGCGATGCGCGCAAAAATATTCGCCAGGGCAATGTTCACGTCACGGAATGAGTTCTCCATTAGCTTGGAGTACTCCGCCGCTTCTGCGGTCGTTGTTACTGCGGTTCCCTCGCAAAAGCTTTCGTAAAGCGCCTTCGCGCGCTCTGCCGCGGTCTTTGTAAGTCCGCCAACAACGCGGTCGTTGCGTAGAATCTCCCTCACCGTCTCTCCGGGGAAGACGCGCTCAGGACAATAGCACACGTCAACATCCTGTTCCGGATCGAGGCCGTTGCGACCTAGTTCGGCCCCAATAACATCGCGTGTAGTGCCGATCGGGCTGGTCGACTCCAAAATAATCAGCGATCCTTTGTTAACTGCTGGCGCCGCTGCTGAAATAGCCGCGCGCACCATAGTAAGATCAGCCGTCTTGTCGACGCGCACTGGCGTTGGAACGCAAATGATAAAAGCGTCGGCTGGCATCGGCGCTTTGGAGGCCGTCAGATTGCCCGAAGCCAAAGCTTGTTTGACAATCTCCGCTACCTCTGGCTCACCAAGTGGGCAATCTCCCGAACTTAGCGCATCGACCACGCGGTCACTAACATCGACGCCTCGCACCTGGTAGCCGGCGCGTGCGAGCAAAGCGGCTGTTGGAAGGCCGACATATCCTAATCCCATGACAGTAATTGTCTTTACGCCGATCTCAGTCACACTAGCCCCTTTGCGCTGTCAAATATTCAGTTCGTTGAGATCGTACTGCCACGCCCATCACCCTCTTCTTCAAAAATAGATGCGGACAATTTAACTCGACAATTTCAACCAAGACGTACGTTTTCACTTAAACCCGCTTTACCGCTCATAGGGGCTTACTGGGCGGTCAGCCAAGACGCTAGCAATCCTTTTTGCAGCATGGCCGTCGCCAAACGGGTTACGCACGTTGTGGGAAGCAGAAGCGACTGTACGCTTCTCGTCAAGAATCGCTCTTGCCCGGTTTAAAATCAGCGCTTTATCGACTCCAACAAGTTCGCAGGCACCTGCTTCGACGGCTTCCTGGCGTTCCGTGGCGTCGCGCATCACTAGCACAGGAACGCCGAAAGTTGGCGCTTCTTCTTGAACACCGCCGGAATCGGTTAAAATCATCGTTGCGCGCTTCATCAGGGCAACCATTTCTGGATATGCGACAGGCTCGATCAAGCTCATGTTATCGATTGCTGATAGCCGTTCAAACGCGGAATCCCTAACATTGGGATTTAAGTGCACCGGATAGACGAAGTCTACGTCAGCATGGGTTTCTGCGAGAGTTGCGATAGCATCAAATGCTTCGTTGAAGCGGTCGCCGTGGTTTTCGCGTCGATGCCCTGTGATCAGAACAAGACGCTCCCTTGATAATGGAGTCTGCGGAGTGTCAACGCGTTCGGCGGTATGCACAAGCGCGTCCACAACGGTATTACCGACAAGGATTGCTTCGCCGCCGACGGTTTCTGCTTCTAACGCAGCTTGAGCACGCCGAGTTGGGCAAAAATGCCAGGCCGCTACACGGCTCGCCATTTGTCGATAACCCTCCTCTGGAAAGGGTTGCTCCAGATTGCGGGTGCGCAATCCCGCTTCCACATTGGAGCGTGACTTGTCTTGGGACTGCGTTTGGTTTGGCGCCATTAACTCAAGGTCGTGATCCGGCGTTAGCCCGAACCAGTCCAGCACTTGGTCTAACATTTCTCGGTGTTGGCCTGTCGAGATCAACAAGGGATGTAGACCATCTTCCTCATGCAAAGCGGAATAGACGGGTGCCATTTTTATGGCTTCCGGGCGCGTGCCCACAATAACGAATACTTTCACCTAACCCTCATAAACCAGCGCCGAAGCAACAAAAAAGCCGCAAGTAACCATGTTGAACTGGCCTCTCTTGCCGACTTCTAAGTCCCCAATCAAGCTGCATAACTGGAGCCGCGCGTCGTTCTCACTTTTTTGCAATTTATGCAGCGGACGCTTAGAGAAATGCCAATCCGAACTGTTAGAACGTCGTTGCCTTCAGAACAGAATATTCTTTGGGCGCACGGCATGCGATTAGTGTGGCGCTGAGCTGAATGGTCAACATTCTTTTTTTATCAAGGCATTTTCCCCCGATTGTTTCCGGTGGCGCTCGTCGTCCTTATCTCCTCGCCAAAGGTCTCCAGGCCGAAGGTGCACACGTTAGAGTTATTGCACCCGCCATGCCTGAAGACGTTGATGGTGCGATTGTCCCCCATCCCCAGGTAGCGCCCCTCGAAGCGAGCCAAGCAAGGAATTCGAGATACAAGGGCCAGAATTCGATTTTGCGCAACTGGATTCGCGCCAACCTGTTTTTACCAGATCCCGACATTCGATGGGCTTTGCGGGCGGTCGCGGGTGGTTCTTTTGAGGATTTCAATCCTGACTGGCTGATGACTACCAGTCCGCCGGAAAGCGTCCATGTTGCTGGCTATTTGATTGCGAGGAAGTTGCGGGCTGGGTGGATCGCCGATTTTCGTGACAACTGGCTCATAGATCCGTTGGTGCCGCAGCGTCAGCGCCCTCTGCGCCGGGCCGTAGAAAAGCGGATCGCCAAAGCGATCTTGTCGAAAGCTGATGTTATCACAGCACCAAGCAAACGGATGCTCGATGAGATTGCGGACTACGCCCCGGGCGTTCGCCGGCTTCTGCTCCCTCAACCTGGTGTTCTCGACGAAGCGGCCCCAATAGTGCGGCAGTCGACTTCAAAGGACGGTGACGACCCTATCATTGTTCTTCACACAGGGAGTTTTTCGCTTTCTCACGGGACGCGATCAATTGAGCCAACACTTGAAGTGTTTGCTGAGGCTCGTCGTCGCCATCCGCGGTTCGTCCTACATCTTATCGGTCGGCTTACAGAGCAAGAACATGTCTTGGCGACGGCAGCGCCTGGCGTCGAACCGCTTGGGGTTGTGACCATGACAGAAACCTGGAAGGCCCAACGCGCGGCTGATATTCTTCTCCTTGCTGCTGCACCGCACACTGACATTGTTCCGGGTAAAATATCCGAGTATGAAGCGTCATCTCGACCGATAGTCGTCGTTGGCGGCAGCGAATGGGCTCAGGCAATAAACGGAAAAGGCGGACCTTTGGCGCGTTTGCTGAGTCTCGCCGACTCTGATGCGAGATCAACAACGCTAGGGGAAAGTAACGCTTGGTCTGCGCAAGAGGTGGCCCGCCTGTTGCTTGACTTTATCGCAGCGTCGGCCGATTCAAGGGGGCACGCAGGCACCGGGGCGAGGTTGTGAAGACTGATTTTATCACCGTCAGTTGCGCCAAGACAGCGTTCAGGAACGCGCACAAAAAAATGCTCAAAATGCCTGAAAGGCTATTGGCACACATAAAACACTCACAGTTTGTGCTACCGTTAGCGGCGTTCAATCTCGCGCTTGTTTTTCTAATTCTATATGCCTTTTTCGGCGGCTCGCTCCAGCCCTTCCGCTATATGGGATTCTAGAATGCCGCCCTTAGTTTTCTTCGGTGTTGGAACCGGCCGGACAGCGTCCATGACGCTGGCAAATGCTCTCAATGCTGAGACAGCCTGTGTATGCCTGCATGAAGGAAAGTTCCGAGATTTCGAAGAGGCTGGCGCACAGCTGCTACCTTTTCTGACGCTGGACAATCGCCTTGCCTACGAAACGCCTGGGCAGGCATATGAAATCGCCAAAGCGAAGCGATCTGGATTGGAACACATCGCCTGTGAACGAGGTGTGCAGTTCTTTGGCGACGTTGCCTATAATAATGCTCCATTTATAAGGCCGTTCGCGCGCCTCTACCCCGACTGTAAGTTTATTTTTCAGTTTCGAGATTGCCTCAGTTTTGTCAGTAGCTGTGCTGCTCCCTATGGCGTTGACGAGACGCCCGTCGGTTGGCCGCCGAACGGCAAAATCTTGTCCGAGATTGAGAAGTTCATTCAAATCGGTCGATTACAGCCTCGCCAAAACGCTCCTGAGGCCACCGATTGGGTCGAGTGGGATCATTTAACGAAAAACATCTGGCTATGGGCAGAAACAAACCGGACCATTCTTGAAGGGCTGTCCGACCTGTCGGAAAAAATGGTTTATCGGGTTGAGTTCGAGCGCTTCGTCTCTGATCCAGTTGAAGAGTACAATCGCGTTAGGAGCTTTATAGGTTTTGAGGGCGCGTGTTCGTATGACGTTTTAAGTCGGCTAAGTGCGAGGCCGATTAATCGGCGTGTTGTTAGAGAGCCCCAAATAGAGATTGACGACTTGTCCGAGGTGCAGCGATCTGTCTTCGAGCGTTTCGCTACACAGGTACGGTTCGATTTGGGATATGCGTAAGGGAGACCCATGAGTTTATTTGAACGAATACAAAAGGCGTTTGCTAGCGTGATCGGGCCAACGGAAGCCGCGTCTATGACGCCTGATGCAACGATGGAAGATGTTCGGTCCTGGGATTCTTCGAATTTCATCGCGCTCGTTCTCGCCATCGAAGACGAATTTGATATTCAAATGTCGACACTCGATGCTGCGTCGTTGACGTCCGTTCCCAGTTTGATGCGCTATCTTACCGAGAAAGCGGAGGTTGATACTTGACAACAAAGCGAAATGTACGCGTCTCGGTTGAAGGTGCGATGCGGTGGGACGCTGCTGTTCATAAGGCGGTGCACGAGAGCTTGCCATACTACGCTCCAGGGTTTTTGAACGCCGTGTTTGACGGGAGCGGCGTCAGTATTTCATTTGACGGCGATGCTTACACGGATGAGGAGATCGTAGCCAATATTTCCTCGCTCATCCGTCGAACTGCGAGTGGCTTTCGTGATACGCAGGAACAATTGCTCTTCTCCGGCACGGCCTCCCCCAGGCTAACAAAAGATGATCCGTACGAGCAATTGTGCGCTTCGGGCGCAGTGACGCCTACCGGATACGGAAAATTCGTGTTTGCGAAAGAGTTCGTAACACTATTCGAGGCCGTCGACGCAAAGCTGAAAGACTATTGCCTTAGTGTTGGCGCTTTCACCGAGCTTTATCCCACGACTGTTGAAGCTGGCTCTTTGCTAGCGTCTGGGTTCCTTGGTCACTCGCCGCATTTGGCTTATTTCGCTGCACCGGCGCGATTGGACCACAAGCTCTTGCCAGCCTTCGGTGACACTGACGCTTGGGCGCAAGCCGATGGTAGCCATCTTGTTGAATCACTGGGCTCGCCGGACCATGTGTTGGCTCCTACGGTCTGCTATCATTGCTTCGAAGCCCGCAAGGGCCGACAAATTGGTACCGAAAGAATCACGGCACTGAACAAATGCCATAGACACGAGGCCGTCGGTGTGTCCGGCTTGGAACGGACGACGACGTTTTGGATGCGTGAATTGATCGCGTTTGATACTCAGGATCGGGTGACGGAGATGCTCGAGGACGCAGTAAATTGGACCGCCTCTTTGTTAAACGAGTGGGGCGCCGCATTTGATGTGTCGTCCGCTTCTGATCCATTTTTTGCTGACCTTGGTGCAAGCAACCGCATTTTTCAAACCGTCTTTGCGCTAAAAAGAGAGCTGCGTATGCCAGTGTTCAGTGGTCGGCGGATCGCCGTTGCCTCCTTCAACAATCATCAACAATCGCTTGTTCAGAAGTTTGATGTCAAAGGAGCCGAGCAACCAAATACGCCATCTTCCGGCTGTGTGGGCTGGGGGTTCGAACGCCTGCTTTATAGTCTATTTTGCCAATTTGGTGTCGATTTGAGCCTTTGGCCCTCACCCGCAAAACGATCGTTAAACATTTGACCTTCGGGGGATGATGCCATGTTTGACAAATTGGGGTATTCGTTTCCGATGATCAAGGCGGCTCTCACGGTCATTATTTTGGTTATTGGTTGTGTGCCGGTTACTGTTTTTCTGCTGCTCGACTTTAATAGCTTCATTTTGAAAAATATTTGGCTCGATACGGACCGTCGACCGTCGCCTATTTACATCCCCCAGCAAATTGTGGCCAATCCAAAGGTTCGAGAAGCCGATATCGTCATCATCGGCGGCTCGAGCATGAGGGAGTTTTTTCCATCTGAATCGTCCGTTTTAAGCGCAGAGCTGTCTGAGCTTTGCGGCCGAGAGATACGAGCCTTTAATGCGGCGACGAGCGCGCAGTCCTTTGCCGATAGCGTTGCGATCATCGACGCGGTGAAGCGGGCTGGAGGCACGCCGAAAACAATCGTTATGGGCATGACGATCGCCAGGCTCGGTAATGAGGAAAAAACCTGGCGTGATGTGCTTGCTGGGCAGCAATTGGCTTTGCCGGGACCGACCTCAGTCTACGCAGAGCTGAACCCGCTGGAAGCGTTCCATGGCCGCGTCGCTGACCGGTTTGCTCAGGTGCGCCGTCTTGCGCCACTTCTTGAGGGGGGACAGTATCGTTTGGGTACTGATCCAGCGCATGAGGAAAGTCGTCAATTCTATGACAGCCCGTCCATGACAAAAACGGCCAAGCAGGAGCAAGCGCTGATTATGAGCGCACGAAGGAAGAAGGAGAATACGAACGT
>CALFRH010000577.1 GCA_937919225.1 uncultured Parvularcula sp.
ACCGGCCCCGCCGCGGCCCCGGAGACCTGAGTCCTTGGTTTGCGAGATGATCCATTCAGGACCCATCTCGAGCATCTCTTTTGTCGCGTTCCACGCGCCCCGCTGTTTTGCCCCCTCGAGAAAAGGGTCTTTAAGCCCGTAGAGGTTGGTAAAAATCCGGTCTTTGTCCTGGAGCATCGCTGGACCTTGCGTGGTTCACTGCCTTTAAGGGAGCCAGCTACGGCGAAACGAGCCATGGGGCAAGGCGGCAAAGCCGCTCGGCAGGGCCCAATTTATCCTTACCGGCATAGGGCTTGCGAAGGTGAGGGCATGTTGAAAGCTCCCACGTCCTCCAAGCGCCCACGTGTCCGGTGGCGCTATGCTAGCTCTGTGGCAGCCCTTCTGCTTTTTGGCGGGATGGCCCTCGGCGCCGCGGGTGAGGTTTGGACCAGAGACGACGACGCCCTCTCGAGTTTTGGTCCGATCAAACAAAGATCGTGGCCCGCCCTGTCCCAAAATGGGGCCCAAAATGGATCCCAGGATGGGACAAAAGCGGGCAAGCAAAACGGGTCAGCGGCTCTCAATCCCAAAAAGCGCTGGTACCGGAACGCGCCGCAAAAGGATAAGGGTGACGATGCGCCCGCCTTTGACGAGAATGCGAAAAAGGTCGAATTCGACCCTTGCCTCACGGCCACGGGCGAAACCTATGTAGGCCCCGGCACGGTTTTGAACCCGTATGCGAAGGAAAGCCCCTGCTTGGCGAAGCGCCGCGCTAAAGCCCCCAGCACGCCGATCAACTTCCCCCTGGAACAGGACGACACCTTTTCCCTTCCGGCGCCAAAACCGGGCGCTGGCGAAGGGCCAGCCTACACCAAAGAAGACTTCCTGTTGGATCTTGCCGTTTTGTGGCCGCCCACCGGACCCGTTTGGGGCGGCGGGCGCGGCACAGGCGGTGGTCAGCGAACCGTCCCAAGCGACCCTCCCGCAGCGCCAGAAGACCCTATCGTATCCATTGATCCGCCAGGCCCGTCAGACCCGATTACCCCGGACGATCCTCGGGACCCGGATGAGCCGACAAATGATCCACAAGATCCAGTCATCCCGATTGACCCCATCATCCCGGTGGTGATCGGCGACGATCCACCGGTGACAACGGTTGATCCGGGCATGGGCGGCGATCCTGTCCCCACCCCCCTACCTGGCGGGGTCGTTCTGTTCCTCACTGGTGGTGCAGTGATGGCAGCCATGCGGAAAAAGCGGCGCGCTTAGGCTCTGACTTTTTACCCCACAGCGCAAAGCGTCCGTGGGGCCCATTCTTCTTGATAATATAGGCCATCTGCTGGACGCCATGGATGCCTTTGGCCCCATGGGGAATAATTGAAGGGGTTAGCCTGCAGCCGGCGCAGGATCGCTATTCGGCAGTTTGGCAATTGGCTGCGCAGCGGAGCCATCATAGAGCGATGCATCCGTAAGCGATGTATTATCCCCTTCAGGGTCCGACGTATGCCGACCAGCGTTAAACACGCCAGGTTCCACATATTCGCCACGATCTAACTTCACGAGAATCTCTTCAAATTTCTCCGCCGTCAGATCTTGATAATAGTAATCGTTGATTTGCACCATGGGCGCATTGCAGCAGGCGCCGAGGCATTCCACCTCCAACCAGGAGAGATGACCACTGTCCGTCAACGTCCCTTGGGGGCCAATCACCTTCTCACAAACGGCGGCCAAATCCTCTGCCCCCCGCAACATGCAAGGGGTCGTGCCGCAAAGCTGGACGAAATAGGTGCCCTCGGGCTTGAGGTTGAACATGGTGTAGAAGGTGGCAACCTCGTAGACGCGGATATAGGGCATGGACAGCTGCGCGGCGATGGCCTCCATGGCGGGGATTGAGACCCAGCCCTCCTGCTTCTGCGCTTGCCACAAAAGCGGGATCACCGCCGATGCCTGTCGCCCCTCCGGATATTTCGCAATCCATGTCTCCGCAATGGCCTTGCTGTCATCGGTCCAAGCAAAGCTGTCGGGTTGCTGCGCAGCAGGTCTACGGTCGGCCATGGGCGTCCTCGGTGTCTTATTAACGGCAGCACATGGCGGAATTGGCCCGGTTTGTCGAGGTGGAAGAAGCCGCGTACTGTATGGGGCCATGAAAGATATCTGGGCCGCGCTTGGTCTCCACCACAGAGCTGAAGAGGTTGGGGCAGACACCTACCCGTCCTGCTTTGCGGTGAGTGACTTAGCCTCGGCAAGTTTGGGGGCGGTGGGGGAGGCCATGGCCGCGTTGTTGGAAGCGTTGGGGCTCGTCCCGACGCCGCCGCGGGTCACTGTGGACCGGCGTCTTGCCTCCCTATGGTTTGCGCAGTCCATTTATCCGGTGGATTGGAGATGCCGCCGGTTTGGGAGACCATTGCAGGTGACTTTGAAACCAAGGATGGTTGGATCAGGCTGCATACGAACCTTCCCGCCCATCGCGC
>CALFRH010000578.1 GCA_937919225.1 uncultured Parvularcula sp.
GAAGGCTCAGTCCGCCCGCCTTTGTTCAACGGGGGAGCAAAAGGCGTTGTTGATTGGGCTCATTCTCGCCCATGCGGCGGCGTTGCAAACCGCGGAGGGGGTGCCATTGGTTCTCCTTCTCGATGAGGTGGCGGCCCACCTTGATGCGGACCGCCGTGGGGCGCTGGCGGATATCGTTTCGGGGCTTGGTTGCCAGGCGTTTATGACCGGCACCGATAGCGAACTGTTTGCGCCTTGGGGCGACCGAGCGCAGCATTTTCACGTCGCTGATGGTCGGGCGACCGAGGCCCGTCCCACCTGAGGCGATAGGCGGATATCGTCCCGCTGCATCCTTTGCCCATCAAGCGTTGTTTGAGAGGCGAAATAGAACGTTTTTTGGTCTCTCTTGGTTTGTGATTGGGGGCGGAATCCGCTACAAAATAGACAAAGGATTCGTCATGATAATTTGTCTATTTTGCCCCTCGGAGATGAGCCGATGAGTGGTGATGCTGCTGAGGCTCAACCTCCCGAAAATGGTGACGGCTATGGTGCAGACTCCATTAAGGTTCTGAAGGGCCTTGATGCTGTCCGTAAACGTCCTGGCATGTATATTGGGGATACGGATGATGGCTCGGGCCTCCACCATATGGTGTATGAGGTGGTCGATAATGCCATCGACGAGGCTCTAGCGGGACATTGTGACACTGTCGGCGTTATTCTGAATGGGGATGGTTCAGTCACCGTCACCGATAATGGTCGCGGCATTCCGACAGAGATCCACCCCGAGGAGGGGGTGTCCGCCGCGCAAGTCATCATGACCCAACTCCACGCGGGCGGAAAGTTTGATCAGAACAGCTACAAAGTCTCTGGCGGTCTTCATGGCGTGGGCGTTTCTGTGGTCAACGCGCTGTCCGACTGGCTGAAGCTGACGATTAAGCGCGATGGCAAGCTCCACGAAATGATGTTCCGCCATGGCGATGCGGATGCGGATTTGGCGGGCATCGGCGACACATCCGAGACGGGGACCGAGGTCACCTTCCATCCGTCCGATGAGACTTTTACCAAAACCGAGTTCGACTTTGACACGCTGGAGCGCCGCCTGCGGGAGCTGGCGTTTTTGAACTCCGGCGTCAAAATCGTTCTGCGGGACGAGCGTCCGGTGGACCCGGTGGAGGAAGTCCTCATCTATGAGGGGGGTCTTGAGGCCTTTGTCCGGTACCTCGACGATGCCAAGCAGGCAGTGGTCAGTGAACCGATTACTCTTCTTGCGGAGAAAGAGGGGATCACCGTTGAATGCGCGATGTGGTGGAATGATGGCTACCACGAAAAGGTGTTGTGTTTCACCAACAACATCCCTCAGCGGGACGGCGGCACCCATTTAGCGGGCTTTCGTGCGGCGCTGACCCGGGTGGTGAACAGCTATGCGACCTCCTCTGGCCTTCTCAAGAAAGAGAAGGTTGCCTTGTCGGGTGATGACGCGCGGGAGGGGATGACATGTGTCCTTTCCGTGAAGGTGCCGGATCCGAAATTCAGCTCCCAGACGAAGGATAAGCTGGTGAGTTCCGAGGTGCGCCCCGTGGTGGAAAGCGCCGTGAACGAGGCGCTCAGCACCTGGTTCGAGGAGCATCCGGCTGAGGCCAAACGCATCGTGCAAAAAGTGGTTGAAGCCGCCGCTGCGCGGGAGGCAGCGCGGAAGGCGCGGGAGCTGACCCGTCGCAAGGGCGCGCTTGATGTTTCCTCCCTACCCGGAAAGCTGGCAGATTGCCAGGAGCGGGATCCGGCGAAGGCCGAGCTATTCATCGTGGAGGGTGACTCCGCGGGCGGGTCGGCGAAGCAGGCGCGAAACCGCGAGAACCAAGCTATTTTGCCGTTGAAGGGGAAGATCCTCAATGTGGAGCGGGCGCGGTTCGATAAGATGTTGTCAAGCCAAGAGGTGGGTACGCTGATTACCGCCCTTGGCACCGGCATTGGCCGCGATGATTTCGATATTTCCAAGCTGCGCTACCATAAGATCGTCATCATGACTGACGCCGACGTGGACGGGGCGCACATCCGGACGTTGCTGCTGACCTTCTTTTACCGGCAAATGCCTGAGATTGTCCGTCGCGGTTATCTCTATATTGCGCAGCCTCCCCTTTATAAGGTGATGCGAGGCAAGTCTGAGCAATATCTCCTCAACGAAGATTCCTTGCAGGATTATTTGTATCAGGAAGGCCTGCAAGGGGCCAAGCTGCGGTTAGGTTCCGGTGAGGAGATGGCGGGCCCGGATCTTGAAACGGCAGTCACCGCTGCCCGGGCGGCTCAGTCCCGGATGACGGCCTTTCCTGACCGGTTCCCGCGGGACGTGATCAACCAGGCCGCCATGGCCGGGGCCATGGGGGAGGAAGTTACGGACCAAACAGTGGCCGATCGATTTGCCGCGCGACTTGATCTTGTGGCGGATGAATATGAGCGGGGATGGGCCGCGACCTTGGATGGTCAAGGTGGTGTGACGGTCGCCCGCGAAGTGCGCGGTGTGGAAGAGGCTTACACCCTTGGCGCTGAGGTGCTGACCAGCGGGGACGCCAAACGTCTCTCCAAAGCAATTGAACCGGTTCGTGAGATTTTCGATAAACCCGCCGCCTTTGTTCGGGGGGACACGGAAACTTGGGTCCACGGACCTGGGACCCTCCTTGATGCGGTGCGCAAAGTGGGCAGCCATGGGCTTAAAATGCAGCGCTATAAGGGGTTGGGGGAGATGAACCCGGACCAGCTGTGGGAAACCACCCTTGACGATAATGCCCGTCAATTGCTCCAGGTGCAGATTGATGAAGCCGATGAGGCCGATGACATTTTCTCCCGCCTAATGGGTGATGTGGTTGAGCCCCGCCGTGAGTTTATCCAGGAAAACGCCCTGGCGGCGGAGTTGGATGTGTAAATTCATTCTTAATGTCGCTTTGCTCGTTTACGGTTCATTTACCCTGTTTTAAGCGGACGGAAACGCACAATCTGTAAGACCCCTCGTCAAACGTGTCTTTTGATGAGGGACAAAATGAAAAAATATACAAAGATCACTGTGGTGAGCATGGGGATGGTCGGCGCATTGGGTGGCTCCGCGGTAGCGGGGGAGGAAGCTTCTCAATCGACCTTTTTCAAAGACGTGAAGCCCATTTTTGACGTGCGCTTCCGGTATGAAGGCGTTGAGCAAGAGGGGTTTGATGAGGATGCAACAGCCCTGACATACCGTATCCGCGGTGGCTTTGAGGCGGGCATTGCCAAGGATACGAAAGTCCTTTTCGACTTTGAGCATGTGGAAGCGGTGATTGGCGAGTTCAACTCCACCATCAATCAGCGGACAAATTTCCCCGTGGTGGCGGACCCTGAGGTGACGGAGCTTAACCGCCTTCAGATCCAGAACACATCCTTAAGTGACACCGTCATCACCTTGGGCCGTCAGCGGATTAAGCAGGATGATGACCGCTTTGTGGGGAATGTGGGCTGGCGCCAGAACGAGCAGACCTTTGATGCCCTCCGGGTGGTGAATAAAAGTATTGAAAATCTCACCTTGGATGTCACCTATGTGGATCAAGTGAACCGTATCTTCGGTGACGATTCGCCCATGGGCCGTTGGGACAGTAACTCCGTTCTCGCCAATGTTGCCTATAAGGTCCCGGTGAAGGGTGCGAAGGTAACCCTCGGCGCTTACGGCTACTTTCTCGACTTTGAAGAGGATGCCCCCACCGCATCCTCCCAGACATTAGGGGTGTCGGCAAAGGCGCAAAAGGGCCCTATTGCCGCATGTGCGCGGTACGCTCATCAGTCGGACTATGGTGATCAACCGATCTCTTATGAAGCGTCCTATTGGATGCTGGAAGGTCAGTATAAAAAGGGCCCTGTCGGGCTTACGGCTGGGATTGAGACCTTGGGCAGTGACGAGGGGGCCGCGTCGTTCCAAACACCGCTGGCCACCCTGCATAAGTTCAATGGGTTCTCAGATCTGTTTCTGCGGACGCCGGATACAGGCCTCCAGGACATTTACGGGACCGCGTCGTTTGCGAAAAAATCCGTAGGCCCTGTAGACCTCGTAAAGGCGTGGGTTACTTATCACGATTTTTCGGCTGACGAGGGCGACGCAGAGTATGGCAGTGAAGTAGATGCCGGTTTGGTGATCGCAAAAGGGCAGAAGAAGTTTCTGGTTAAATATGCTGATTACCAAGCGGACGATTTCCTTGGCGATCGCCAAAAGCTTTGGATTGAGGCTGGCTGGTCGTTTAAGTAGGCTTGTGCAACACTGTCATCCCGGGAATCACGAAAGTGATTGTCCGGGATCGATACACTGATGACTGAGGGGCTCGTACACAATCACTACCACCCCGAGTTTGTGGATCCCGGCTTTGCCCTTTGAGCAAGCCGGGATGACGAGTTTAGGGGTCAATGACCCCCACCAAAAATCCCTGTTCGAACAGAATAGTCGACAGCGAGCCCATAATCAGGGTCATCATCCGCATCCACCATCAGCTGACCCGCGCGGTTGAGAAGCTGGTGGCAGTCTTTTGACAAGTGCCGCAGTTGCAATTGTTTGCCGAGAGCCTCGTATTTGACCGCTAAGTCCTCAATGGCTTGCAAGGCGGACTGATCCATCACCCGGCTATCGATAAAATCCACCACCACTTGGTCAGGGTCTGCTGCCGGGGTGAACAAGTCCGCAAATCCGTCTGTAGACCCAAAGAACAGGGGCCCTTGAACGCGATAGACTTTTGCGCCCGTCACGCCTGTCTCAACCTTGGCGTGGATCTGTTTGGCGTTGTTCCAGGCATAGGCGAGGGCGGAGACGATAACACCCACCACCACAGCGATGGCGAGGTCAAATTTCACCGTTACGGCGGTGACAAGGACAATCACAAAAGCATCGGTTAGCGGAATACGCCGCATGATCATGAGGCTGCGCCAGGCGAAGGTGCCAATCACCACCATGAACATTACACCGACCAGGGCTGCCAAGGGGATCTGTTCAATCAGCGGAGCACCCACAAGGATGAAGGCCAAGAGAAAAAGCGCGGCGCTGATGCCAGAGATCCGCGTGCGTCCGCCGGATTTCACATTGATCATGGACTGACCAATCATGGCGCACCCGCCCATACCGCCGAAAAAGCCGGTGACCGTGTTTGCCACCCCTTGGGCCACGCATTCCTGGCTGGCGCCGCCGCGCTGCCCTGTGATCTCGCCCACCAGGTTAAGGGTCAGAAGGCTTTCGATAAGGCCGATGGCCGCCAAAATCACCGCATAGGGAAGAATAATCTCAAAAGTCTCCCAGGTGAGGGGCACTTGGGGCAAGTGGAAGGGGGGCAGGGTGCCTTTAATGGACGCGAGGTCTCCCACCCGCGGCACCTCAATGCCAAAGGCGATGACGAGACCTGCCACCACGGCGATACCGGCAAGGGGGGCGGGAATGGCTTTGGTAAAGCGGGGCAGGCCCCAAATGATCAGCATGGTGAGGGCGGTCAGCGCCAGCATGAGGACGAGGGGCATGCCCGTCATCCACTCCCCGCCGCCAACGCCGTGTCCTGTCGCCTCCATTGTGCCGGGCACTTTGAATTGGCCCAGCTGCGCAAGGAAAATAACAATGGCGAGGCCGTTGACGAACCCCAGCATCACCGGATGGGGGACGAGGCGGATGAATTTGCCCAGGCGGAACGCCCCGGCAAGAATTTGCAGGATGCCCATCAATACCACGGTGGCGAAGAGATATTCGACCCCATGGTCAGCGACGAGGGCGACCATCACCACGGCGAGGGCGCCGGTGGCGCCGGAAATCATGCCCGGCCGGCCGCCCATGACGGCGGTGATGAGGCCTACTAAAAACGCTGCGTAGAGACCCACCAGTGGGTGGACCCCGGCCACGAACGCGAAGGCCACGGCCTCTGGCACCAGGGCCAGGGCGACGGTGAGGCCAGATAAAAGCTCCGTCTTCACCTGGCCCGCTGAGAGGCTATTCAACGGTTGGCCAGGTTTTCCGGCAATAGAAAAGCGGTCCGCAAAGGCGGCAAGGGTGGGTTGCAACATGAAAGGGAAGCCCGAAATTGAGATCTGCAAAAAGCTATAGATGATTTTTGCTGCATTGCAACATAAAGGGCGATTTTTTGCTTTGTTCCAAGGCCGTCGTTTTCCATGACGGGCCTGCCCCGCTGGTGTCCTGTTAAGGATTTACCGTTCGAGAAAGAGTCGAACACTTCCCTAGACGCTAGGAAAATCGGGCATCCGAGGACATCAAAAAAAGATCATCCACTGATCATGGCGCCAGCATTCTGGCCCCCATCGCCCCCGCGCCTTTGGGCGCGGGCCCACTTCCCCC
>CALFRH010000579.1 GCA_937919225.1 uncultured Parvularcula sp.
GTTTGTGACAGGCCAAGCTGATTAAGGTTGCGCGGCACATTCGCCTTCGCGTGATCGCAGATAATGAGAACTGGCGCACTACCTGCGTCATTGTAGGTACCAAATACTGGCAGATCCCCTGATGTTAGAATTCTTGGATTGCTACTAAAAATCATAGCAAGACAGCTCACCCCAAGGCTTGTTAAATTTTAATCCACAATACGCTAATTCTGCATATTTGTATATAATTTTACAATATCCATGTCGTGAATTTTATTGAAGGTTTGTCTACGCCTCCAAGATACCACGATAACCCGTTGTCGGTTTAGGGGAGGGGTTATGTTGAGCTATCTTGATATTCTTGACGCGCGCTTATTATGCGCTTGCCAAACGCCATCGTTACAAGACAGAATTGAACTGCATGCGACGGTAAAATTCGGGGCTAAACGTCATCAAAAAGTCTGTTCTTGATCTCATAGAAAGTAAGTCCGACGAATTTACCAAATCGGATCTTAAAGTGGCGCGGGTTATTCATACGAAATATCCGATCGCTGCGCTTGAGACGATGATGCAGCTTGCCTCGCGCGCTGGTGTCAGTGGCCCGTCCGTTATTCGCTTCGTCAAACGACTTGGCTTCGGGGGGTATAGCGAGTTTCAAAAAGCCGTCCATGATGAGGTACAGCACCAAATCGGCTCTCCCGTGGCGTTGTACGAGCAGCGCAGGCACGATGATCGTGAGTTGCTGAGCGCCGCGCCGATTGTTGCCCGTTCGGCCATTGGGGAAACGGCTGCGCGTGTTATTCCAGCCGACTTCAATGGTGCCGCTGAGTTGATAGCCTCGCCGACCCGTCGTGTCAGCTGCATAGGGGGCCGATTTACGGGGTACATCGCCGGTTACTTTGGCGCGAGTCGTTATCTACTAAGGGGAAATGTTCGACATTTGCGTGGCTCTAGAGCAGAAATTATGGAGCGCCTCGTCGACATTTCAGCAAAGGACGTCATTGTTGTCTTCGATGTCCGGCGCTATCAACAGGACACTCAAGATATCGTAGAGCTGGCACGTAATCGCAAGGCATCTATTGTTTTGTTTACTGATGTTTGGCAAAGTCCAATTTCCAAGTACGCTGATTATATATTCTCTTGCTCCGTTGAAGCACCTTCCCCTTGGGATTCGACATTATCTGTGGTTTTTATGGCTGAAACCCTGATTGCCGAAGTTACCAAGCGAGTGGGAGCCAAGGGATTGGCGCGTATGGAGGCGCTTGAAAAGTTAGGCGTTCGCGGAGAGCAAAAAAGCCCCTGAGGGCTTAGCTCGTCACGATAAATCTATTCGCTCAAGGCATATTGCCACCAAACAGCTTGCGCGTTTGTAAAAAAATATACATAATTGAACTTTGGAGCAATTGTGTAGATATGTGTAGAACCTGTCTAACACCTCAACCACACCCCAATCGTGATGAGCTGATGACGCGGCATGCTGGCCCTTCATCGGCTGCTCCATTAAGTAAAATGCCGCCTGATGGCGGGCGCGAGCCCGTGGGGGCGGGGAGCTATCGCTTCAATTGTGTTGGCGCTTTTTTGAGCGATGAAGATGTAAATCAACTCGGGGTGCAGTCCCATGGCGCTATCATGCCCGATGGTTCGATTTGTGTGCTCAGCCGTGGCAAACGGCAAGTGAGCATTTGGTCCCCAGAGGGGGATCTCATTCAGATGTGGGACCCCCTGCCTCTCTCTCTTGCGCCGCACGGCATCCATGTCGACGTAGAAGGCACGATTTGGATTGCTGATGCCTATCAGCATGTGGTGTTAAAATATTCCCCCAGCGGATCTCTTATTTCCTGTATTGGCGTGCCGTATGTTCCCGCGCTAGCGCATTTTGGTGAGCCATTTAATATGCCCACGGGTGTTGCGACGACCCCTGATGGAGAGATTTTCGTTTCAGATGGCTATGGAAATGCGCGAATTCATAGGTTTGATAGGTCGTCTAGGCTTCTATCTTCCTGGGGAGGGCGCGGCACAGAAGCGGGGATGTTCGCTGTACCTCATTTCATCGAGTATGAACAAGGCGCGGACACTTTGTGGGTATGCGATCGTGAGAATGACCGAATACAGATTTTTACCCGCGAGGGAGAGTTTGTAACCGCGATTAGTGAGTTCTCTTATCCTAACGATATTGCTTTTCATGGCGATGCTGCCGTCATCGCGCATAAGGCTGGTGTCAGTATTATCGACAAAAATAGCCACGACATCATATGCGGTTGGGGCCATGATGCCCCCTATCCAGGCGCAACACGTCATCCTCACGGTATCTTTATCGATAACGCGGGGGACCTTTATGTCACCGAAGCGTTCGGTGGCTGTCAAACCACCAAATTTGAGCGGGCGGCCGCATGACAGACATACCCGCCGCAAAAAGTATGGTTCTACCGACGTCCCTTTCATCATGGACGAAAATCAGCGTCTTCACCGGCTTAATCATGGGGCAGATCTTACCCCAACGCTTTATTGATATGGTGCTGCCGGCGATTTTTAGAGATGCCGGCCTTGCACTTGAGGATTTCTGGGTATTCTCTCTCGCATCCGCTCCCTATTGGTTCAAATGGTTGTGGGCGCCGTATATTGATCATGCAGGGTCGCCCCGTATTGGTCGGCGAAGAAGTATAATAATTCCGTGCACACTAGTTGGGGCTGCCGTTTACTCAGTTTTGGCGTTTGCGGAGCCAAGTGAGGGTTGGGTATGGGGCGTTGTTGGTGTCTTGTTTCTTGCCGCTTTGGTGATGTCCATTCAGGACATAGCCGTTGATGGGTATACTTTAGAAGGGCTCAGCAACGCAGAGTACGGCGCGGCATCGGCGATATTTTCTGTGGGCGCTCGTTTTGCTGATATCTTATCCGTTGGCGGTCTTTTGGTCATGTATGAGTTTTTCGGGTGGGAGGCGACCATGATAACGGCGGCCTGCCTACTTATCTTGTTTAGTTTTCCTGCGTTTATTCGCAAAGAGCCTCCACCGCCGCCACTAAAGCAGGTTATGATTGAGCAAAAGGTGCGCCCAAGTCTCATTCAGTTTATCCGCCGTAAAGAGACACCTTATGTTTTGGGGTTGGTAGTCGCTCTTACGTTCGCGTTGTTTTTCACGCCCGTCATGGTTGCGAGTTTTATGCGCGACCTTGGTTTTCGTTGGGTGGAAATTGCTCTGGCTATTGGGGTAACACAGACCTTGGGCGCTGTCGTCGGTGGTTTTGTTGGAACTTGGGTTTTATCCCGTCTTGGGTTTCAGCGCGCAGCCATAATCGCGGCAGGGCTTTCTGTGTTTGCGCCCGTTGGTTATATGACATTGTCGATTTATGAGGCGCCGACACTGACCCTGGTGTTGTTGAGTGCCGTAGTCTTCATTATTCTCTATAGCCCACTTTTTGTAGTGCAGTCCGCGGCCCGCTATCGTTGGGTATCGAAATCTCAAGCGGGGACGGATTTTACGATTCAGTCCAGTTGCTTTTTTCTAGGGCTCAATGCTGCGCTTGCTTGCGCCGGTTTCATCGCAGGTAATTATGGGTGGACGGTATTCTTTGCCGTATCAAGTGGTGTGTTCTTCCTTGTCGGGGGGATATTCGCCTTGTGCGTCAACCGCATAAATAGAATGGCTGATGAACGCGAGGCGTTACTTCGTATGACGCACGAAAAAGGTGGATTGCCGGGTTGAATAGGCAGGGTGATATTTGATGTATCGCTATATGTACCGTTTACGAAGGGTATCGGCACAAAGCCGATAAGAATAGTCGTTTGTTGTAAGAGGTAAGGGCCGATTGTCACAGTTGAGAAGGCTAGGAGAGTCTTCTTTGATTGTCCGTTCTGTACAAAGCAATTGGCACATGATGGTAGGTTAGAATGGAAAAAAGTTTGTATACACAAATCTATGTAAGTTCTTGGAGATATAATGTTTGGCCAAAAGTTACGATAGGTCATTTTTTGCTTCTACTCAGCATGGTTTTTTGCGCGGTGTTGAACACTCATGCCCATGCTACAGAGCGCGTGAAGCCAGCGAACGGTGACGCATACGCCCCACCTGCGGCTAAGTATGAGGTTACTATCGAACGCAATGTCATGATCCCGATGCGTGATGGCGTTGAACTTGCCACGGATATATACTTCCCAACCGATAAACGTTCTCGATGGCCCGTTCTGCTTTCGCGAACACCTTACAATAAGACCCGTGATCGTTCTAATGCAGAGTTTTATGCCGGACAAGGCTACGTCGTTGCGGTACAGGATGTTCGGGGCAAATTTGCGTCAGATGGTCTTTATACTGTATCTGGTGGGAGCCGCGAGGACGGATACGACACAGTATCTTGGTTATCAGAACAGGCTTGGTCGACCGGAAAAATAGGAACATATGGGTGTTCGTATCGCGGCGAAAACCAGTACATGTTAATGGCGGCAAAGCACCCCAATCATGTTGCAGCAATTGCAGAGGCGGGGGGTGGCGGCATTGGCTCCGCAGGGGGATATTATTCCTATTTTGGCGAGTCCGCTGCTAGTGGCGTGCCGGCTTTGGCAAGTGGTATGGGTTGGTTCTGGCGAAGTGGTCTAAAACATCCGTCGGGGCAGACAAAAAAGTCGAGTGAGGTTGAAGATTGGAACGCTGTCTACAATCATCTTCCCTATAGTGATGTCATTAGAGAGTTTAAAGGTCCGCAAACAGATTTCGATGCATATACGCGAGACCTTCCAGCGGGGACTCAGTGGCTTGATGGTCATGGTTTCGTTCGCGACACCGATACCTTCAGAACGCCGGCGCTGCACGTCAATTCATGGTTCGATTTCAGTATGGAATCCGTCGTATTCGCTCGCGAGTTTATGGAGAAAAAGTCCGAAAATAGGGCGGGCAAAAATCAATACCTTATCGCAAGCCCAGCGGGACACTGCGATTCTGCTGATTTGAAGGCTGGTGATCAAATCGGTGATTTGCCGGTAGGGGATGCGAGGTATGATTACTATCGATTATACCTTGATTGGTTTGACTATTGGTTGAAGGGGGCGAAGAGCAACGGCGTATCTGAAAAACCGAAAGTCACATATTATGTGATGGGCGCAAATGAGTGGCGTACCGCCGAAAAATGGCCGCCAGTGGGGACAGAGTATCTTGCTTACTATTTCTCCCATGACGATGCGGATCGTGCCGGTCACATAGACGGCTCTCTTGTGGCGACGCCGCCAACCGCCGAAGCATCTGTCGAGGCCG
>CALFRH010000580.1 GCA_937919225.1 uncultured Parvularcula sp.
GCTTTACCGAGTTCCAATCACCCATGCTCACAGCGTCCTCGCCGGAGGGGGCGCGTGACTTCCTCGTGCCCTCGCGGCTTCATGCGGGTAAGTTTTTTGCCCTCCCTCAGGCGCCGCAGGTCTTCAAACAGCTGATCATGGTTTCGGGCTTTGACCGCTATTATCAGATTGCCCCCTGTTTCCGGGATGAGGATGCGCGGGCGGACCGTTCCGCCGGGGAGTTCTATCAGCTCGACGTGGAGATGAGCTTCGTTGAACAGCCTGACGTCTTTGACGCGACAGGCCCAGTGGTAGAGCAAACCTTCAAGGCGTTCGCCGGTGACCGCACGGTTGATCCCTATCCGTGGATTGAAATTCCCTATACGGACTCTCTTAATTGGTACGGCACCGATAAGCCTGACCTCCGTGTGCCCCTAAAAATGCAGGATGTGACCGAGCACTTCCTTGATTCTGGTTTCAAGATTTTTGCCAAGTTCGCCGCGGAAGAGGGCAAAGAAATTCGCGCGATCCCCGCACCCGGGGGCGCCAGCCGTGCCTTCTGTGACCGGATGGATAAATGGGCCCAGAAACAAGGCCTGCCCGGCATGGCCTATATCATGTTCAATGATGGCGATGGCCAGGGACCGGTGGCGAAGAACATTGGGCCCGAGCGCACCCACGCGATCCGGGAGCAATTGGGCCTAGAGGCTGGCGACTCTTGCTTCTTCTTTGCAGGCAAGCCCGCAGACTTCCTCGACGTGGCGGGCCGCGGCCGTCTTGAGGTGGCCAGAGAACTTCATGCCATGGGCAAAACCATGCATGACGGCACGCCGGTCTTTGATGAGAACCGTTTTGCATTCGCGTGGATTGTCGACTTCCCGCTTTACGAGTGGGATGAGGAGCACAAAAAGGTCGAGTTTGGTCACAACCCGTTCTCCATGCCGCGCGGTGGGTTAGAGGCGCTGAATGCGGCCACCACGCAAGAAGAACAGCTTGGCATCCTCGCCAATCAATATGACCTTGTGTGTAATGGCTATGAGATGGCGTCTGGTGCCATCCGAAATCACAAAGCCGACATTATGTATAAGGCGTTTGAGTTGGCAGGCTATGGTCCCGAGGTGGTGGAAGATAAGTTCGGCGGTATGCTGAACGCCTTCAAATATGGCGCCCCTCCCCACGGCGGGGCCGCCTTTGGCGTGGACCGCATTGTGATGCTTCTCGCCAGCGAGGAGAACATCCGTGAGGTAACGATGTTCCCGCTGACCCAAGGGGCCGAAGACCTTCTCCTCGGGGCGCCATCTGAAGCGTCGCCAGAGCAGCTGAAGGATGTGCACCTCCGCGTGGTGATGCCCATCGTTGAGAAGAAGGCGGATTAGTCACCGCCTTTTAGAACGGTACCGGTTTTAAACTGATCGCTCACGGGCTGTTTCCGTTGCGTCACCAATGCGCCATGGCCGATTCGTCGATTATCGAGAAATAATCGCTTGATAGTTGCGGCCTTTTTGCCAAATATGACGATGTGAAGTAGCTTTATCTCGATAAATCGGGTGGCGGGCTGTCACCCAAAGGAAATAGGCATGGCTAGACTGGCACACCCCATTGGGTTGGGGACCCTCTTTTTGGCGTTGGGGATGGGGGCATCTTCTATGGCCTTCGCGCAGGAAACAGATGCTGCGTTACTCCTCAAAGAACTGCGAGAGCTGAAAGCGCAACAGGCTGAGCTTAATGCGCGCATAAACGCGGTCGAAACGGCTGTTGCTAAAATCGCGGGACAGGGGGAGACGGCCCTGCTCGCCCAAGAGGATGAAGTGGATGCGGCCCTGCCGAACCCAAATCCTGTCGCCATTATTCCCGAACTTGAAGCAGAGCCGTTGCCAACGGCGGCCGAACGTCTTGCCACGGCACCGCAACAGCGTCGCCGTTTGGATGTGGGGGGGGATCTTCTGTTGCGGTTTGAAGGCAACTATAATGATCCCGATGCGGTGGATCGGGAGCGGGGCGTTTACCGCGCCCGGCTTCGAACCAATTTTCAAGCTACTGACAGGTTGACCATCGGCATGTTGGCCGAAACCGGTGATCCGGATGATCCGAACTCCGGCTTTGGAACTTTTTCAGGGTTTGCGGATGATTTTTCCATAAGCCTCAGTCAGGCGTTCATCCAGTATGATATTGGCGATGTTACCCTTTACGGTGGTAAGTTCCCAAGACCATTTGTCTCCACCGACACCCTTTGGGATGGTGATGCGTATCCAGAGGGCCTTGCAGCGCAATATGCAAAAGCCGTTGGGGAGGGAACATTCTCGGCCAGCGGGTTATTGTTCATCGTGGATGAGAATGCGGGCGGGGCCGATAGTCAGATGCTAGGGGGGCAGATCGCTTATATGAGTGATCCGTCCACGACCCTTGGGGTGCGTGGGTCGCTTGCCTACTATGACTATGAGCTTGGTAGCCTTGGGGGAGGGGATCAGGGGGATTTCCGCTCTAACCTCATTGTGCCCCGTAGTGATGGATTGCCCGGTGTTGCCTATGTCTCTGACTATGACATTATAGATGTCATCGCAGGGGTTGATTATCGCGGCATGGGCCAGAACTGGCCACTGGCGGTCACGGCGAACTATATCAAAAATGAAGGTGCGGCGAGTGATATCAATACTGCGGTGGCCGGTTATGCGTTCCTCGGAAACCGGGCCGACAAGGGAGATATTCGCTTTGGGTATGGGTATGCCGAAGTTGAAAATGACGCTGTCCTCGCCGCTTTTTCTAACGACAACCTTTCTCTGGGGACAAATTACCGGGCGCATAGGGCAACCCTTGATTACATGCTCACCGAGCAGATTCTGTTGAATGCGACTTGGTATCGGTACGGTGTTTTGGACGATACTATTCGGCTTGAGAATGATGATTGGCGCGACCGGCTTCGCTTCAACTTGATGTGGACCCGGTAGGGTGCAAGCTTTTGCAAAATTCCAGATAACAATAAGGTGATGTAATGGATCAGGCGGCGTTGATTACGGATGACATGCAAATCTTCGCCGTCCTTGCGGCAATTGCGGCCACCATCTTTACGGTTAGCCGTTGGGGGCCGCTCAAGGGATTGTTTGGCGTCCTGCCGCCAGTGGTATGGCTTTACTTCGTCCCCATGCTGTTCACCTCGGCAGGCATCATTCCCAGCTCCGCTGACCTTTATAGCTGGATGTCGCGCTATCTGTTGCCATTTTCGCTCCTCCTCCTGACCCTCAGTGTGGATTTGCGGGCCCTCATGCGGATTGGGCGTCCCGCGCTCATCATGCTCCTGGCGGGGACCATGTCGATTGCCCTTGGGGTGACCCTTTCTTTTTTCCTTACCCGCGGCATTCTGCCTGCTGACGGGTGGCAGGGCATGTCCATGCTGGCGGCTTCATGGATTGGGGGCTCCGCAAATATGCTGGCGATGCAGCAAAATTTAGATGCCGATCCCTCCATTTTTGGGTCCCTCGTGGTGGCAGATACGATTGTTTCTTACGGCTGGTTGGGGCTCGTCATCGCCGCCAGCGCTTACCAGAAGCCGCTCGACCGCTTTTTGCGGGCCGATCCCAAAGCCCTCGAGGAGGTTGATGCGGTTCTTGCGAAGGCGGAAGCCAACCGCCGTGTCGCCAGCCTTGCAGACATCATGTTGATCGTTGGCGGGGCGGCGGCGTTGGCGATCACGGTCCGCGGTCTTGCCGATGGGCTACCGCCGGTGGGGGATCCAACGATTATTAGCGCGTCGACCTGGGCGGTTATTATCATTGTTACCCTTGGGCTCATCCTGTCCTTCACGCCCGTGCAAAAGCTGCAAGAGGTGGGCGCAAACGATTTTGGGTATTTGGGGCTTTATCTATTGCTGCCTTCCATTGGGGCGCGGGCGGATTTGCGGGCGATCACTGAGGCGCCCGAATATCTCCTTGCCGGAGGAATGACGATCGCTTTCCATGCGATCCTGATGCTGATGATAGCGCGCGCCTTCCGACTGCCTGCCTTCTTTATCGCGGCGGGGAGTATTGCGAATGTCGGCGGCGCCGCTAGTGCGCCGGTTGCGGCTGCTGCGTATCGGCCGGCCCTTGCGCCCATTGGCGCGTTGATGGGGGTCGCGGGATATGTTCTGGGGATCTATGTGCCCATCATGATTTCAGCGATTCTGGCTGCCCTCGCTGGGCTTTAAAAGAGGGCTTCTAAAAGGGTTGGGCTTTGAAAGGAGCTTTTGCCTATAATTCTCATTATTCCTTACTCGTACAGTGATGCGCGACATATGGTCCGTATGCACGAAAGAAAAGGTTTGTACAGCGACATTAAGGCTTGCTATCCATAGGTTATCTTTGCAACAACATAATGGGCCGTTACCTGCCATATGCGTCTGGTGATGGCCTTTTCCCGTTGTACTGGTATGGCTATTCATGCTACTCATTCTTAACTGCAAGTCGAGTGATCTGACGTGACGACGATCGAACCCATCGCTGACCCTGCTCCTAAAAAGCCTGCCAAAAAGGCCAAGAAGAAGAGCAATCGAAAGCAGCTCTACGCCCTGCATACTTGGGTCGGCTTTCACCTTGCGGCCTTGATGTCGGTGATCCTCCTCACGGGGACGTTTGCGGTTGTTTCGAACGAGCTCGATTGGCTCTTCCAGCACGATATGCGGGTATCGCCCGATGGGGAGCAGGTGGGTTGGGGCGAGATGGAAAGGGCAGCGAAGGCCTTTGCGCCAAACGATGCGCTTCTCTCGCTGGCGGCGATGGAAGGAGATCATTTCGCTTATCGGGCAACAATGATGTCCCCTGAAGGGGCAAGATACTTCTTGCATATTAATCAGTGGACGGGGGAGGTGACAGGAACCACCAATCCATTAACGATCCAGCGTTTTTTAAGGGATCTGCACCGTTATCTTTTTATGCCTTCGGCACTAGGGTTGCCTATCGTCACATCCCTGGCGTTTATTCTGGCCATTTCTCTTTATACGGGCCTTAAAACCGCTCGCAATTGGACAACCCTGGCCACCCGTATTCGGTTCGACAAGGGGGCCAGGATCGCGATGGGGGACGCTCACAAGGCTGCCGGCATTTGGTCGATGTGGCTCGTCGCCCTTATCATTGTAACGGGGGTTTGGTATTTGGCGGAGTTCCTTTCGGCCGCCGGGGGGAAGGAGTTTGAGCCTGAACGTCCCTCCCTTTCTGCGGAGCGAGTGGACGCCTTTGGTCCCGTGATTAAGGATGCGTCAGTGCAGGAGTTTGTTGACGCGGCTGAGGCAGCCTTGCCGGGGCTGACGGCGACCTCGATCTTCCTGCCATCGTCAGCGGGTGGCGCGGTTCGGGTCATTGGGCGCCGGGATGATATCCTTGTAAGGGACCGTGCAAACGCTGTTTCTCTCGATCCGGTTGATGTCAGCGTTGTGGGTATTCAGCAATCAAATGATATTAACACGGTTGCCTATCTCAATGAGTTGGCGGATCCGTTGCATTTTGGCTTCTTTGGTGGCTTGCCCACGAAGTTGATTTGGTTCGCCTTCGGCCTTGCTATCTCGGGACTGTCGCTGTCTGGGGTTTGGTTGACGTGGAAGCGGTTGAAACTTCAGCATCCGTCCCGGGCGCAATTTGCGACCTTGCCAATTCTTGTATTGGCGGCGGGGTTTTTCTCCCAATATGTGAAGCGGTACCAGGATCCCGTCATACCGCAGTTTGATCAGGCCTTAGGTATCAAAACGATCGGTGATGTTCAGGCATCGGCCTATTTGTCAGCGACTGGGGGGGCGGCTGATATGACGGCGGCGCGCCTAAGGTTACATACCAGCGAGGGGCGGGTGAATGTCTCGTCGGTTTCGCTATATCTCGATGGTGATGCTGAACCCGTGGCGCGGTCCAAAGTGCGGGCGGGAAAGACGGCGACTGCTGACGTGCAATTGCCGGCCGATGTGATAGCGGGGGCGAGTACCCTTCTGGTCACTTGGACGACGTCCGGGGGCGTAGAGGAGAGGGTGCGGTGGTCTCTTGCGACCAAGGCGGCAGAGGATCTCGCTGCCGGAGGGTCTGGCGGCTAAAACTCCACGCGGCTGTTTGCGTTCTTTGGTTGCGAACACCACATTGAGCCATGAAGCGTTAAGCTCAGCCCTAATGAACAAGGTGACCGCGATGCCAGACCCTAAAGATATGAAGGCCCTTTCGCCCCAAGATGCCGCGATGGAAAAGCTTATCCGCGATACGGTTCATGCCCTGGGAGAGGTCGATGCAGCGGACTTGCCCCATCTTTTGCGGCAACGGATACAAGGACAGATTGCCGGCGACATCGACGTTGAAGCCTATCTAAAACGGGTCAAGGCGCCTCCCTACACCCCAAAAGAGGGTTAATCCGCTATCTTTCAACTCCGTCATTTGACCCCAGATGCCTAGTGAGTGATGGTAAAGAGCCCATATCGGCCTGATCCTTGCGTGGGATCGGCCAATGAACCAGCGGCACTTGGGTTACTTGGTGGATCAACAATTCGATACCTCCTCTACGGGTTTGGCGCCGATCGCTGTCTTGTCTTTCGTGACGGGCGGGATCGCTCTTTCTGCTGTCATTATTTCGCTCCTTTTGGCGGAACCCGCCCAGCAAGCGCAGGTTTGGGGACCGGCGGCCGGTCGCGGGCCGGTGGTGGAGGCGGCTGAGCCATCCCCGCTTCGTCAGCAGGAGGCCGTTGGCGCCGTTGCTGAGCCGACAACTCCTGCAATGTCTGACCGTCCGGCACGCCGGACGATTGTTATTCCTGTCTCGCGGCCCGCGCGAACGGAGGAGGAGACGCGGTCTCTTTCCCCTCTCGCCCCCACGGGTACGCCGGATGAGCCTGTGAAGGTCTATCCCTCGCCAAAGCCTGACCGGTCTTCGGGGCGGCGCACCCTGGTCGAATTACAGGATCAGCAACGGACTTGGCCCCGGCTAAAGCCGCAACGTGTTTCACAGACGGTTGAGGTCGTGCACGCGATTGACCCGTCGGCCACCTATTTGGTGCCCGATCATGTCGACGCCTTTGCGTCGGCAGATGATTTTACCGGCGGTCGGGAAGCCTTGTTCGCTGACTATGCTCAGGCGCAGCAGAAAAGTCGCGCCGAACGCGCCTATTCCACCCTGGTGCTGAACCGGGGTGAAAGTGTGTCGGACATGCTTGTGGCGTTGGGGGCAGAGGACAGCGCCGTGGCGAGCCTTCTTTCCGCCGCTGACCAGGTTTCGCCCGTTTCGGGTGTGAAGCCGGGCATGGCGTTTGAATATGCGTTCGAGACCCTCTTTATGGAAACCGAAGAGGGGACAGCGCAGGAAACAGTTCTCGCCCGCATTCGCTTTCGCCCGGACAGCCGCCAAGTGGTCACCGCCTGGCGTACGGCCGATGGGGGATCCGAAGCGCGCATTGAAGAGCTAGAGGTCGACCATCGTTACGCGGCGGTCGGCGGGGTCATTCGCCACAGCCTTTTTGCGGCGGCGCAGCGGTCCGAAGTGCCGCCAGAGATTATGGTGCAGTTTGCGAACCTGTTTCTCTACGATGTGGACTATGCCCGGGATATTCAGTCCGGTGACCGATATGAGGCGGTCTATGATGTCTATTTCGATAAGCACGGGAATTATGTCTCGTCGGGCGATATTCACTTCGCCGGCATGAGTTGGCGGGGGGCCCGCTATTCAAAGGGGTATTACCGTTTTGATAAGGCGGTTGGGATGGAGATTCCTTATTTCGACAGGGATGGGGAAAGCGCCAATCGGCTTTTGATGAAAACGCCGATCGAAGGGGCGCGGGTGACCTCCAGTTTTGGGTTACGTCGCCATCCGATCTCCGGGTTTACGAAGGCCCATAAGGGTATTGATTTTGGGGCGCCAACGGGCACACCCATTATGGCTGCTGGTGATGGTGTGGTTGTCCGTGCACAACGGACAGGCAGTTTTGGCCACTATATCCGTATCCAGCATGCGAAGGGCTATGAGACGGCGTATGCGCATCTCGACGGGTATGCGAGGGGTGTCCGGAAGGGAAAGAAGGTCCGGCAGGGGGACATTGTTGGTTATGTCGGGTCCACGGGACGCTCTACCGGTCCGCACCTTCACTATGAAGTGCACCTTGATGGTGAAGCCCAGAATCCCATGACCCTTGAGGTAGCCGGGGGGCGCGTTCTCGCTGAAACACTGGTTGCCCCCTTTGGTGCCAACCGCGACTTTGTCGATACTATTCGCGTGCGCCCGCTCACTGTCGCGGCAGCAACTAATCAGTAACTCTCCCCTTTCTAAAGTCACTGGAAAGCGGGCGTCCTTGGACGGCCCATGCATTTCATTGTGGATTTATGGGGCGCGGGTCTCGCGCTGAAAGGGCAACATGTTAAACGCACCTCTACCGACCGACGCTGATTATGACACGGAGTCCATGACTGAGGCCCCTGACGCATCCGCCCGAGAGATCGTCCATATTGCGTCGATGCTCGCATCCCGCCTGTGCCATGATCTGGTGAACCCGGTGGGGGCGCTATCCACGGGCCTCGACGTTTTCCAGGAGGGGGACGACCCCGAAATGCAGGCCCATGCCGTGGCGCTGATCAAAGAAAGCACGGATAAAACCATCGCTATCCTCCAGCTGGCGCGCATGGCGTACGGTTCTTCGGGCGGTTGGGAAGGCGATATCGATATGGGGGAGGCCAAAAATCTCGCTCAAGCCTTTTACGCCCATGTGAAGGCTGAGCTGGTCTGGGACCTTGGCGCCCTCAGCTTGCCCAAGGCGCGGGCGCGGGCGCTCCTCAATTTGCTGATCATCACAGATCGTGCGGCTCCGCGTGCGGGCAGCCGGGTGATTGTGGCTGGCGACGAAAACTGCGTTACCATCACCGCGACGGGGAAGAAGATAAAGCTGTCAGATGAGGTGGCTGCGTGCCTGGCCGGTGATGCCGATGGTCTTCAGGCGAAGGAAACCCCCGCCTATCTCGCCTATCTTCTCACGGCCGCCGTTGGCGATACCATCATCGCTGAACGCCGATCTGAAGAAGAAGTGGTGTTTACGATTAGGGGCGGCTGACCCACCGCCGTTCGGCACAGATTTTAAGCGGGCATTCACCCTTCGGGGGCTACACTTGGTTAAGTAGCAAAAGGGTGCGGGCATCCGCCCGGGGCGATTGACGTGGCAACCTGCTTAATTGTTGAGGACTCGGAGGTCATTCGGACCATCCTACGCCGTGTCCTGGAGGAGATGGGGCATGTCGTCTCTGAGGCGAGTGGCCCGGCCGGCGCCTTGGACTTTTGCCGCGACCATGCGCCTGATGTCATTTTTCTCGACTGGGATCTGCCGGGCCTTGGGGCGCTAGATATTCTGCGTTCGCTTGGCGGTGTGTCGAGCGCGCCAAGGCCTAAAATCATTCTGTGTGCGACGGAAAATGACCCCAAGCAAATCGCTCTTGCGAAAGCGGCGGGGGCCCAACACCATATCCTAAAACCCTTTGACCATAATTCTGTCCTGGCTATCTTGCGCAAAGCCGGGATTGTGGGGCAAATCGATAAGGTGTCCGACACCGTGTCCTACGATGCATCCGGCAGCGCTGCGGGATAGTGACGGGCCTGCCGCGAACAAGGGAGCTGTTCGCAAAAAAGGGCAGCGCCTGTCGTTCTGACGCTACCCTTTCAAGATTGAGTTTGTACCCGTCGCTAAGCCGACAGACACTCCTCTTTGTTGCAATCATAGCAATTGCTGAACGCCTCGATATAGGCCTCGTCGGCGTCGACACCTGCCGCTTCCAACCAAGCGCACCCTGAAGGATCAAGGGTCACTGTTTTGATCCGCTCGCAGTGGCGGCAAATGATAAAGGCCACCGGGCCTTCCGCGGCCTGAGGTAAGGCAACGAAGGCATTGAGGCTCTCTATCTTTCGCACAAGTCCGGCTCGAATAAGCCGATCCAGCGCCCGGTAGACCGTCATCGGCGCTTTAATCCCCCTGTCATGAAGACGCTCAAGAAGGCTATAAGCCTTGATGGGCTGACGCGTCTCCCGAAGCGCGTTCAGAACGATCCGTGCATTTTGCGGAAGGGGACGTTCTTCACGGTCGGGGGCCGGCCAATCTGTCGTGCGCAGGCGCGCACGGTTTAAGGTCATGGACATGACACTCCTCTCTCTATTGTCCGTGGGTCGGGACGATTAAACGATAGGAATTGAGAGAGGAAAAAAGGGAGGCGCGCGGGGCGCAGCGGAGGGGTTGAGCGAGGTCTGCCTGACCGACGCAAGGGTTAATGCCAGCGACGCCGGGGATGCATGCGCGTTCGCCAGCAAGGCTTCAGCGATGGGAGCCGGTGTCCAAAGTTTGCCGGGCGCTGTGATACAGACCGGGCAACCGTCTTCGCCGCCATGCTCGTCGTGATGATGACCATCATGATCGTGCTCAGCATGATCGTGCCCATCATGACCGTGTCCATGGTGATGGCTATCTTGGTGGGATTGGCGTCCATGCTCGATAGCAACATGGATCTCGTGGGCGTCGATTTCATGGGCGTTGATTTCGTGAACATGGACCGAGGCGGCCGTGAACGACAGCAAAACGGTTAGGACGACGCCGAGCCGGATGCCAGCGGTCCAACGAAAGGGCCAAACGCCTCTAAAACGAGAGCTGTTTATCATTTTCAGGTGAACGGTATCACACCCCAATAAAGAGTGCCAGATGGCCTGACTAAGCCAAAATTGACACTATAGAGTGTTTGTACAATCGGAATTGTGATAGTATAACGAATGGGAGTCCGGTTACGAATTAAGCCTATCCCCAATGAGAGTATTGTTGATGAAGCGACCTTTTCTCACCGCCCTTTATCTCCCCTCCCTTTGTCTGACCGCCCCCATGTCAGCGGTTGCGGCACCCGCCCATAATCATGGCGAGGGTCAGCTCGCGATCGTGTTGGAGGGGGAGACCCTCACCATTGAGCTGGTGGCGGATCTTATGGACCTTGTGGGGTTCGAGCACGCGCCCAAAACGAAAGCGCAGCGGGCTGCGATCACGGCGCTTCATACGCGGTTTGAAACCGGGGCTCCCCTTTTTGCTCTTTCCAGTCAGGCCGGTTGCGCGCTGCAAACGGCTGCGACGGAGGGGGGATTTAAAGCCCAAAGCGACCCCGTAGAGGACGATCACGCTGATCACGAGGATGATGAGCACGACCATGACGACCACGAAAACAACCATGGCCATGATCATTAATAACATAAGGAAAATGACCACGAA
>CALFRH010000581.1 GCA_937919225.1 uncultured Parvularcula sp.
AGACGTTGACCCCAAGCACCGCTTCGCCCGCCACAACGGCTAAGACTTCAGTGGTTTCGCGGCCGGGGACATTTTGAGTTGTTGTCACAATCATCAGCATTACTCCATTTCTGCCATTTCTCGTTCACCACGGCTTGTCGGTAGCGAACAGCGGAAGGTCGCCCTGTCTTCCTTCCCCTTAGTTCAACAACGCCCCCTCATCGGGAGACGCGGGGCCCAAGTCACTTGGCGGGGCGCCACCGCCCAGCTGAAACGCTTCGCGGGATTTGAGCACCTCACCGTTAAGAATGAGCCCTTCAGTGTCAGCCGACAGGGTTAAGGCCGCGCCGTCGGGAATCGTCCCCGCCAGGATGCGATCCGCCAACGGATCTTGCACCGCCTTTTGGATGACCCGCTTTAGAGGACGCGCGCCGAAGGCCGGGTCATAGCCCGCCCCCGCCAGCCACTCCCGCGCGGCATCGTCAAGGGTAAGGGTAATCTTCCGCTCATCCAGTAAGCCTTGCAGACGGCCGAGTTGGATGTCGACAATCGCGCCCATTTGCGCCCGCTGGAGGCGGGAGAACAGGATGATCTCATCCAACCGGTTCAAGAACTCGGGCCGGAAGGCGGCGCGGACCGAGTCCATCACCTGCCCGCGCACGGTGTCCACCTCTACACCGTCGGCAAGGCCGGTCATGAACTCCGCCCCAAGGTTGGAGGTCAAGATAATCAGCGTATTGCGGAAATCCACCGTCCGACCCTGCCCATCGGTGAGGCGACCATCATCTAAGACTTGGAGGAGAATGTTGAACACATCCGGGTGCGCCTTTTCCACCTCATCAAAAAGGACAACCTGATAAGGCCGGCGGCGAACCGCTTCGGTCAGCACACCGCCCTCCTCATAACCCACATAGCCGGGAGGCGCCCCAAGAAGGCGAGAGACGGCGTGTTTCTCCATAAATTCCGACATATCGATGCGCGCAATCGCAGTGTCGTCATCGAACAAGAACGCTGCCAACGCCTTGGTCAGCTCGGTTTTCCCCACGCCGGTGGGCCCAAGGAACAAGAACGAGCCTAAGGGCCGGTTGGGATCCTGAAGCCCTGCCCGCGCGCGACGCACCGCAGCGGAGCCGGCGGTCACCGCCTCCTCCTGTCCCACGACCCGTTTGTGCAGGAGCGCCTCCATATTGAGGAGCTTCTCCCGCTCGCCCTCGAGCATTTTGTCCACGGGGATGCCGGTCCATTTGGAGACCACTTGGGCGATGGTTTCAGAATCCACCACCTCCTGGACGAGGCCCGAGTTGACCCCATCAGCATCCTGCGCATTTTCCGCCGTCTCCAGACGTTTCTCGAGGTCAGGGATAATTCCGTATTTCAGCTCAGAGGCCTTGGCGAGATCGCCGCGACGTTCAGCATCCACCAACTCCTGGCGGGTGCGGTCGAGTTCCTCTTTCACCTGGGTGGCCGACGCCAGCGCATCCTTTTCCGACTGCCATTTGGCCGTCAAGGCGGCCGACTCTTGCTCCAATCCTGAAAGCTCTTGCTCAAGCTTTGCGAGCCTGTCCTTCGACGCTGCATCATCCTCTTTAAGGAGCGCCTCCCGCTCGATCTTCATCTGGATGATGTGCCGGTCAAGGGCATCGAGTTCCTCAGGCTTTGAATCCACCGCCATGCGCAGGCGCGAGGCCGCCTCATCCACAAGGTCAATTGCCTTATCCGGCAGGAAACGGTCCGTAATATAACGGTTGGAGAGGGTCGCTGCCGAGACAATCGCAGCGTCAGCAATCCGCACCCCATGGTGCAGTTCATACTTCTCCTTCAGCCCCCGGAGAATAGAAATCGTATCCTCCACCGTGGGCTCAGAGACAAATACCGCCTGGAACCGGCGGGCCAGCGCGGCATCCTTCTCCACATGCTGTCGGTATTCATCGAGGGTGGTAGCGCCGATACAATGCAGCTCCCCCCGCGCTAAGGCAGGCTTCAGCAAGTTGGATGCATCCATCGCGCCATCGGCTTTGCCTGCCCCCACCAGAGTGTGCATTTCATCAATGAACAGAATAATCTGCCCCTCAGCGGCCTCCACCTCCTGTAGGACAGCCTTCAACCGCTCTTCAAACTCGCCGCGATATTTGGCCCCCGCGATGAGGGACCCCATATCGAGGGAGAGCAGTTGTTTGTCTTTCAGGCTCTCGGGCACGTCGCCGTCAACAATACGCAGGGCCATCCCCTCGGCGATGGCGGGCTTCCCCACGCCAGGCTCGCCGATAAGAACGGGATTGTTTTTCGTCCGCCGGGAGAGGATTTGCATCGTCCGGCGAATTTCCTCGTCGCGGCCGATAATGGGATCTAGCTTGCCTTCCCGCGCTGCTTCGGTGAGGTCCCGCGCATATCGCTTTAGCGCATCATAGGCCTGCTCCGCCGACGCATTGTCCGCCGTCCGGCCTTTGCGAATATCGTTAATGGCCGCGTTGAGGGTTTGCGGGGTCACGCCGGCTTTCTTAAGGGCATCTGCCGCGTCCCCTTCAAGGGCAAGCGCCACAAGCAACCGTTCGGCGGTCACATAGGAGTCCCCCGCCTTTTCCGCGATATCACCCGCCCGGGTGAAGACCTGCGCGGTGGGCTGGGCCATATAAATCTGGGCGCCCGACCCTTGAACCTTTGGCAGTTTATTAACCGCCGCGTCGGTGGCCTCGAGCGCCAGTTCGGGCCGACCGCCCGCCGCACGAATAAGGTTCGCGGCCAGGCCTTCGCTATCGTCCAGCAGCGCCTTTAAAAGGTGATGGGGGGTGATTTGTTGGTGGTTTTCGCGCACAGCAATAGTCTGCGCCGCCTGCACCATGCCCTTGGCACGGTCGGTATAGTTCTCAAAATTCATCCTGCGACCTCATCATTGAGCATCTATGGAGCGCCCCTGGTCCCTCTTTACCAAGGCAACCGGCGCCTGTTCTCAAGATGGGGGTCGACCCCAACGTCTTCAAGCGGGTAGGCACCAGCCCCCCTATAAAACGCGGAACGCCTTTCGATTCTTCTAACGCTTTTGTGGAATGCTAAGCGCTTGGAGGAGCCTGTTCATGATTGGCTGGCGCGGTCCCATCGCCTTTATTGTTGGCGCTTTCCTCATCATCTGGGTGGGGCGACCCGACCTGTTTGACAATGCAGAGCCGCCCCTGTGGCTGCGGATCTATGTGGGCTTTTTCGCGTGTGTTTTCATGGCCATCGGGCTCTATGTCTGTCGGTTCACCCTCCGCCGCGGCGCCCTTGTGTCTCAAACCCTCCCGCAGCCGTGCGTGATTGATATCCATAAAGAGGATGATGGTGAGGACACCACCTACCGCGCCTTTATTCGGTGGCAGGATCAATATTGGAAGGTAATGGTGGCGGGCAGGCGCGCCGTAAAGGCAGCGGTAGACCAAGGCCCCGCCGCGGGCGATGTCTGGGTTGATCCCAACACAGGCGAGCCAATGGCCCTTAAACGTCAGGGAGAATGGCTAGAGACCATCCCCGTACCGCAGCGCATAACGACAGAGGACGCGTAACGCCCCCTTGACTTCTGGGGATGGCGTGAGAGCGTGCAGCCCCGATGACGAAGCCAGAGGGGACCCGGAATGCGCATCCTTCGAACGCTCGCCTTGCTCGCGGTCACGCTGGCTCTGACACTAACACTGGCCCTCGCCCCCTCCATTGTGGTGGCCCAACCAGCCAGCGTTCAAAAACGGCTCTTGCCCCTCGCCGAACGCACCATGGGCGATGCGGTATGGCGCCTGCCCGCCGCGAAGGATGACCGGTTTGTGGTCCTCACCATTGACGATGCCCCCTCCTCCTACACCAATGCGATCCTCGATATTTTGGCGGAGGAGAAGGTGAAGGCGACCTTCTTTGTGCATACGGAACAAATTAATGACGACACCAGACAAGCGGCGATGAAACGACTGGTGCAGGACGGTCACGAGCTGGCCCACCATATGCCGCGGGACCAGTCCGCCGCCGACTATGACCGGGACAGTTTCGAAGAGCTATTCCGCGTCGACTTTTACAACGCGCACACGGCCCTGTCGGCCTATGGCAAGGCGGCCAAACCCTATTTCCGTCCGCCCCAGGGCTGGTACAAATCAGCACTCATGGACACCACTCTCACCCGCTTCGGCTATGGCAAGCCCCTTGCCGACCTTGGCAGTGAGCGGCGGTACATCATGGCGAGCTTCATCCCATGGGATGCCGCTGCGGGAAAGACCGATACGGACGATCCAGCGCATAATCGTAAAATGAGTGATCGGTACACCGATGGGCTTTTAAAGAACCTCTTTCCCGGTGCTGTTGTCATCTTCCACGATGGGGAAGAGGATGGCCGCGCGCGCCGCGCCGAGGCCACGTTGGGGGCCTTGGAACGGTTTATTCGGGAGGCGAAGGCTAAGGGATACGACCTTGTGCCCTTGAGCGAGGGGATCGAGCGGTCTGGGGCGACCGGGCTTAGATAGGTGGGCCCCACGGACCCTTCGGGCCGTGGGGAGCGGATGTCTACAACGAT
>CALFRH010000582.1 GCA_937919225.1 uncultured Parvularcula sp.
ACATCTGGGTGAACGGGACGACGAAGGGGCCGCTTGCCGTCTGGCATCGCCATCAACTCAGCAACAGCCCGCGGAATATCCATAGGATCGGTGTCCCAAGGATTACGGCCTAGGCCGTTGGCCATTGCGATATGTGCCTCATACGCCTTTTGGCGTTCATCGTTCACGGTGCCGATCATTTCTTCGAAATAGCGCTGACCATTATCCCAGATCTTCGTCGGATAACCGCCGGGCTGCACAATGGTGATCTCGACCCCAAAGGGGGCAATTTCATAGGCCATTGTCTCAAACATCGCCTCCATGGCGTGCTTTGTTGCGCAGTATACGCCAAAGTTCGGAATCACAAACCGTCCCAGTTGGGAGGAGACGGGTATGATAAGGCCGCTCCCCTTTTGGCGCATTCCGGGTAGCACGGCTTGCGCTATCCGTTGGGAGCCATAGAGGTTCACGTCAAAGTGCTTAAACGTCTGCTCGTGATTATGGACCTCCACCGGCCCGGCAATCGCGATCCCAGCATTACTGAGAAGAGCATCAAGGCCGCCGCCGGCTGTTTCCTCTGCCTGCCGGACACCAGCTTCAACTTGATCCTGTTTCGTTACGTCGATCTCCACCACCGAGAGGGCCAGCTGTTCGTCGCTAGCCAGGTCCATTAGTTCTTCCGCCTCGGGGCGTTTACCGCCGCGCAGATTGCGCATGGATGCAATGACGGTGGCGCCCGACCGGGCGAGGTGCATTGCGGAGAGCTTCCCAAACCCAGAGCTTGACCCGGTGATAAGCACTGATTTTCCGGAAAGGTCCGGGGCAGCCTTCTCCAAAGCGGCGTTGGCGGCGCTCACCGCGACGGGCGCGGCAAGGGCGACGGCGGTCCCTCCCAACAGGGTCCGACGGTTCACGGCAAGGGGGGATGGGCGAGTAGGGGCTGACATGCGGGCTTCCTCCAATAAGGTGGGGGAAGCCTATCACCCGTCGTCAGCCATGGGGAAGAGGGGCTGCATCTTTCCTTTTGTTTAGGCGGCCTCAGACCAATCGAGAATCACCTTGCCTGATTGGCCGGACAGCATGGTCTCAAACCCGCTTGAGAATTCATCGGCCTTCATCCGGTGCGTGATGATGGGAGAGATATCGAGCCCGCTTTGGATGAGCGCCCCCATTTTATACCAGGTTTCGAACATTCGCCGCCCGTAAATACCGCGTAGCTCAAGCCCTTTGAAAATCACCGCATCCCAATCAATGCCAGCATTTTGCGGGAGGAGACCGAGGAGGGCGACCCTCCCGCCATGGTTCATTGTCTTTAGCATGTCAGAGAACGCGGCGGGTACGCCGGACATCTCCAAGCCAACGTCAAAGCCCTCCGTCATGCCAAGGTCGGACATGGTGTCTTGAAGGCTCTCCTTTGCGACATTCACCGTCCGCGTGGCGCCGAGGGTTTTTGCAAGATCGAGGCGGAAGTCATTAACGTCCGTCACCACAACATTCCGGGCCCCCACATGGCGGGCAACGGCGGCGGCCATGGCGCCAATCGGGCCCGCACCAGTGATGAGAACATCTTCGCCAATAAGATCTTGAGCGAGTGCAGTGTGTACGGCGTTTCCGAAGGGATCGAACAGCGCTCCAATTTCATCGGGGATCGAGTCCGGCAGTTTATAGACGTTGAACGCCGGTACACTGATATATTCAGCAAAGGCACCAGGCCGGTTCACCCCCACCCCTTCGGTATTGCGGCAAAGATGGCGGTTGCCCGCGCGGCAATTTCGGCAGTGACCGCAGGTAATGTGCCCTTCGGCTGAGACGCGATCGCCGACGACGACACCGCGCACCTCTGACCCTATTTCGACGACTTCGCCCGCGAACTCATGCCCCACGGTCATCGGGACCGGGATCGTTCGTTGGGCCCAGTCATCCCACTTGTAAATATGAACATCGGTGCCGCAGATGGCGGTTTTGCGCACCTTGATGAGGACGTCGTTCGGGCCGGGTTGCGGGATGGGGCTATCTTCGAGCCACAGGCCCTGTTCGCTTTTTGCCTTAACAAGGGATTTCATCATAAATCTCCCTACTGAATAATGCCGAGTTGCTTGCCAACCTTCGTGAAGGCGGCAATGGCCCTATCAATTTGGTCTGGCGTGTGGGCGGCGGACATCTGTGTCCGGATCCGCGCTTTCCCCTTTGGGACGACGGGGTAGGAAAAGCCGATCACGTAAATACCTTCCTCAAGCAGCTGGGCGGCCATGTCTTGCGCCAGTTTGGCGTCGCCCAGCATGACGGGAATGATTGGGTGCTCACCGGGGAGGAGGGTGAAGCCTGCCTCCTCGAGCCCCGCGCGAAACTGCTTCGCATTGCGTTGAAGCGCTTCCCGACGATCGTCCCCCGCCTCCACAAGATCAAAAGCTTTGATGGAGGCGCCTGCGAGGGAGGGCGTCAGCGCGTTCGAGAAAAGGTAAGGCCGCGCGCGCTGGCGCAAGAGGTCGACCACCTCCTGCTTAGCGCAGATAAAACCGCCCATGCCGCCGCCGAGCGCCTTACCCAGGGTGCTGGTGAGGATATCCACCTGCCCCTCAACCCCGCAATATTCCGCCGTGCCCCGACCATTTTGACCCAAGAACCCACTGGAATGGCAGTCATCCACCATGACGAGGGCGTCATATTGCTTCGCAAGGCCGCAAATGCCTTTAAGGTCTGCGATGACCCCATCCATGGAGAAAACACCGTCGGTTACCACCAGGATGGTTTCGGCGCCGTCGGCCCGTGCCTTCTTCAGTTGGATTTCAAGGTCTTCAAGGTCATTGTTCCCGTACCGATAACGCCTGGCTTTACACAGCCTGACCCCATCGATGATGGAGGCATGGTTGAGGCTATCGGAAATAATGGCGTCCTCAGGCCCAAGAAGGGGTTCGAACACGGCGCCGTTGGCGTCAAAGCAAGCGGCGAAGGTGATCGAGTCCTCATAACCGAAGAAGGAGGCTATGCGCTGTTCCAGCTGTTTATGCAGATCAAGCGTACCGCAGATAAACCGAACCGACGCCACACCATAGCCGTAGCGATCGCCTGCGTCTTGAGCCGCTTTGACCAACTCAGGGTGATCCGCCAGGCCTAAATAATTATTCGCACAGAAATTAAGGACCGGCTTGTCAGCGTCGCCATCGCTTTGCACCGCGATCTCTGCCCCTTGGGGGGAGGTGATGATCCGCTCGGGCTTGGTCAGCCCCTGGGCATCAATATCCTCAAGCGTCTCGCGGACCCGAGCATAAAAGCGTTCTGACATGACCGAAACTCCTTCTAAGAATTTCGGTATAACATAATTTGAAAGAAGTAAATGCGGTTAAGTGGAAATCACCACGAGGAGGGCCGTTGCGGGGCCATCGCCGGCATTCTTAATGGAATGAGGTTTATCCGCCCTGTATCGAACCGTGTCGCCGGGCCCTACGACAGCGGTCGCGTCATCCGATGTCACTTCGAACTGACCTTTTCGCGCGGTTAAGTGTTCCCACGTGTCGGCCTTATGGGGAGAGGATGCGAGCTCCCCGCCCGGTGCTATCTCCAGCTCATACCATTCCATCTGCCCAACCAGGTTGGTGGGGCCTAGAATGCGTAAAGTGCAATTATTGTCTCGGTTTTTGATTTCAGGGGTGAAGTGAGCCTGCTGCACGTCGAGGCCGGTGTTCACCACCTCGGACGCTTCGTCGGTGAGGTCGCTCAGCTCAATCCCCAGCGCCCGCGTAATGCTCCACAGGGTGGCGAAGGTCGGGTTCCCCTTTGATCGCTCTAATTCGGAGATCACCGAAACCGCCACACCCGAGCGACTACACACATCCTCTAACGTGAGCTTGCGGCTTTTTCGGATATCCCTCAGGCGCGGGCCAATCTGGGGGGTGGGCTTTAATTCTGACATATCGAAGACTATAGCAGAATTTCGGTAATCAAAAAGGTAAGCAAAAAAATCCCGATCTTTGGCGATCACCGGGGGTCTAGGGTGTGGTGACCCTTTAACCAT
>CALFRH010000583.1 GCA_937919225.1 uncultured Parvularcula sp.
TGGGGCAACAGGCGACAAAGCGACGGTACCAAGTCGTCCCGGTCCTGTTGCGGGTGAAGGGGAGTGTAGGGGGGATGGAAACGGTGGGGATAAGTGTTTCCTAACCCGCTCATCCCCGCGCAGGCGGGGATCTGGGCTTCGACTTGGTTGGTGGTAAGTCGCTTGAGTTGATGGCTCTGGTGCCGCGAAGACAAGAGCACCTCGCGTGGGATGGTGACGGATCCCCGCCTGCGCGGGGATGAGCGTGAAAGTGATCGCTGCCGGTGCTGATGAGTTAGCGGTCCCAGTCTAGGCATTCCGCTCGCACTTCATCCTTACCCATATGTTTCCGGAAAGCTTCTTTGATTTTCTGTCGGTGGCTATCGTTCCAATGCTCGCGGGGGATACCTTCTGCTTCAAAAAGAAAGTCTACAAACTCGTCTGACGATACTGTGCCAAATTCAGGCAAAAGGGCACAGACGTGACGGGGTTTCCCGTCGATGACGCTACCGCAATAGCCCATCGTCGGGCACACGAAATCCATCAGACCATGAAACCCATTTGGTGCTGTGTCTTGGTCGCCGATTTTTCCGTAGTACTTGCTATTTTTGATCATTGAAGTTGCCTGGCAATTCCAGGCTGATTTGAGAGTTGGCTCTAACTGTTAGCATAAGCAATTGGTCATGAACCGAAAAATCCAGGGTCCAATGCCGCGAGTTGTTTAGAGTCGTAGCGCGCGAAAATTTGGGGCCCCATCCCCAAATTTATCGGTGGGTCACTCCATCTTAAGCGCTTTAATAAACGCATCCTGAGGAATTTCGACGCGGCCGAACTGGCGCATCTTTTTCTTGCCCGCCTTTTGCTTTTCGAGCAGCTTGCGTTTCCGCGTGGCGTCACCGCCATAGCATTTTGCGGTCACATCTTTCCGCATGGCACCGATGGTTTCCCGGGCGATCACCCGGCCGCCAATGGCAGCCTGGATCGGGATTTTGAAGAGGTGACGGGGGATGAGGTCTTTCAACTTCTCGCACATGGCGCGGCCGCGGACCTCGGCTTTTGAGCGGTGCACGATCACCGACAATGCGTCGACCGGCTCCTCGTTCACAAGGATCGACATTTTGACGAGGGTGTCCGTGCGGTACCCAATAATGGTGTAGTCGAACGAGGCATAGCCCTTGGTGATGGATTTGAGCCGGTCGTAAAAGTCGAACACTACTTCGTTCAAGGGCAGTTCGTATACCACCATGGCGCGAGTGCCGGCGTAGGTAAGGTCCTGCTGAATGCCGCGACGCTCTTCGCACAATTTTAGGACCGAGCCCAAATATTCGTCGGGCACAAGGATGGTGGCCTTAATCCACGGCTCCTCCAAATGGTCGATATGCACCGGGTCCGGCATATCGGCGGGGTTGTGGAGTTCCTCCATCTCCCCATCGGTTTTGTACATGTGGTAAACCACCGACGGCGCAGTGGTGATAAGGTCAATGCCGAATTCTCGCTCTAACCGTTCTCGGACAATTTCGAGGTGGAGGAGGCCGAGGAACCCGCAACGAAAGCCGAAGCCGAGGGCCGCCGACGTTTCCATCTCATATTCAAAGCTGGCATCATTGAGCCGTAGCTTGGCAATGGCATCGCGGAGGTCTTCGAACTCGGCGGAGTCCACCGGGAACAGGCCGCAGAACACCACCGGCTGATTGGGCTTAAAGCCCTCCAAGGGTTCTTCGGCGGGGTTGCGCTCATCGGTAATCGTATCACCCACATTGGTATCGGCGACTTCTTTGATGGAGGCGGTGATATAGCCGATCTCGCCGGGCCCCATTTTGTCGACGGTGACCCGGTGGGGGGTGAATTTGCCCACCTGGTCAATCGTGTAGGTGGCCTTTGCGGCCATCATGCGGACTTTCTGCCCTTTACGGATTTCGCCGTCGATCACTCGGATGAGCACGACGACCCCCAAATAGGCGTCATACCAACTATCCACCAGCATCGCCTTAAGAGGCGCCTGTGCGTCGCCCTCAGGGGAGGGGAGGCGCTTGACGATCGCCTCCAGCACATCGGGCACCCCAAGGCCGGTTTTGGCGGAGATCTCGACAGCCTCTGAGGCATCAAGGCCGATGACTTCTTCAATTTGGTCTTTCACCCGGCCGGGCTCAGCAGCGGGCAGGTCAATTTTGTTCAGAACCGGGACAATTTCATGATCCACTTCGATGGCCTGATAGACATTGGCGAGGGTCTGGGCCTCGACCCCTTGGGAGGCGTCGACGACGAGCAGAGATCCCTCCACCGCGGCAAGGCTCCGGTTCACCTCATAGGCAAAGTCCACATGGCCCGGCGTGTCGATAAGGTTCAGCTGATAGGTCTCCCCATCCTGGGCGGTGTAGGTGAGGGAGACGGTCTGGGCCTTAATCGTGATCCCCCGCTCCCGCTCCAGCTCCATATTGTCGAGCACCTGCTCCTGCATTTCACGGGCGGTGAGCCCGCCCGTCTCTTGGATGAGGCGGTCCGCCAGGGTCGATTTGCCGTGGTCAATATGGGCCACGATGGAGAAATTGCGAATACGCGAAAGATCGGTCATCGGAGGCGTTTAGGGCGTGGGGGCCCCCGCATCAATGCGGTTTGTGGCCCGGGCCCAATGGTTCTAAACCATTCGCCTGGCGAGTGGCGCAAAGGCACAAGATGAAGAGCGCGGTTGAGTGGTTCCGGGGGCGAAAGCACCTCATCGCCGTGGGGTTTGAGAAATGCGGGACCACCTCGCTGGATGCGCTGTTGCGCCATTCTCGCGGCATTGCGATGCCGCTCTTGAAGGAGACCTTCGGCCTGTCGGTGAACTATGATGCGGGGCTCACCGGTTACCGCAGCTACTATCCGGCGCGATGGGATGGGCCGATTGCCGATTTTACCCCCTCTTACTTCCGCTATCCCGAGGCGCTTGATCGCATTGAGGCGCTGCCGTCGGACGTAACGATCCTCTTTTTTATGCGCCACCCGGTGAGGCGCGCTTATTCCGCCTATTTGCACCGTATTGACCGGTATATCGGGCGTGATCGGCATGGCGATATTCGCGATCTAAGAATGGGACGAGAGTTCAATTTTTGGGATCTGGTGAAGGCGCGGTCGTCCAGCCTGCTGCCACCCTATGCTGCTCATTATCGAGAGTTGATGACCCGATTTGGGGAGGAGCGGGTGGTGCCCATTGTGATGGAGGAGATGATCAACGACCCCAATGGCACCGTAGCGACCATCAGCAAGGTGAGTGATATTCCCCTGACGGATGTTCTCGATCGATCCTTTCCCCATTCCAACTCGACAACGTTACCAGTGATCCGAAAATCGGGTTCCGGCTTTCGAGTTTGGTGGCAGGGAGTGCCGCGTCAACGGGTTGTGGGGGAGGAGGCTGAGCGGCTTCAAGAGTTAGCGGAGAGTTGGACCCATCACATCTCTGCTGATGACGCGGAAGCCCTTTTTAATAGGGTGTGCCGGGAGGATGTGGTTGAGGTGGAGGCCCTTCTTGGGCGTTCCTTACCCGCTTGGCATGAGCACCGATCTCTTAGCGCGCCCAAGGTGGCTTTTGGTTCAAAGTCCAGCCGCCAAGCAGTCATCGAACAACTCACGGATCGATGTCGCCGCCATGCCCTTGAGAGGGCACAGCGGCAGTTTTTGACAAGGCTTTAGCCGCGCGTCTTTAGCGCATCGCGGATCTCTTCTAAGAGCACCTCTTGGCGTGGCGGTTCGGCGGGTGCCTCTGGCGCTTCTTCTTCCTTGCGCTTCATCGCGTTCATACCCTTCACCAACATGAAAACCGCCCAGGCGACGATGACAAAGCTAATGAGGTTATTGATGAATAGGCCGTACGCGATGGCTGGTGCGCCTGCTTCGCGCGCTGCTTCTAACGAGGCATGCTCGCCCCCCGTGGGGTCAAAGAACATGCTGGCAAAATCGAGGCCGCCCGCCAAATAACCGATTGGCGGCATAATAATGTCGTTCACTAACGATTTGACGATGGTGCCAAATGCGCCGCCAATAATGATGCCCACGGCCATGTCGACCATGTTTCCTTTGACGGCAAACTCCTTAAACTCGTTTACTATTCCCATGGTTTCCCTCGATTGTTGTAGCGCCCCGTGCGCCCCGTTGTTTGTTTCGCTGAAAAAACGATACTTTGCGAGCCTATCGCATTTGCTTAGAAGGGCAAGAAGAAAAGGGTTAACATAGGATTCTACAGTATCAGACTGTGTGATTGAATCAGGTAGATGCTGTAGAGTCTTCTTTTTTTGCGCGTGAACCGACTTTCTCTGATCCAATATGATCGTCCGGCGCGCTAGAGAATCTTTGCTGTGACGAGGATAGACCGATGACGGATGGACGATCATTCCCCAAAAGCCGGCCCATGGTGGGGCTTGAAACGTGTGCGGTCCCCGGCTGGGCGCCCGAAGATATGTTGGTGCACCCCGATGGCCGGGTTTTTACGGGCCTGCGGGACGAGGGGACTCTTATCGAGATGGATCCTAACAAAGGGTCGGCAGAGGTGTTGGCGCGTCCAGGTGAGCAGCCTCTGGGCCTTGAATGGATGCCAGACGGCCGCATGCTGATCTGCAATGCGGCCTTAGGCCTACAAGTTTTTGACCTGGCGACGGGAACGGTTGAGGCCCTCGAAATTAAGGGCACACGCATTAATGTCTGTAACAACGCTGCGGTGATGGCTGATGGAACCATCTTCGTCAGTGATAGCACTACCGCCTATCCTCTGATGCAGTTTCGGAACGATATTATAGAGGATACACGGTCGGGGCGGCTTTTGCGGATCGACCCCGATGGGACCGCAACTATTATGCTGGACGGCCTTACTTTTGCGAATGGTGTGGCCCTCACCGCTGACGCCGTCTTGGTGGCGGAGACAGCGAAAGCCCGGATCCATCGGGTACCGCTTAAGGGGGGAACGCCTCACATTTTTGCTGACGTTCCCGGATTGCCCGATAATCTGTCGACTGATGAGGAGGGGCTAGTCTGGGCGGCATTCCCGTCGCTGCCGAACCCCGCCTTGGGCACCCTTCATAAGCTGCCCATGTGGGCACGCCGTTTGGCGTCGCGTGTGCCAGAAAAGCTTCAGCCCAACGCTCCCCTTGGGTGCCGTGTTGCGGCGTATACGGGAGAGGGAGAGTTGGTGCATCTATTCGATGGGGATCCGGGCATCTTCAACCACGTCACCGGTGTTCGCCGTCATGGGGATCGGGTTTATCTGTCGAGCATCGAACAGGGAAAGGTGGCTTGGTTTGATCTGAAGGCGTCGCTTCTCGCCTAAACCTAGAGCACTTTGCGAACAGATTGAATCGTTCGCGTGCTCTAGATTATTGATTTA
>CALFRH010000584.1 GCA_937919225.1 uncultured Parvularcula sp.
CCATCCCCCCCCCCTGCCTTCACTCACCCACTCCTGCCATCACTCACCCCCTCCTGCCATCAATAACCCCCTCCTGCCATCACTAACCCTCGCCTGCCATCACTTCCCAACTCCTGCCATCACTTACCATCCCCTGCCATCATATCCCCCCACCTTCCACCCCGTAACGGAACCCGTGGGCACAAAGCAGCACATCCCCCCCCGCCTCGGCGTGGGTAATGAGGCGACGGGAAACTTGCCGCACCCGCTCTCGCGCGCTCCAGTGGCTCTCCACCCCATCAGGGGCATAGCCCAAAAACCAGAAGCCGCGGGAGATTTGCCCCCAACGGGTAGGGTTGAGCTTCATCCAAGGGACCGGCGGCGGGGGCAAGGGAGCTTCCACATAAATGGAATCCTGAGGCACCGTCATGCGGCCGCGGACAACCTTTGCGGCGGGTTCAATGGCCCGGGGTAAGGTGGACGACAGCACCAGCGCGCACTCGCTGGCGATATCCAGCAAGGATTGGGGCGGCTCCTGCCCCGGCGCAAGGCCAGCCAGGTCGTAGTTCGCCCACCACGTGCCATATTCCTCGGCCGTAATGCGCACGCTACGATCCACATCAGGGCAACCATGCCGCGCGGTGATAATGCGTCCAGACATCCCGAAGGCGTGTAAAGGGCTTGGGCGCAGCTGGGAAGCGGGAAGTTGAAAAACATGTTGTCATAGCGTTTCCCACGGCGCGAAGCGTCCGTGGGATCCATTATATTGGAACTAGAGGTGGACCACACGGGCCGTTGGGGACGACAAACCTACCGCCCCTGGAGCGCCCCCACATGCGCTGCAACGGAGGCGCCAAGGGCGGCAAGATCGTAGCCGCCCTCCAGCACAGAGACGACGCGGCCCTTACATGCATCTTGAGCCAGCGCGAGGATCTCGCCCGTGACCCATGCATAATCGGCCTCATCCAAGAGAAGACCACCCAAAGGGTCTGCCCGGTGGGCATCAAACCCCGCGGATATGACAATGAGGTTGGGACCAAAAGCTTCGAGCGCCGGTAAAAGCTGATCACCCCACGCCCGTCGGAACGCCAAACTCCCATCCCCGGTAGCCAAAGTCACATTGTGGCATTGTCCGTAGGCACCTCTATCTTCAGTTGCGCCGGTCCCCGGATATTGCGGCCACTCATGGCTGGAGGCAAAGAAAGCATTTTCATCTGTCTCAAGAATGTCTTGGGTCCCATTGCCATGGTGGACATCGAAATCGAGGACCGCAACCCGTTCAAGCCCATGAACCGCCCGCCCGTGCAGCGCCGCCAGGGCGGCATTATTAAAAAGGCAAAAGCCCATGGGTTGCCCCTTTACCGTGTGGTGACCGGGGGGCCTTGAAGCCACAAAGGCGTTGCTTGCCTCCCCCGTTGCCACTGCATCCACTGCTGCAAGGGCGCCGCCCGCCCCGCGCAGCGCTGCATCCCAACTATGGGGGCCCATATAGGTATCAGGGTCGAGGCCGACGAGACCCTCCGACGGCGCCGCGCCCCGGATAAAATCCACATGAGCCGCATCGTGGGCGAGGGTAAGGGACGCTTCCTTCACCAAAGGCGCCCGAACGATATCTAGATCACTAAATTCTGGATGCTGAAGGGTTTTCTCCACCACAGCGTAGCGGCCCGCCTGTTCCGCATGCCCCTCTGGCGTCTCATGCTGTCCAAAGACCGTATGGGTATAGACCCGCGTGGTCATCACGATAATTCCTGCGCGCGTTTGAACGCCGCTGCCACCGCTTCGTCCATCAAGGGGCGAAGACCCTTGGCACTATCGTCGAGCACCGATAGGCCCGCTGCCGTGGTGCCGCCAGGGGAGGTCACCGCCGCCCGCAATTCCCCCGCAGGGCGACCGTCCGCCCGCACATGATTAGCGGCGCCGATAAGGGTCGCCTCAGCAAGCAAGCGCGCATCGGCCTGCGACGCGCCTTGCGCCACGGCCGCGTCCTCCAACGCCTCGGCCAACAGGAACACGAAAGCAGGACCGCACCCCGACACGCCCATAAGACGGTCCAGCTGCTCTTCACTGTCACACCAAAGCGTCGCGCCAGCGGCATCGAACAGGGCTGTCGTCCGCGCTTTGTCCTCTGCCGTCGCGCTGCCTGTTTCCGTCAGAAGGGTCATCCCCTGACCAATCGCCGCGGGAAGGTTTGGCATCGTCCGGATAATACGAGGTGCCCTTACTTTTTCTTTCAAAAACTGACCGATGGTCTCCACCGTCACCCCGGCCGCGATGGACACGAAAAGGGTTTGGTCCATATTCGGCCAATCCTGATCCGGCAGCACCGTGGGAAAAAGCTGCGGCTTTACCGCCAGAACACAAACATCATAGCCGTTGCCGTCCTCCACGGGGTTTACGGCAATGCCGACCTCCTTGCAGGTCGTCAGAATACGGTCAGACGGATTGGGGTCCACGACGGCAGAGCGGGCAGTGTCGCGCAGTCCGGACTGCGCCCAGGCATTAAAAAGCGGCCCGCCCATATTGCCCGCGCCAAGAAGAAGAAGAGAAAACGGTTTTGTCATCTCTCCAACTTACGCGGGAGCGTTTCCAAGCGCTAGGGTGCGGTGACCATTTAACCTTTATGTTCGTTCGAGACCAAAATCGCTTCA
>CALFRH010000585.1 GCA_937919225.1 uncultured Parvularcula sp.
GGCTGGAAACTGTCAACCATCCGAACTACAGAAATCATTCCGGTCGATTTAAACTGCTTAATTTCCAACATGTAACTACAACTTGACCAAAGTGCTGCTGAAGCACGTAGGAATGCCATATTGAAATACTGTTGGGATAACGCTGAAGGCTGGTTTTGTGATTATTGTTGGACTGAAAATCGAAAAAGTAGTGTTTTGTCATTAGCTGGGATGTTTCCACTCTTCTTCAATTTGGCCAATGATTCACAAACTCGGAGAGTTGCACAAAGGATTGAAAGTGATTTTTTGAAACCTGGTGGTGTTGTAACAACTTTGAACCAAACGGGACAACAATGGGATTTTCCAAATGGTTGGGCACCTCTACAATGGTTGACAGTAAAGGGGCTGCTCAATTATGGGTATGAAGACCTGGCTCGCAAGATTGCTGAGCGATTCGTTGCACTCGCAAGCAGAGTGTATGGAGAAACCGGCAAAATGATGGAGAAGTACGATGTATGTGACGTGACCAAACAGGCAGGTGGTGGAGAGTACCCTACACAGGATGGTTTTGGTTGGACTAATGGTGTAGTCGAAGCATTGATCGATCTCTTTATGTTGGACAGTCGATGGGGAAACTAATACAGCTCGGACAGACCATGAGTTCATCCATAAACGGATAGAGCTATCTGACGAATGCTTTGTTGCTATGCAGTCCTGGGCATCCCAGAGTCGGGCTGATTTGATTAAGGTGAAATTATGCTTATGCTAAGGATGAGCATGAAGAGACTGCGCTGTGGGCTCCTCTGTACGAGTCATACAACAAGATGATCTCTGGGTTACCTGGCGACTTTTATGAGCACCCTGACAATGCAGCGGTGACAGCTCATTTCTTCACGCTTTGTATTGATAACACTGAGCTGATCTCAGAGACCGTATCAGTGGAGCAGCTGGTGTCTGCTTAGGGTGCGATCGCTCTTCGCCAAGGTCACTCGTCGTCCTTGGTTTTCAGCCAACGATCTTCTAATTGATCTCTGGTGATACCTTCATGGGCCGCGATCGCGGGGTCAGTCGGTGAGTCCTTTTCCCAGGGCTGCTTTTGAGGGTCGAGATCGCGTGGGTTAATCAGTTAACCCCTTTTCAATAATTTCTAGTGCAGCGAGGGCTCCGGTGGGGTCCTCATTCTTTATGGCTAGCCTGAGGTCTTTAACAGCTTCAGAGATAGGCTCTCCACTCTCCCAAGCGCTCATGGTTGTTTCTAGCAGATAGGAAATTAGATCACTTTTTGATCTTCCTTCCTCAGTCGCACGCACTTCCAGTTTTCTTGCCAGTTGATCCGAAACCGTCGCCCAAACTTTGCTAGCCACAAAACCGCCTATGGTTGCTTATTTACTACCGAATACTAACCGAAAGCAACCGATTAGCTAATAGGTTCTTGATAAAAGCTTATTAGCTTATATGAGTTGCATATAAGCAACCTTGTGCTAACCTATGGACATGAACACAGGCTGAACATCCATAGAACGTTCCATGACGGTTCCGTGAATGTTCAGCGCTCGTTCAGCTTGAAGGCTGAAAGCCGCATTCTTTCGTAGAGCATTGATGGAAATTTGCGTATTGCTAACAGAACAAGAGGCGCGCAAGTGGGTTGCAGAAAAGATTCGCCGAGAGGTGTCTCGAATATCTTTTTATAATTGGCGCGTTTTTCTAAAGATGGTGAAGAGCCATTATTCACTTGATGAAGTCGAATCCTTGGCGCTGTTTGGCGGCTACGTAAAGAAAGGAATGTCCATGGAAAACGCGCTATCAGCTTGCAAACGTCAAATCAGCATGAGTCAAGAGTAACTATGGATAAGTCAGTTTTTGAAAAGAAAAGCACCACAGGTCAAGGCTTTGGCGGTTCTAACAAACAGAAAGCCACTACTCCGCCACCTCACTCAGAGGCGTCAGCGCTTGCTAATGGTCTTGGGGGAGTTGTTGGCCAACAGGTGTCTGAGCTTGGCCTATTGGCTCAGCAGACAGACGAACAATTAACCCAGCTTGCAAAGCCTGTCGCCAACTATTTCAGCTCCGTGGCTGACGGCACCGCTCTTGTCGGCAAGGTTTTAGAGATTATGCATGAGAACAGCCAGCCCGCGAGCTTATCCGCTGGGTTCACCGTTGAGGCCCCTGTGCTTCCTGGTGCACCGACTAAAACAGCGGCTGACTTTTTCAGTAAGCCCAAACCCATCTCTCTCCCCGGTGCGTAATGTGACAGTCATCTGTGTGTGAGGTTTGTACACCCCCTAAATCCATGGTGTGAGACCTCACACACGCACGTCACGCACACACGCACACGACCCAGAAACGCTTGAAGTCCTCATTTATCAATGCGTGAGGCACTGTGAGCCCCTTAACTGTGCCAGTTGCTCGCCTCACACCCGTCTCACACTCGTCTCACGCCATGAAAGTTGAAGCTCTCGTCTTTGCATTCGCATGTTTCACGGCACCAGCCTATGGCATTTATGCCAATGCCGTTGGGCGTCAGGAGTCCATGCACCACTCAAAAACACTGGATTCAGGAGAGGTGTTCGTTGACAGTGAGATTGCACTGATGCGGGCACGGTTCTGTCAGCCACTTCTGTCTTTGCCCTCTGAAGAACTAGCACCGACCCTGATTGGGATGACCGGATTAACCCTGGAAGAGGGAGATCCTGGACCTCAATTTGTGTGTGCACTGGATGGAAGCACGACAAAGCAAGCTCGAGGGAAGTTTATGGAGTTTGCGGTGGTTCAAGAGAATGACCTAGAGCGATTCCACACAATACTGAAGGTCAGGGGACTTATCACCGATGAAGATGTAGCAGGTTATCAACATGACTCAACCTAATTACAACGTCCATGGCCAGCAGCGGTCGTATAAAGTCTATGGCCAGCAGCCGACGCCCAAGAAACTAAACAAGCCTCAGAGAGCTGACAATACGGCCAATCTAATCCCGGCCTATTTTTTCTGGGCCGTCCTGCTCTTGGCCAGCATCGGACTCAATATCTACAACGTCTACAATCGGTTTGCACCTCAAGCCGTAGAAC
>CALFRH010000586.1 GCA_937919225.1 uncultured Parvularcula sp.
ATATTCGCGAATGCCTATTCGGGGACGGCGCGTCCATTGATGTCTCAAAACCTGTGCGCGACGATCATGCTGCTCTTGCGAAGGTACTTGGTCTTCTTGGCAAGTCAGGTGTATTCAACGCTCTGAGTCGTCTGTTGCTCGCCCTTGAAGAAGGGCGCGTAAATTACGAACTTGAGCTAGAGCGTGACCTTCGAAAAGCTCTGCAAGACGTCGCTACGATCCGAGCTGAGTTGCTTGTTGCTCTTAGGCTTCGGAAAGTCTGAGATATGATCCTGGTCGGCAATCAGCGCGGTGGTGCCACCGATCTCGCCCGGCATTTGATGAAGGATGAGAATGACCGGGTACAGGTGCATGATGTGCGGGGCTTTGTTGCCGATGACTTGCATGGGGCGTTTCGCGAATCTTACGCGATGTCCCGCGCCACCAAGTGCAAACAGCATCTCTTCAGTTTGAGTTTGAACCCACCGCAGGACTCAGAGGTATCGCCAGAGGAATTCGAGAAGACCATTGATCGGGTCGAAGAGCGGCTTGGGCTGGAAGGGCAGCCTCGCGCCATTGTTCTGCACACCAAAAACGGGCGTACCCATGCGCATGCTGTGTGGAGCCGGATCAAGGCCGAGGAAGGCCGCGCCGTTCAACTCTCATATACGCGCCAGAAGATGCAGGAAATTTCGCGGGAGCTATACCGTGAACACGGATGGCAGATGCCGCGCGGGTTTGCACGTCACGAAGAACGCGATCCTCGCAACTTTACTTTGGCGGAGTGGAAACAATGCAAACGCGCGGAGCGTGACCCCCAACAGACAAAGGAAGTGTTTCAAGACGCTTGGGCGATTTCCGATAGTCGCGCTGCTTTTGCACATGCTCTCGAAGCCCATGGTTTCATCCTCGCCAAAGGAGATCGGCGGGGCCATATCGCCGTCGATCACAAGGGCGAGGCCTATGCCATATCCCGCTACACAGGCGTGAAAGCACGAAAGGTGCGGGATCGACTAGGTACGCCTGATGACTTGCCTGATAAAGCCAATGCCCATGAGATCGCCGCTGAACGTGTGACAACGCGGCTTGCGGACCTTCAGGCGCAAGAGGATCAGCGTGCCGCCGAAAAACTGGCGCGACTCAAGGAAGAGCAAAGGCGCAGACAAGAATTGCAACGCGCAGCAGCTGAGGACCTGCGTGCCAAACAAGTCGCTGAGCGAAAGCAACAACTGGCTGAACATCAAGCGCGGCTCCGTAAAGGGGTGCTCGGCTTCATAGATCGATTTACAGGGCGCAAGAAAGGCACCGAAGCAAAGAACCGGGAAGAGAGCTCGGCTCTTGCACAACAGCAGGCTACGCGGCGTGTAGAGCAGGATGCCCGCGCGAAAGCAGATCAAGACCGCACTAAGGAAAAGCAAGCCTTCATCGCCGCACGCCGCAAGTCCATCGAGACTGAGCTGACGCAAGACAGAGTGCAGATAGATCAATCGGTTCAAAAGAGCCGAGAAGAGCGCAAAGCAGAATTCACACGCACGCGGAAAGCCGGAGCAACCCGACCACGCCGATCCCGCCACCGAGAAGGCCCTAGTCTTGATTTGTAGCACAATGGGGTGAAGCGCACGGCCCAACAAACCCGCAGTGCCAACCCCTCGCGCATCCGAGAGAGTTTTCACGGACGTCCCTGCGATACACCGTTCTTACTACAGCTTACTCATAGATCATCCCCACAGTTGGAACCGTGGCGGAACCAACCATCCGCCCAGGGCTTGAACCCTTGCCCAGCGGCGAGCGTCCCAAAATGAAGCCGCGCCAAAGCGCGGCTGGGACGGTCAATCAAACCTTCCGGGGATGGGTCACTTGACTTCTCGGGAGACCGCTTGCGGCGGAAGGCAATTGACGCACAGCCGTAGGTGTCACCGGATTTGATGTAGGTTGGAAGGGAGAGGTGTAAGCTCACTTGTCGCTAATAAGAACCGGCGGTGCATAATAACTCCCGGACGCAAGTCCTGATCTAGGAAATAACTCCAATCTCTTGCACGAACACTTCCAACCCCCTTAACTGTCGCAACAGATTCCAGGGGGGAGTACCGATGAGGAAAGTTATTCGCGCAGTCATCGCGATTGTCGCAGCAACAGGAAGTATAGCAATAACTGGAATTCGTCCTTTTGCTGATTTTTTCACTTTAATTTCAACAAATCCAAACTTGGGATTTATAATAATAATAGTGGTGCTCTTGCTCGCACTAATTTACTCTACAGCAAGGCGAATAGCTAGCAAGCGAATTATTACCAGAGTAGAACTACTGGACACAGCCCAAGCTTACGAAAGCATGCTCGAAGATGCAAAAGAGTCCAGCAGTATATTCTTGATGTCAATTCAGGAAAATCCACAGACTGGAAATAGCGTATTAGAAAAGGCAAAATATTTCGAATACATCGAAGATCAAATGAGAAATGGTAATAAAAAAATACAACGAACTGTTGCGATTGATAACCCCCAAAAGAGTCAAAGACTACTAAGCTCTTTGAATAACTGCCGTGAAAATAAGAATATACGAATTAATGTATTTACCAGACGGATAAATGCGTTTAATCTTCAAGTATTTTTGGATAGGGCGATTTATATTGTCGATCCGATTTTTGAAGTCGAAAATTCAACTGCCAATGCTAGGCATATTCGAATTGAAGGAAGAAGACTAGAGGCAGCTATGCTCGAAAGATACCAATTAATAATTAGAGAGTCTCTTGTCCTAAAGAGTGAAGGAGGTGTCGATGAAAAGATTGAAAAGCGAATAGAGCGTCTTGCTGAAGGCAGCGAGCAAAGTTATGATGCCGATAGCTACCCCTTCCTGGTGTACACCATGGACGCAAGACATAACTCCGAAGTAAGCACGACTCTGGCGAATTTGAGTAAGCAAGATGTTTCAGAACTTAATTGGGATCAATTGGCCTCTAGCATAGCAGCAGAGCCAGCCTTGGTGTCATATGAAAAGGAAACACTTATTAGGCGCTTTGTCGATAGAAATGCCGCAATAGTAGTTTTGGGGTCAGACATAGTCTCCTATGTAAGCATAAGACCTATAATGAGCCCACGTATCTCAGATAGGATTTTTGGAAGGCAAAACCTCCCACTTGCACCCCGTGGATTTATATATGAAATGGCGACTGGATGGACAAGGCCAGACTATAGGCGTCGGAGACTTAGCACTTTCCTGCGAAACAAGCTCTTCAATGTTGCTTTAAACAGGAATCCCAGCGTGCTTTTTCTGAGCTACAGTAAAGGTATTGGAGCTGGTCCTGTGCTTTCGAAAATGGGCTGGAAGAGGTTGTCATGGGAAAATGCGCCGTACCTTTCAGCGCTTGTTGGATGGGCCTCAGAAGATTTTTTCCATAAAACATCTGTCGGTGAACTTGATGTCGGCGAAAGAAAACTCTGGCATGGAGTTCACTCGGCGATTGATCTTACCGTTGAAAATGACTTGGATAAATACGTAACGCTGTGGGTATCAGATTCATCGGAGGCATTGGAGTTCAGCCTTTCTGTTGACGAACAAATGGAGAACGCCGTTCGTGCTTTTCGCTCTTCAAGTTTCGCTGAGAGTCCGATTGGCGGAAATGAACTCTCTGATGAAGAATATCTAGCATGGTGGCGTAGTAGACTGAGAAGCCACTTTAGGGACCGGCTGCATTTGCTCAAAGGCGAGAAACGCTCACAAGAGTAGCCGACACAGGGAGGATGCAACGGAGGGCGGTACGCCCTCCTTGCCGAGGACGGCGCAGTCGCCCGCAGTCAAGAAGCGCGGTACTACCGCCGCGCACATCTTGCGTAAGCCAGAAATTTCGTACAACGATCCCTTCGACGCAGCGTACTACCATGTGGACTACCACCCAACACAAGAGAAACGCCTGCTCACCTACCGTCTGAATGTACTCTTGATTTGGCTTGACGGCGCATAGGGTTCATTATGTAAAGTTTGGAACTGCCTAAAACGGCCGTTTTCGCCGGTGTCAGAAACGCTTGAGTTTTGGCACATTCTGCGGTGCGGAGAAGGTCTGGTTTGAGCCCATCTAGACCGATGCTGCGCGCGGCGCGAACGGCGGCTTTCGTCGGTGCGGT
>CALFRH010000587.1 GCA_937919225.1 uncultured Parvularcula sp.
GTGGGCAGCGGCAGTTGCGACGGCACAATCGAAGTGAAGGCGGAAGGCAATGGCGCGGGGGAGCACCGCTTCCTCGCCCTCCGCGACGGCTCATTCGTGGCGATGGCCCCGATGCGTGTGAATGTAGACGGCAGTGCGCGGGCCTATCACCCCACAAATGCCGAGGCGGGAGCGATTATTCATCTGTGCAACGCCGGAAAGGTCTATTTGCCGGACGGCGCTTCCTATCATGGGTCAAAAAGTAATGCTGTCTGTACAGGGCAGTTCATGGATGATGTTGCCCGTATCCGTGAGGCGGGATGGGATGACCCAGAGGTGGGGGCCGTTAACTGGTACGGGATCTTAGGGGAGGGGACGGCCCGCATCGCAGGGCGGACGGTGCGCAATGTGAAACCCATTGAACAAAGGGGCGGGTCCGGCTTTTTTGTCTCTCCCACCGCCCTCGCCGACGAACGCTTTCGAGAGAATGACCAACGCCGCTATGTGGATGCCCTTCGGGTGTCCCACGCCGTGGTCCGCCGGGATAGCGGGATCGCTCTTGGTACCTTTGGCGTGGCCTGGCGGACAAAGGGCTGCTCTGGCGCACGGACCTGTCAGCCTATTCCCTTTATTGTGGGCGATATAGGCCCCCGAATCGGAGAGGGCTCCGTGGCGTTGACCCGGGCGGTCAATGGCCTTCCCGCCACCCTCGACATCACCCGTCGTAATCGGTTTTCTGGAAATGTTGCTGGCGACGATGTGATGTGGGTGTTCTTTGGCGGCGTGAAGGCGGAGGGTCCCTATGATCAAGCCATGGTGCGCGAAAAGGCATCAGCGGCTTTTGAGGCGTGGGGCGGGCTGAGCCGACTTGAGCGTTGCGCCCGAGGAACCCAGGTGCCCGTGGCGCACGGGCGGTAGGAGCCTAAGTCTTTTATGAGCGCTGCGTTTCGCGGAAGGCTCCATTTTACTCTGGTAAGATGACATCCTTTCTCCGTCGCCCCGGTAAGGGTGAGACCGCAAAAGCGGACGAGCCCGCACGCCGGGGCCCAGCACCTCGTCGTGGGTGAAAAAGTAGGAGATGGGCCCCGGCGCTCCCTATGGTCGGCCGGGGCGACACTGAAAAGTGCGGTAGATCCGATGATGGTTTGGCATCGGGTGCTGACTTGGCTAAGGGTCGCCGACTTTATCGAAAGCCCCAGTGAGAGAGCGTATGACCAACCCATCCCCCGCCATCAGTCTGATTTTCCCCGGTCAAGGCAGCCAAGCGGTTGGTATGGGCATGGCCCTCGCTGAGGCGTACCCCGCTGCCAAGGCTGTGTTCGACGAGGTGGACGAGGCGCTTGGGGAAAAACTCTCTAGTCTGATTGCTGACGGTCCAGCGGAGGATTTAACCCTCACCGCCAACACGCAACCGGCCCTTATGGCGGTCTCGATGGCGGCTTTCTGCGTCTTGCAGGAGGAGGGTCTGGCGATCGCCGCCATTACGTCCATGGCTGGCCACTCCCTGGGTGAGTATGCCGCCTACTGCGCCGCGGGCGCCATCTCTTTGAGCGATACCGCTAAACTCCTCCGCCTACGAGGGGAAGCGATGCAGGCCGCGGTGCCCGTGGGGGAGGGGGCGATGGCCGCGATTATTGGGCTCGATCTCGATCAGATGACAGCGGTTCTTGGCGACACGGGGGCTGAACTTGCGAACGACAATTCGCCTGGCCAAGTGGTGATCTCCGGCGCCAAGGCGGCCGTGGAGGCCGCTTGTGCAGCGGCGAAAGCAGCGGGCGCCAAGCGCGCTCTGCTGCTGCCCGTATCGGCCCCGTTCCACTCCACTCTCATGGCCCCCGCGCAAGAGAAACTGGCTGCGGCCTTGGCGGAGACTGATATCATCGCGCCCGCGGTGCCTATTTTCTCGAACGTGCTCGCCGCGCCGGTGACGGACCCTGACGAGATCCGCCGTACCCTTACCGAACAAGTAACAGGCCGGGTCCGCTGGACCGAGAGTGTTGGGGCGATGGCCGACGCGGGCACAGAGATATTTGTTGAAGTGGGGGCGGGAAAGGTGCTCACCGGCCTTGTCAAACGCATTGCGAAGGGCACCACCGCCTTCCGTGTGGGCAGCCCGGATGATTTGGCCGCGTATCGCGATGCCGTGGCTTCATGAACGAGATAAAGGATACCTCATGTTTAATCTTACGGACAAAACAGCCCTCGTCACCGGCGCCACGGGCGGGATTGGCGGCGCGATTGCCAAAGCTCTCCATGCTCAAGGCGCAACGGTGGCTCATTCTGGCACCCGCGCGGAAAAGCTCGAAAGCCATGCGGCTGGACTGGGGGAGCGGGTGCATGTTATGCCCTGTAACCTAAGCGACCCCGACGCGGTCGATGCCCTGCCGGGCCAGGCGTCAGAGGCGATGGGGGGCCTTTCTATTCTTGTTGCCAATGCGGGCATCACCAAAGATAATCTCATGATGCGGATGAAGCCTGAGGATTTCGACCAGGTCATCGCCGTGAACCTGAAATCCTATTGGCATTTGTCAAAGGCCTGCCTTCGCGGCATGATGAAGGCAGGCCT
>CALFRH010000588.1 GCA_937919225.1 uncultured Parvularcula sp.
CCTCAATGTCGGCGTAGAACACACCAAATGTCCATTGAAGAGCGCTATCGCCTTGAGACGATAGGCGAAGCTCCTGTGTGAATAGGGAGCCTGTGTCAAAACGATCGTCATTTCCCTCAAAGGGACCACAATTTGTATCGGGACCACACTGGTACGCAAACGGATATTGATGGTCATTATCGATGTATGACGTTGCACTCGTCAATTCACCAAAACCAAGGTCCGCCGTAATCGTGACGTTCCCAATATGGTTCTCTTGAATCTTGGGAATAAGGACAGTTGACGGATCACCCGCAACAAACACTGTCCGGTCTTCATCTTCATACCCCAGACCAAGTTCTGTGTCATTGCGGAAGTAAATGTAGGTCAGCTCAACATCAAGCCAATCACTGGCATCCCACAAGAGCTTCGTCCTGATATTTGTCAGATTCTGCTCATTGCCATCCTCAATGCCAGCCTCTGGTTGATCTTGCCAACCGCCGCCACCCTGCACATGCGCCGCTATCCGCAGGGCAAGGCGCTCTTCAACAAGCGGCAGGTTGATTACATTCTGTATTTCCCAAAAGGCTGATCCGTCCTCGACCAACCCCGTTGACGCCGACGCCCGCCCTTCAAAAGTGTCAAGGACTGGCTTTTTGGTGATGTACCGGACGGTACCTGCAACAGACCCCTGCCCATAGAGCGTGCCTTGAGGGCCTTTCAATACTTCGATCCGTTCTAAGTCGAGCGCACGCACGTCCAATTGATCAGCAGCGGTCAACGTCATGGGTATCTCATCAAGATACTGCCCGACGACGGGCCCATTACCGTACTGATTAACAATACCACGCAAGAAGATGGTATTGCTGCCCGGACCATCCTCGCGCATGGTCAGCCCAGGAACAGCGAACTGCAAGTCCGTAATCGCCGCGATTCCCCGCTGATCAATTTCTGTGTCAGATATGGCGGTAATGGCTATGGGCACATCTTCCAGGCGTTGCTCGCCTCTTTTAAATGCCGTCACCGTGATGATGTCTTCTTCGTCTAATGTCTCCGCGAAGGTCTGCGCGGTAGCTGACCCTACAGCGACATGAGGCACCACCGCTGCGGCCAGCAACAGTTTGCCTTTGAGTCCGAGATCTTTCTTCATTCTAAGCCCCTACGAATGTTTACGCTGAATCGATTTGTGTTTCAGTTGTCGGGTCATTGCCGACAAACAGATGTCATCTTAACTTCACATAAACGGCCAGATGCGAACTCAAGACCACCTGGTGCTTGTAATGCACCACCAACGGCGTTAGCCTTCGCTAGTATGGAAATGTTCATCTCCCGGAGAGATGTCGCGATTCATCGTTGGCCCAAACCGACAAATATTGGAACTTCAACCACGCCTCAATCAAGCGGATACCCCATATGATGGAGCAGCCCCCCTCCTCTCCTCCTTTCATACCGGTCCCCCCCCGTCGTCAGGATATGCCTCCCTTCGAGGCCCTGCGGGTCTTCGACGCGGTCGCCCGGCAGGGCGGGATCAGAAAGGCAGCCAATTCTTTAGATCGTGACCACGCCGTGGTGAGCCGGCATTTGCGGTCTTTGGAAACCTGGCTTGGGGTCCAGCTGATCGACAGGCGCCCGTCAGGGTCAATCCTAACCCCTGAGGGCGTGGCGTACCACGCCGTCGTCGCGACAGCCATGGACAATATCTGCCGCGCTTCTTTGGACCTGCTTAACCAAGGTCATCATAGCGAGTTATCAATTTACTGCGCACCCGGATTTGCATTTCACTGGCTATCAGGACGGCTGGACGCTTTTGAGGAAAAGAACACGAACCTCGCCCTTGTGTTAAAGCCATCAGAGGAAAGTCCCGATTTCTCTTTACATGAGGCGGACGTCGATATTCGCTTCGTTGCTACCTACGAGGATAATCCAGCACCCCATTCTCTTGTGCGCGATTTTCAACTCGCCCGCGTTCCGATCATTGCTGTTTGCAGCCCGGACTATTTGGATAAGCAGACACCTATCAACACGCCTCAAGATTTGCTCGACCACAGTCTACTGCATGAAGACGGTTATGAAACATGGGCAAACTGGCTGGGCGCATACGGTGTTGAGCAAACGGGCGAATGGAGTGGGCCCCGCCTTTCCCAAGGACATATTACATTTGAGGCTGCCCGTCGGGGACGTGGTATCGCCCTCGCGAACCTACTCACCGCTTCTCGCGACCTTGAGCGCGGACGCCTGTCAGCAATTGGCTTGCATTCGGAGCATTTCCCTCCCTTATATGGGGAATACGTTCTATATATGCGTGCAGATCGTTGGGACGATCAGGCTCCTCTGCGATTTAGACAATGGCTAAAACGAACCATCGCAAAAGACTTAAAGACCTCCTCACCGGACCCTACGTCCGGGGACAAATGACAAAGTTCTTCAGACAATTTCTCTTATACAAATCAATATCTTAAATAAAGCATGGTGCGCCGACCGCACCATTCGTCTCCCTTAAGTCATCTGTGTTTTGGCCGCCTTTTCCCAAACAATTT
>CALFRH010000589.1 GCA_937919225.1 uncultured Parvularcula sp.
GTGATAATGGGCTCATTCGCTGCGCGTATACGGATGAGACGATCAAGGAGGGTATAGCGCTCATCAAAGGCTGCGCCCAACCGATCCCGCTCATACGCCTCTAGCTGATAGGTTTTGACGAGCCGCTGGCCGCGCATGGTCTCGCTAAGGACATTGGTCATATCCCCAATCTGCTGCTGCACGGACCGGCCAAGGGACCGCACGCGGGAGCCCAGCCACGCCACAGGGTAGCCCACAGTGGGGTAAATCAGCAGGACAGAAACAAACAGGACCCAGTCAATCACCGCCAGCATGATGACCAGCCCGACGAGCCGAACAATATCTCGCACCGCCTGGGGCGCCCTTGTGAGGCTTTCCCGCAAAATGCCCATATCGTTGGTGAAGCGGGAGACGAACTGCCCGCTGCCATCATCCGCTGTCTGGGCGAGGTCGAGGGTCGCAATCTTGGCAAACATCGCTTTTTGCAAATCGCGCAAGGTTCGGATGGCCACATTCTGAGATGTAATCGCTTGGAGGTAGAAGAATCCCGCCTGGGCCACCCCAAGAATGACGACAAAGACGGGGCCCCACACCATCACTGTACTCGCATCCACCGCGAATCGGTCGGACGAGCCCGGCTCTAACCCCGCAAAAATCCATTGGGTGAGGAGCACGAAAGCCGCCTCCGCCGCGGCGAGGCCCACCATAAAGAAAAGGGCGAGGCCAAGCCGCGCCTTATAGGTGCCAAGAAAGCCGCGCCACAGCCGACCCGCGAGACCTACGGTCGATGATTGAGACAAGAAATCCTCGCGTCAGTTGATGGCGTTCGTGTGAAGCCTTTGATTTTCGCGGGCAGACCGCGCTATAGGGCCCCACACCTTAGCGGAGTGCGTTGTGGCCCGCAAAAAGAGCCTTCATCCCCTTCTTCTGGCCAGCCTGCCCCCTGTGGCGGCCGGGTATATTCGCCTGGTCGAGCGAACTGTCTCTTGGGAGATGGTCAATTATGAGGCTCACCAAAAGCTCATCGATTCGGGGGAGAGCTTCATCTGCGCCTTCTGGCACTCTCGTCTCTTGATGATGGGGGTGCTGCAAAAAGCCCAGAATCGCGATTTTAGAATGCTGATTTCTGACCACGCGGACGGTGAGATCATCGCACGGGTCATCGGCCAGTTTGGTTTTGGCGCTCGCCGCGGCTCTGCTGCCAATCCGCGCAAGAAAGAGAAGAGTAAAGGCGGGGCGGCGGCTCTGAAGGCCCTGATTAAGGATCTCAAAAACGGCACAAACACCGGCATCACGCCGGATGGACCGCGCGGGCCCCGCCAACGGGCACAAGCGGGCGTTGCCCAGCTTGCTCGCCTAAGCGGCCGTCCCATCCTACCGATGACGTACAGCATCTCCCACGGCATGCAGCTGAACAGTTGGGATCGGTTTTTGTTGCCCTTTCCAAACCCGTTGGCAAAGGGCGTTTTTGTTTTTGGCGACCCTGTGACCATTGATAGCCGCGGAGAAGATGCCCTTGAACAAGGTCGTCAAGCAGTGGAAGAGAGCCTTAATCGAATTACCAGGCAGGCGGATGAAATGATGGGACGGGCTCCGATAGATCCTGCAGCCCTGCCGCGCCTGACACCGGCGGAGGCCCCGTGACCAAACACCCCATCGCGCCAACACCTCGCGCGCCCTTCTCCCTACGAACTTATCGTGCTGCCACGAGTTTTTTGAAGCCGGTCGCAAACTACGCGCTCAAACAACGGTTAAAGGCAGGAAAAGAAGATGCAGCCCGCATTGGCGAACGTCGAGGAGTGGCGAGCACCCCGCGGCCCGAGGCGCCCTTATTGTGGGTCCATGGCGCAAGTGTTGGGGAATCCCTCTCCATTCTGCCGCTCATTGACCGGCTATCCAGCCAAATGCCCAAGGTGCGGTTCCTTGTCACCACGGGCACCGTCACCTCCGCCGAGCTTATGGCTGAGCGATTACCCGCGACGGCTATTCATCAGTACGCACCAATCGATCAACCAGACTTTGTAAGGGCCTTTTTCGACCATTGGCAGCCGGACGCAGGGCTATTCGTTGAGTCAGAACTCTGGCCTGTGTTGATCGGCGAAGCACAAAGCCGCGCTATCCCCTTAGCGATTGTCAATGGCAGGCTGTCACCAAAGAGTTTTAGAGGCTGGTCGCGCCGCCCACGGACGGCAAGGGCCCTTCTCGATGCGTTTCAAGTGATCCTGGGACAAGACGAGGGCAATGCCGAACGGCTCGGCCTTCTTGCAGGGCGAGACGTTACAATGCCGGGTAACCTTAAACGCGCAGCACCACCTCTGCCATCGGATGACGAAGCAATAGCAACCCTCCAAAAGAGCGTGGGTGATCGGTGCGTTTGGCTGGCGGCCAGCACCCATCCGGGCGAGGAGGAATTTATCCTCGACGTTCATCGTCAGTTAACGGCTGATCTACCGGGGTTATTGACCATCCTTGCCCCCCGCCACCCCAACCGGGGGGACGAAGTGGCAACGCTGATCGCGAACGCCGGCTTGCCGCTTACCCGGCGCAGCGAAGGCATGCTGCCGAGCGAAGCCACCGCAGTCTATCTCGCCGATACGCTGGGCGAGCTAGGGATCTTTTACAGGCTGTCCAATGTTGCTTTTATCGGCGGCAGCTTAACGCCGGTGGGTGGGCACAATCCCATGGAACCCGCCCGCCTTGGCAGCGCTATTGTGACGGGTCCGAATGTTTTTAACTTCCAAGAGACCTTTCAATCCATGCGAAAGGCGGGCGCTCTTGCCCTGGTGCGCAATGAGCGGGACCTGAGTGCCTCGCTTCTCCGTCTTCTCACAGACGCCCGAACCCGCGAAACGATGTCGTCAAGAGCGCTTCAGTGGTCAGAGGAAGGCGCCGAACAGGTGCTCACTGAAACGATCACGGCCTTGTCGGCGATATTTCCGCCCGTCTTTGAGGCACCTACATCTCCGCCGACATGAGGCATCCCCCATCTTTTTGGCAGGGGCCAGACGGACGACGCCATCCCCTCGCCCGGCTTTTAAGACCGCTCAGCTGGATCTATGGCGCGGTCGTCGCCCGTAAGCTTGCGCAGGCGCAACCGACGAAGGTGGGCTGCCCCGTCATCTGCATTGGGAACCTCACCATGGGCGGCGTGGGCAAGACCCCTTTTGCCGATAGCCTGGCCCGTTTGGTAACAGAAATGGGGTATACGCCGCACCTTCTTCTCCGCGGCTATGGCGGACACGAACAAGGCCCTTTGCGCATGACCGACGCGCACACAGCGAATGCCGTCGGGGACGAAGCCTGCATGCTGGCGCAGCAATGGCCCGTCTGGGTGGCGAAGGACCGCGCCCAGGGGGCACAAGCCGCAGCAGCGGCGGGGGCCGACGTCATCCTCATGGATGATGGTTTTCAAAACCCCTCCGTTTACAAAGATTTTTCGTTTGTTTTAATTGATAAAACCGCAGGTCTTGGCAATGGCCTTGTCTTTCCAGCAGGGCCCTTAAGAGAGGTACCGGATGCAGGGGTAGCGCGCGCCGACGCCCTGGTCTTGGTGGGCGACGGAGATGCAGCTCTGCCCACCTTCCCCTCCGACAAGCGCGTCTTCGACGCTCACATCCAGATTGATACGGCCGCGATACCCTCAGGCCCGTTGGTGGCTTTCGCTGGCATCGGTCGTCCCCAGAAATTTTTTGATAGCCTTACCGAGGCGGGAGCCAATATCGCTCACACTGAGCCTTTTGCCGACCATCACCCCTACAGCCCCTCCGAAATCAACTGCATTAAGGCCAAGGCGGCCAGTCTTGGCGCCCAGCTGGTAACCACCGAAAAGGATTTTGCGCGTCTTAGCCCCGCCGACGCGGAGGGAATCACCTCCATCCCGGCGAGGATGGCGCTTTCCCCCCAAGATGGGCTAAAAGCCACGCTCACGCAGATAATGGCCCGTAACACGCTATGACCGCCACCGCTGAAAGTGCCCGTTGGGATGCCGAGATCCCCTTGCCTAAACCGCGGGAGGATCGGCCGCTTACCTTTATGCATAAGGTCGAGGCCGCGGTGATGCAGGCGATCATGGGCGCCTGTCGGCGTCAGCCTATCGACAAAGCGGCGGCGCGCATGGGCGCGCTTCTCAAGGTGATCGGCCCCATGATGCGGCCCGTTCACAAGCGCGGGCACGCCAATTTAAAACTCATCTACCCCGACATGACCGCGGCCGAGCGGTCCGCCATCCTCCGCGGCGTTTGGGAGAACCTTGGGTCGACCGTCGGAGAGTTTGCGCACCTTGAAACGCTCGCTGACCGGACAGAGGTGGTGAATGAGGAGGCCTTAAGCCAGCTGATCGATAGCGGCGAGCGGGCTATCTTTGTCTCCGGTCATTTTGCCAATTGGGAGGCGATGGCCGCCACCCTCTTTGATCGGGGGCTCAAATACGCCGTGGTCTATCGCGCGGCGAACAACCCGATTGTAGATGAACAAATCATCCGCCTCCGCGGCGCGGCGATGAGCCGACGCCAGGTGCCAAAAGGTCCCCGCGGTGCCCGCGAATTGGTCCAGGCCATGAAGGAGAATCTCTCCCTCTGCATGCTGACTGACCAAAAGCTGAACGATGGGATATCAGTCCCCCTTCTCGGGCATCCTTGCATGACGGCCCCGGCAGTGGCGCGCCTCGCGCTCAAAGAAAACTTGCCTGTCATTCCCCTACAAATTGTCAGGCACACCGGCTCGCGCTTCACGATGACCGTACACGACCCTATCACGGTGGAACGCGAGGGGGAGCTGACAAAGGATATCGAGGCCCTCACCGCCGCGGTCAACGACAAGCTCGGTGAGTTTATCCGTCACCGCCCCGACCAGTGGCTGTGGTTTCACCGCCGGTGGCCAAGGAAGCTGACGGGGTGACGTTAGATCCCGGGTCTACGCCACAGGTGTTCGGTTCCGCATTTATAGAAAGCGCCCAACGCCACAGCTTCGCTAGGCCCTATGAAAACAGAGTATTCAAGGGCACGAAACAGGATCCTCAACTGATCGTAGCACCATCATCCTGGCCCCCATCGACCCCGTGCCTATCGGCACGGGCCCACTTCCCCCCAATCGGGGGAAGAAACCTCAGCATCAACGATGTTTCTTTCCTCCCCCTCATGGAGGGGGAGGTGCCCGAAGGGCGGAGGGGGAGGTCTGTCGTTTCAGCGAAGCGCTTACCTTTCAGTGTGCACTGCGCTTAACTGGACAGTAGTGGGTCTACCCCGCACACTAACGTGCTGCGGCGTGCACCCCTCGATCTAGCGTCTCTTCTCAGCCAGTCGTTTTACCCCGTCTACAAACTGGTCGAACGAGGGCTGAAGGTCCGGCATTGATTTGGCAATCATCCCCAGCATGGGGCCGGAGAACGTTTCGGTGACCAATAGGTGCGTCCCCTGACCACGGGGGGTAAGGACGAATTGCCGAACGCCCTTGAACAGACCGAAGGGCATGCCGCCGGTCCATTCCATCCGCGCGGCAGGGTCGTAGGCCGTTACCTTAAGCGCAAAGGCTTGCTTAGGCGCGACTTCAGCCCAGAGCTTTACCTTCTCGCCGAGGCCAAGCGCCCCCTCAAACCGGCTGATCCCGAGCCCTCCCTCGGTCAGGGTTTGAGGATTGGTGATAATCTCCCAAACCGCCTCGGCCGATGCCTTAATGTCAGTGGTCGCCTCATACCTCATCGACCTACCCCTCCTCTAAGGCCCGCACACGGTTGTTCCGGGCATTGTGCTCAAGTTCGACGAGGCCCAGCAGTTCAAGCACAGGGGTGACATAATTCGCAAACCGTCCGCGATAGCCCTTCCGGAGGCCATAATAGCCGCCCACCGGGTTATCATCGCGGCGGGCCCAGGCCTCAACGGTTCCCTCCTTCACCGGCTTGCCCTCATCGGCATTCCCCAAGGGCATCCACTCCCCATGGGCGAGCAGCATTTGGTGGCAGTCCTCAATCGCCCGCCATTGGTAGGACAGCTGGGTCTTGCCCACCTGGACGACGAGCGCCTCCTCATCGCGCCAGGCCTGATATTCAGAGCTTAAAGGCGGGGTCTTTAGGATCCACGGGTCGTCCGGGGCGCCGGTACCATAGGTGACAGTGCTCATTGAGGGGCATTCTCCTTGATTGTGCGATGGGCCTACAGGGTTTAATATGACATCTTATGTCATGGTTGAGAGGCGAGTTTGCGGGCATCGCGACTTTTACAAATCCTGCTTCTGCTCCAGAATCGTGGGCGGATGACCAGCGGTGCCCTCGCCGAAGAGCTTGAGGTGGCCCCCCGCACCATCTTACGAGATGTGGACGCCCTTACCGAAGCGGGCCTGCACATCATTGTGCACCAGGGAAACCAGGGGGGCATTGAGCTGGGGTTTAACTACCGCACGCGCCTGACGGGTCTCGCCGGCGATGAGGCGGAAGCCATGGCAATGATCCTGACACGCCCCATGCCCGCACTTGAAGCGGTGGGGCTGAAAGACGCAGGCGCGCGGGCGCGGAGCAAGATGCTGGAGAGCTTTCCCGACGGCGTGAGGGAAAAAATCGAGACAGCTCGACAACAATTTCAGTTTCAAGAGGAAGAAAAGGCAGCGGATGACCCGCGGGTTGCGGCCATCGCCCAAGCCATCCGTAGACAGCAGATTGTGCGGCTGAGGGCAACATCGAAAGCCCCGCGAACCATTCATCCTATTCGTCTGGTTTATAGCGTCGATGGGTGGTTGGTTGTTGATGCCCAAGCACCTGATGATCCGATTGCGCAAGGCGACTGGGGGAATGTCAATATTTCAGCGAAACGGTTTGGGGTTGGGTGAGGATCCCGGGTCTGCGCAGCACCACTTCGTGCTGCGCAGACACGGGATGACAAACTTAACGATGAAAAGAGCATCGTCGTCCCGTGCGCGGTGCGGCATGAAATGACGCACTGCAGACACGGGACCGTTGACGCAACAAAACTTACAGCCCCACAAGTCCACCATAAAGATCTTCCCAGCTGGGATTAATCTCTTCGATGAGTTTTACCTTCCAAGCCCGCCGCCATTTCTTGAGGCGCTTCTCATGACCGATGGCCGCCGAGATGTCTTCAAAGTCAGCGTACCAGACGAGATGGCGACACTTATATCGCGCAGCGAACTCACTCCCTCGCCCTTCCCGGTGAGCCGCGACTCGCTCCACTAAATCTGTGGTGATACCTGTATACAGAACACCGTCAGGTTTGTTCGTCATCATATAGACGTAGGCGGTCATTCTCTCTCCCCCAATCTGCCCAACCTGAGATCCCGTGTCTGCAGTGCACACTAAAGTGTTGCACTGCGCACGGGACGACGAAAGAGCTGTGCTTGTTCCCAAACTCGTCATCCCGTGCGCGGTTGCGGGACAAAGTCACGCACCGCAGACACGGGATCTCAAGGAAATTAGATCAATCAAACATCCCTAAAACCTTCACCAAGGTCTGCGTCTTTTTGGAGAACAAGGTTGGGGTATAGAACGCACCGGCGGCCCGTTTGTTGACTTCACCAATAGTCGGGTACGGTGCAATCATCGCGGTAAACGCGTTGATCTTCAGCTTATTCGCCACCGCAAGGGCCCAGGGACCGATGAGTTCGCCTGCCCCTTTACCAACGATAGAGGCGCCCAGGATCTTGCCGCCCTTACCGACAAGAACCTTGACCTTGCCAGAGGTGGCATGCTCCGCCTGCGCCCGGTCATTCTCTTCGAACTCCCATTCGGCAAGGGTGTATTTCACCCCCTGCTCTTTGGCCATAGGCTCGTTAAGCCCTACATGGGCAAGCTCGGGGTCCGTGTAGGTCACCCACGGCGCCAAATAGTCCTGGTTCTTTGCGGGCTGTTTGAACAGCATGTTCCGCACAAGGACACTGGCGTGATACCCGGCCACATGGGTGAATTGACGCCCGCCGATTACGTCACCAATGGCGTAAATCCGCTTATTCGTGGTCCGGAGGCGGTCATCCACCTTAATCCCGCGCGCGTGCGTGTCGATGCCAGCTTTTTCGAGGCCAAGGTTTTCAAAGTTCGCCTTGCGGCCCACGGCAACCAGGAGGTGGGAGCCGGAGACCTCCACCGGTTGACCATCCTTGGTCGCATGAACAATAACGCCGCCATTCACAGCCTTACTCACCCGTTCAACCATGGTGTTTTCGCGAAGGTCCACGCCCTCTTTCACCAAATGATCGCGGACAATATCGACAAGTTCAGGGTCATCTTTTGCCATGATGGAACCGCGTTCCACCACTGTCACCTTCGCCCCAAGGCGTCGGTGGGCCTGCGCCATTTCAATCCCGATGGGCCCGCCCCCAATGACAATAAGGTGCGTGGGCAAGGTTGTCCGATCAAAGATCGTTTCATTGGTGATGTAGTCGACATCATCGAGCCCCGGAATCGGCGGCACAAAGGGAGAGGAGCCAGTGGAGATCACAAAGAACTTCGCCGTGATCTCATAGTTCTCCGTCGACACCGTTTTGGGGCCGGTAAAGACGCCGCGCTCCTGGATCACTTGAACGCCGAAGCCTTCAAAGCGCTCTACACTGTCATTCGGCTCAATCGCCCCAATAACGCTGTGGATGTGATCATGCACCTTTTGGAAGTCGACCGAGGGCTCCACCGGGGCAACACCATATTTGCCAGCATCGCGGAAGGTTTGAGCGGTTTTCCCGGCGGCAAGGATCGCCTTAGAGGGCACACACCCGAAGTTGAGGCAGTCACCGCCCATTTTGTGGGCTTCTAACATGACGACTTTTTTGCCCAGTTGCGCAGCACCCGCAGCCACCGATAGGCCGCCCGACCCAGCGCCAATAATGCAGATATCGGCTTTCACTTTTGTAGACATGGTTCTTCTCTCATATTCTTATAAATGGGGGGTAAGCGGAGGGGTTAAGCGACGGACTTGCCGCTAAACCGCTTGATGACGATGGGCAGGGCGCCGAGAAGCGCAAGGCCAATAAAGGGAATGTAGACCTGCGGCTGGGTGAAGACGGCGGCAAGGCCCGCGTCTTCCAAGGTGGCGGTGCCCGCCCCGATGGCATTGCCAATGGAAACGTAGACGGCTGACCCCGGAATAATCCCAAAGAAAGTACCAAGCAGATAGTTGCGCAGTTTCACATTCAACAAGCCTGCCGCGATGTTCACCGCGAAGAACGGGAACGCTGGAACCACGCGCAAAAGGAACATGTAGTTCAACTCCCCCTCGCGGAAGCCTTCCTCCATCTTTTTGACAAAGCCCCCCGCCTTGGACGCCAACGAATCACCAAAGGCGGTTTTCGCCAGCAGGAAGATGATGGTGGCGCCAATGGTGGCGGCGAGGACAACGGCCACAGTGCCGGTCCACTGGCCAAACAAAAAGCCACCAGCGAT
>CALFRH010000590.1 GCA_937919225.1 uncultured Parvularcula sp.
AGCTGACCAATCCATTCGCGCAGCCAAGCCCGGTTTGACGGCGTGTCTGCCAGTTGAAGAGGATTGAAGCCTGTCGGTTCGCCTGGATGGATGAGAAGGTATTCACCGCCAATGGCGCGAATGAAGATCTCAGCCCCGCGGTCCTTGTCGAAGAAGATTGTGTTTGCGCGCAGACGCTGCGCCTGCGCCGTTAAGAACGTGAGAAGGACGGTTTTACCAGAGCCAGTCGGCCCAACGAGCGTGAAATTGCCAACACCGCGGTCGTCATGGAATGAAAACCAGTAAGGAGATCCAGATGTCGTCTCGAGGAGCGAGACAGGCTCCCCCCAAGTTCCAGAGCCGTGATAATGGCCAGAGGGAAAAGTATGAAGTGACGAAAAACCGGATAGGTTCTTTGTCGAAATCATCGATTTTCGCGCGATCATAGAGAAATTGGCGGGGAGCTGAGCCCAATATGCCGGCTCAAGGTTCAGATCTTCACGAACACCGATGATGCCAAACCTGGTCAGTTCCCCGTCGATCTTGCTGATGACGGAGTCGACTTCAGCAAAAGACGAACCGAGGGCCGTCACAGTAAGATGGTGTTCGCCAAATGCGGAGCCCCCAGCGGTGAGCTCGTCGATTGCGTCGTCCAGGTCGGCATCGAGCGTCCGTGCTTGTTCTTCAGCCGACCTAAGCTGGCGTTGCAGTCGCTTCATTTTGGTCAGAGCGATCTGTCGATCCACAAACCCAAAAGATTGCGTTAGCGTGAAGCTGTGTGGCAGCCGCAATAAGTTATCCAGGATGCCAGCGCCCGTCGTGTTTCCATAATCTCGGATCGAAATGATGCCGCCATTCTTTACGTCCGAGGGAGCAGCTCCGCGGATCTCGAAACTCTCTTTTCCGAATGAGATACGCTTTCGGGGAAGGTAATCATTCAGCGGCATTCGGGGCAGTCGCACGGGAATCATCTCGTGATTTACGAGGAAACCTAGGAAACTTAGGAGGTCGGAATATTTAGCGCCGTCTTGTTCGTAGACGCCGAGACGTGAGATGCCATACTTGGCGAGCGTCGTTTCAATCTTCTGCATCCCATCGTTGAGGGCTTTTAGATCTGCCGCTTCCTGCTCAAATTGCGCTTGCTTATCGACTTTTGAGTTCAAGCTTTGGAGGAAGGAAGCCACACCCCCAACGACACCCTGTTGAGGACGGCGTACCAGGGTGAGATATTGTTCATTGATGAACATTCGGCTGTCAGCCAAGCGGGCTTTGTACCTGTCATCCAATGCGCGGCAGAATGGATCGTCAAACGCGCCCTCAGGATATTGCGACACTTCACGTCGAATAATGTGATGGTAGAGAGCGAACCGTGAATTTGCCAGGCCGCGGAGCATTGTCTCGCGAATTCGTTTTAGCGCATTGAGATCAACGATGTCGGCGGTTTCGAAGGAGTAACCGCGGACTTTTACAGTTTGAAGAAGTAGTCCGTCAGCTGTTGCAACTGTATGGTCATCTACGTGCCGTGAATAGGGGATGAAGTTCGATACACCCTTCTCGCGAGAGACGTGTTTCCCGAATGCCATTTCTTTCTGAGCAAGCGCCGAGACCATGAGTGTTTACAAAGCTCCTAAGGTGAAAAACTATTCGATTTCCAGAATGATTTGTTGCGAGTAGGACCGGCATGTTGGGTCCAAGCGGTGAAGACTGACATCCAATGCGCGTCTTTGGTCGTCATCCAGTACCCGAAGAGATGCAGCGGCACGGAAACGAGGACGAGCCATAAGAACTTACCGATCAGTCCGGTGAACGCGATGAGACCAACGCCGAAGAACATAAAGTTCAGCCCGAACCACATTATAGGGACGCCAAGCACCAAGGGTGGCCGGGTTAACCCGATAAAGAGAGGATCGATATCGGGCTGCTCATCCCGCATTAGACCGCTCCAGCTACGCCATCGACGATCGCGGCTGCGCCAAAGACTAGGATCAGACCGCCGATCACGGCAATGAAGTGGCGCATCTCTAGACGGCCAGAGAGCCAAAGAATGCCAGCGACGAAGATAGCGATGATGCCAACTAAGCGGGCCCACACGCCTGTCAGTACGTCGACGAGGGCAGTTAGTAAGTTGGTGAAGCTGTCGAAAAGACCTCCACCACCTTGGGCGTGCGCCGCTTCGGGGAATGCCATGACAGCAGCGAAGACAGCGAACGCTAATGCGGATGGATTGAATAGTGATTTAGGCGCAGGCATTGAAAGTCCCCTTAACTCTCGAGGTTAAGCAGCCATAACAACTTATGCCTGCATATAATGTCACTCAAGCACCAGATGAAATGAAGCGCAAGACAGAAATTTAAAAAACAATTAATTGGGGAATCTAGCCGCCAACTAGATTAGACAAGCTCTTTGTTACAACAAGTTTACATTACAGCTTGTTAAGTCAACTTAGCCCGAAGAGTATATCAAATCGAAAGGGATCTCGACCGCAACTCCTAAGAAGAGATTGCGTCGGCGAGCCGTCTGGGAGCAGTTGAAGATCGTTGATACGCGAGTTGAATCGCTCAGCGTTGAAGGCGACAGCGCCCGTAGGCGTTCATGGCGCTTAGCTGATCTTTCGTTTGCTGTATTAGTCGTGAATAGATGAATGATCCGTCTTGGGCGAATGCGATGACATCCTCTTGGATCGTGTAAGTCTTAAGGAATTTGCTCGAACGAGACGATACCGCTCCCTCCATATTTCCGTGATTGAGACCATAGATCTGGATCACGGAGAACATTTCAGGCTTGGGACCGCAGGCTTTCAGTATAGTAGGATCATTGGCTTCTTCGCAGTCATGGACCATGAGTGTGAATTCGGTCGGTGCGTCGGCGACCCCCGAGACCGATGTGCCGGTAAAACTACCGTGGAAAGCCGACCAATCTAGGACGAAGCAAGTTAAAGTTTGATCGAGCCATCGCGAGGGCACTTCTCTATTTTCTGCAAGAGCGGAGCACGTTGACGCGATTACACTGGCAGAGAGAAAAACGGATTTCAGCGTCATAAAGATGAGGTTAACAGGCTGTTTCTGAATAATCAAAGTTGCGCTGTTGTCTCAATGTTTTTGGAACTAAGCAGATATACCGGATCGCCCCGCTATCTAAAAAGGGCTTTCGTCGTCAAAACAGACATTGAACCAGCGACTGAAGGCGCCCTAACCCGGTGGCTCATTTGTCGTCGTTTTCCAACGTGTCCAAGACCGTCGAGCCAGGGTCTAAGGCCTCTTTGATGATAGTTTCACCGATCATGTCCTCGATCCTTTTTTTGCGATAACGCATACGACCCTTCTTGCGTATAACTTTGCGTTGCTCAGCGAGGTCATCGAAACCCAAAATGGCGCCGTGTATCCATGCGCATGGGCGCCACCAGTTCCTCACCAACACCCCTACTATTTTTACTACCGGCCAGAGCGGAATGTAAAGAATATAGAAGACGAAGGCGCTAAAGCCTTTTAGTTCGCCATGCGGTGATCCGGTCGGATTTTCACTCACTTTTTCCCTCATGGTGCTCATTCTTCGCGCGAACTGTCTCATTGAGCAAGACACCTTGCTTTTGGACACTCGTCAGGTTCTGACGCCTATAGCTACTTTAGGATGGCGTCTTAAACTGGACCCAAACTTGTTCCTTGTCAGTCGTGCAAAAATCATGATATTTGCACGACTGTGTGTAATCCAGTATTCACGGGGATTCTGGGCCGTGCATATTTCAGGTGCATAAATACGTGAGTTCTGATAGGCTTTTCATTATGAAAATTGGATATGCGAGAGTTTCAACAACCGGCCAATCATTCGAACGCCAGATTTCGAATCTGCGGGCTGAGAAAGTTGATAAGATTTATCGAGAGAAAGCTTCGGGTAAGTCGGTTCGAGGAAGACCAGAACTCGAAAAAGCTATCGATGCGCTCGGCACGGGGGATGTTCTGGTTATTGCGGAATGGGACCGCGCCACTCGGTCCATGATGGACGGTATTACGATCATCTCTCGCGTTGCGGAACGAGAAGCTCTTGTGAAAGTCCTGGATAAGCCGTGGCTTGATTTAACAACGCCGATGGGGAAGGGGATTTTAGCACTCCTGTCCGCGATGGCCGAGGATGAGCGAGAGCGCATTTTGCGGCGTGCGAATGAGGGACGCGAAATAGCCAGAAAGAATGGTGCCAAGTTTGGTCGACGACCTAAGCTCACAGACCATCAGAGATCCCGCGCTTTGGAGCGTTTAGCGTCTGGCGAAAGCCAGAACGCCATCGCTGCAGATTTCAATGTTCACCGATCGACGATCTCGAGACTTCGGTGAGAGTCCGTTTTGGGGCGATTTTAAGACTCTAAGCCTTTGAACTGTTTTCACACTTGTTTCGCGAAGCTA
>CALFRH010000591.1 GCA_937919225.1 uncultured Parvularcula sp.
CCACTCAAATTGACTTCCAATTTGGGTGGAAAGTTGATGCATAATCAAAGGTCTAGTCCTTTGCCGTTCCTATCAAAATAAGTGATGCAAAGGACTAGTGTCCAACGGTCATGATCATCCGCATAGGTTCGCCTGAACGACCTAGCGGCATGGTTCGGGGAGAGCCTGCAATGGCATTTATCTAGTTGTCAATATTCTTTCGGTCGAATTAATTCGCTCTTTGGCGATTACATTTCAGTTAGCTTAACCGGGATTGCTGTCCGTACGGTGATTGCTTCTGGCGCGATAGCGCAGCGATAGGCCAAGATCTCTACACCTGCCTCCGCCGCTGTGCGGAGGCCCTTGCCATAGGCGGGATCCAAATCATCCGCTGGGGCAAGAGCGACGGCATCCTCCCGCTGAACAATGAACAGGAGGACAGCGCGGTTACCCGCGGCCGCAACACCCATCAGTTCACGGAGATGCTTAAGGCCTCGAGCAGTGACGCAGTCGGGAAACTCGGTCACGCCATCGTCCCGTCGAAGCAGGTGGCAGTTCTTGACCTCCACATAGGTGGGGTTCGGCGTTTCTAAGAGGATATCAATGCGGGATTTCTCCTCGCCATAGCGCACCTCGCGCCTAAGCGGTGCATCGCTTGGGAGCTCCGCAATGAGGCCGCTCGTGATGGCTTCCACCGCCAGCGTGTTCGGCGTGTTGGTGGTGATGCCGACAAGGGCTGGGCCGGTTGGGCCGGGGCACTCAACAATTTCGAGGGTGAGGGGCAGTTTGCGGTTCTTATTTGGCGATCGGCTGACCCAGCACCGTGCGCCCTCCGGCGCCACCCCTAACATCGCCCCTGGGTTCGGGCAGTGTACGGTGGTTTCCGTGCCGTCGCTCAAAACCACGTCGGCTAAAAAGCGTTTGTATCGGCGGAGGAGGGTGGCGGGTTCAAAAATAGGGTCGAATTGCATCAGGGAGGCCTAGGGGCGCTTGACCAGCCTGTCTATACGACCGATGGCCCAGCACTTTCCCCCCACTTTCCCCATGGCGCGGCCTTGGCTATAGCCCCCGGATGACAGACGTTTCTCCTTCCCACGATACCGCCTCTTCCCGTCCAACGGCCGCCATGGTCGCTATTGGCGATGAGCTTCTCAATGGCCGCACGCGCGACGCCAATGTGTATTATCTGGCCGGTTGGCTTGAGGAACGGGGGGTGGCCTTGCAGGAGGTCCGGTTTGTTGCCGATGAGGAGGAAGCCATTGTCGAGGCGGTGAACGCATTGCGCCGGCGGGCGGATATCGTCTTTACTTCTGGCGGCATCGGTCCGACCCATGATGATATCACGGCGGACGCCATCGGAACTGCGTTTGGCGTGCCGGTGGCCGAGCGGGAAGACAGCTTAGCCATTTTAGAAGAGTGGTATGCGAAAAAGGGGGAGGAGGTCACCGACAGTCGTCGGCGCATGGCGCGGGTACCGTCAGGGGCGCGGCTGATCGCCAATAGCATTTCGGGGGCACCCGGCTTTGCTATTGAGAATGTCTATGTCATGGCTGGTGTGCCCGCCATTTTTGAGGCGATGTTGGCCGCAGCAGATCAAGAGATACAGCGAGGGCCGACCTATACAGTGTATACTGTCATTGGCGCTGGCGGTGAAAGTACCATTGCCGAGGGATTAAAGGCGGTCGAAAGCGCTATAAAAGGCCTTAAAATCGGCAGCTATCCCGGCAAGTCTGGGACGTCCGGTCGTCTCGCCATTGTTTGCAAGGCGTTCGACCCTGCTTTAGCGGTGCAGGGCGCAAAGGCGGTGGAGGGCCTATTCAGAGCAAAGGGCGTGGATCCCGAGACGGTAGAGGGATTCGGCCCCAACCTGACTTAGAAGATAGGCTGCGTTATGCTCAGTGTTCTTGATATTTTTAAGATCGGGATTGGCCCCTCAAGCTCCCATACCCTTGGGCCCATGAATATTGCTCGCCGCTTTTTGCAGGAGGCGAAGGCGGCAGGCCGTCTCGCCGTCGCCAAAGAGGTTTATGCGGATCTTTATGGCTCCTTGGCCCTAACGGGGATTGGTCACGCAACGGATCGGGCGATCATCCTGGGACTATTAGGAGAAGACGCGCGGACCATCGACACCGCGACGGTGGAGCCCACTCTGGCGGCCATTGAAAAGAGCGGTAAGATTACTCTCCTCGGTGATCAGGTTGTGCCCTTTCAAGCGACAAAACACATTCGCTTTGCCCCACCGGGAGCTAATCCAAACGCTCACCCGAATGGGATGGTTCTTTCGTTGGTGGATGAGGAAGGCGAGGTTCTATTCAACCAAACCTATTATTCCGTTGGTGGTGGATTTATTCGCCGCAATGATGAAATGGGGCGGGAGGATGTGGCAAGCGGCCCCAAACCGGCAAATCGGTTTTCCTCTGCAGAGGAATTGTTGGCTCATTGCGATGCCAAAGGGCAGGATATCTCTGATATTGTCTTGTCTAATGAGGATAAATTTAGACCCCGCCCGGCAACCCTCGAAGGGCTCGACGCTATTTGGGCCGCTATGGCGGCCTGTATCGGTCGGGGGCTTTGCACCAATGGCGTACTGCCCGGAGGGTTAGAGGTCACCCGTCGGGCGCCTGCGCTGTACGAGAAGCTCACAAGGGCGGTGCCGAATGAGCGGGAGAGCCTATTTGACTGGTTGAATGTCTATGCCATGGCGGTGAACGAAGAAAACGCCGCAGGCGGACAGGTGGTGACGAGCCCGACCAATGGCGCGGCGGGTATTATCCCGGCGGTTTTGAAGTTCTATTGTTCCGATGAGGGATGGACCAAAACCCGGCAGGTGCATACCTTCCTCCTCACCGCAGGCGGGATCGCGATGCTTTATAAGGAGCGGGCCTCGATTTCTGGGGCCGAGATGGGCTGCCAAGGGGAGGTCGGCGTAGCCTGTTCCATGGCGGCAGCTGGGCTTGCCGCGGTGTGGGGCGGCACGCCTGTTCAAGTGGCGCGTGCTGCTGAGATTGGGATGGAGCATAATTTAGGGCTCACTTGCGACCCCGTGGGCGGCCTGGTTCAAATTCCGTGTATTGAACGGAATGCTATTGGCGCCGTGAAGGCGGTGAACGCCGCTCGTCTGGCCTTACAGTGTGAAGGCACCCCCAAAGTGAGCCTCGATCAAGTTATCGAGACGATGCGTCAGACAGGGGTCGATATGAACTCCAAATATAAAGAGACTTCCGAGGGGGGGCTCGCCGTTAACGTTGTCGAGTGCTGACCCTCGCCGGCTGAGGGGTGTCCCCCAATTCATCAGTGAATGAGCGCAGCGCGCCGGGCTCATTCTATCAAAACCCCGATAATCGAGCCGTTGTAGTTCAATCAAAGCCATGAATGGCTTTAGCATTTTTACTTTGAGCGCTTGAGCCCACTTTCTCCGTAACTGCGATTGCCTTGAAAGCGCTCTGGAGTGTCAGGCTGTTAGCAGCCTGCGAACATAAGCGTGGGGCATTTTTGCTACGCTACAGCGGTTCGCGTTCCTCTGGAATCGCGAAGCCACCGTAAATTATTGTTTTGTCGCGCATCTTACGCGGATAACCGGAACCACTTATCCGCGATGCGCTCTAAAGTGATGCTCATAGGTCACATGCAGAATGAAACTAGGTTCTATTTAGAAGCTGGCTCTAAATAGAATTGATTTCTATTATTTCCCCCTCTACCAAAATGGAGCGTAAAAACCGCGTCGCGACGGGAGGTTGGGCTCCCAGCGGCGAAATAGCCCCGCGTTCTAAGGGAGAACACAATGCATAACCAACCCATATCTCATACACGTCGCGCCCTGCGGTATAGCCCTGCCGTGGCGGCCGCCCTTATGGCAGCCAGCGCCCTTTCCACCGGCGCGGTGGCACAAGAGGCCGATGATCCAGCTATCGATGTGATTGTCGTAGAAGGGATCGCCCGCTCTTTCTTGCCAAAAGATACCTCGTCCGTGGCGCGGTTTGACATTCCCTTGGAGGATACCCCGGCCTCTGTTGCGGTGCTGACAGAAGACCTTCTGGAACTTGCGAATATTGGTGATGTGGGTGAGGCGCTAAGCCTTGTAAGTGGTGTGTCCTTCGGTGGGCGGAACTTCTCCCAGCCGCAGTACAATTATCGCGGGTTTGAAGGCGGTGTCGAGGGCTCCATCAACGTTGATAATTATCGGTCATCGAACTTTTTCCTACCAGATCGTGCATTGATTGACCGTATCGATATCATCAAAGGGCCGGTTGCTGTAAACTATGGTGAAATCCAGCCCGGCGGTACAATCAACCTTGTCACGAAGCGGCCCGATGCTGGCGGTGGCACTAAGGTCAAAGCCCAAATTGGCAAGTGGAACCAATACCGCTTTGAGTTTGATTCAACGGGCGCTGTGGCTGGTAATGAGGATCTTCTCTACCGGGTGATTGCTGCGTATGAGGACAGCGAGAATTTCGTTGATTTCGTTGAAGATGAAGTGATCGTGTTCGGTGGTTCCCTCGATTGGCAGGCAACCGATAAGCTCTCTTTTGCCGCGAAGTATATTAATCAGACCCGAGATGCTCGATTTGATGTGGGCGGGGTTGTTGATGTGAACACCACGACAGCAGAGCCCACCTTCACCAATCCTGATGTGCCCCGGTCGACTTTCTACGGTCAACCATGGAACTCAACGAAGGCTGACTTTATCAATTACGGCCTTGAAGCTTCTTATGCGCTGACTGACCGTTGGACGCTGAATGCGATCTACGATTATCAAGAGGTTGAGCGGTATAACCTCTTCGCTCAAGCGAATGGTCCAACCGTCAATGGATCGCAAACGGTTGGTCAACGTCGCCGAGAAGACCGTGAAGGTCTCACCGAACTGTCAAACTATGAGGTTAACCTCGTCGGTGACTTTGAATGGTTCGGCCAGGAGCACACATTCTATGTTGGCGTACAGCACTTTGACGTGAACGAAGATGACGTAAACCGGGTTCGCGTGAACCTTGATCCGTTCAACATTTTCAACCCTGTCTACCAGTCTGAAGATGCCACAGGTCGTGGCGATGCGCCGCTTGACGACTATAATGTGACGGAGGCGGACACAACGTCGATCGCAGCACAGGTTTACCTAAATCTGACTGACCGGTTTAGCGTACTATTGGGTGGTCGCTTCAGTGACCAAGAAAGTGTAACCACTAGGTTTGAGTGTGATCGCAGCGATGTTCTTGCCGGTGCAACAGGTGAGTGTGCGGATACGTCATTCGGGATCAGTGATTTGGTGCCCTCTGTATTTGTTCTCCCTGAGCGCGCCGAGGAAGAAGCATTCACACCCACGGTTGGTTTGGTGTTCGCGGCGACTGACAATATCAACACCTACTTCAATTACAGTCGCTCTTTTGAGGCTCAAACTGCTCCGACTGTTTCTCTAGATCCTTCCGAGGGTGAGCAGTTCGAGATTGGTGTGAAGGGGCTGTTCTTTGATAATCGCCTTAGTGTGACGTCGGCTATCTATCACATTACAAAGACCAATATTGCGCTTGAGGATGATGATAATCCGGGTACGATTATTGTTCAGCCTGAGCAAACCAGCCAGGGCTTCGACCTTGATATTGTGGGTGAGGTTGCCGACGGCTGGAACGTTATCGCGCAATATGGCTATGTTGATGCGGAGACGGATGAGGATCTCGGTCTGAAGCCGCCACGGGTGCCTGAGCATTCCGGTTCGATTTTCACCACCTATGAAATTCAAAGCGGAAAGTTCGCAGGTCTCGGATTTGGCACGGGTTACCGATATGTCGGTGAGCGTGAGGCGAATGTCAGCAACCGGTTCACTCAAGACAGCTATCAAACCCTTGATGTTCAGATCTTCTACAACGGATTTGAGAATGTTGAGTTGTTGGCGTCTGGATCGAACATCTTCGACGAAGAATATTACGATGTCACCTTCAACGGCAGCCCCAACGGTGTTCGTCCTGGGAAGCCATCCGCATGGCGCCTGTCTGCGGCCTACAGATTTTAGTTTCCCGCCCGTTTGATACGGGTGCCAGCTAAATCAAATGAATGGCGGAGTGGCTGCCACTCCGCCGTTTTGGCGTTCACCAACTGCCGTGGCATTATCGCGCCGAGCTATCGTAATGGATCACAGAAAGTCGGCTCACGCGAAAAAAACGAAGACTCTTTGAGACATCACCGACCCAATGCCTCTCCTGGAGCACGGTCTTTTTGCGAATGGCCGGGGCGCCGACCGCCCAGCCCGTGGCTGAGATTGAAATAAACTCGATAAAAACTGCGCTGTCCTGGTCCATGTTTTCGCAACATGTTGGGCGCAAGCCATTCCTGGCGCGGGGTGACCACGGGAATTTTATCGGGAGCGGGGCCCTTATGCTTCTATATCGTAGCCTATGCATGTCTTTCGGGATTGGGACTGTGATTGGCCTGTTGATGGTGCTGGCGCTGAGCTAACTGGCACTATCTGGTAGCGCGGGCTCTAGTCCTTTGCATGATCTATTTTGATAGGGACGGCAAAGGACTAGACCTTTGATTATGCATCAACTTTCCACCCAAATTGGAAGTCAATTTGGGTGGGTCGATGCACTAGCGCCGTAAGGGACTGCCCTTTTTCCCGCTTCAAAAGCCTTCTTCTGACTGGCGTCTTCGGCGCTGAGCTTTATACTTGTCATTATGAACAATGTGACGAGTGGGCTAGGCCGAGAAGCGGTGTTGCATTTCCTTGATGCGGACTATGAAGTGGTCGAACCCGGCCACTTTGTGGTGTGTGCCGTCACGGGGGAACACATCTTGCTTGAGGATTTGCGCTATTGGAGCGTAGATCGGCAGGAACCTTATGGAAATGCCGCGGCTGCGCTATCGGCCTATGAACAGGCAAAGGAAAACGGAGACGCGTTTTGACCCGTACCATCTCTCTCGCGGCGGTGTCAGCTGCAACCTTTTGTCTTTTGGGATGCCAGGCGATGGCTCAGCCCCCGGTGCCAAGCCTTTCGCCCTCGAAATCAGATGCATTGGAGGAGACCCGCGCCGCTCTAGCAGCGGGCGAGGTTTCTGATGAGCTTGATGCGGTGGCGGACGCCGCCGAGGCGGGACTTGAGACCATTCCGGTTCGCCTAGATGGTGTCTTCAGCCAGGGCGGCATGGTGACCGGTAAAACCGAACCAGGCGCGCGGGTGACCCTCGACGGTGAGCGTGTTGGTGTTGATGAGGAGGGGAATTTCCTTATCGGTTTTGGTCGTGACCACGGCCCAACAGCGATCCTGGCGATTGAGATCCCAGGCGGTGGTCGAGACGAGCAAGCGCTCAAAATTGAGCCCCGCACATGGTTGGAAAGCAGAATCACCATCACGGATACCAACAAGGTTAATCCGTATAAAAAAGAAGGCCTTGATAAGATCCGCGCCGACAAAAAGAAAAAGGATGATGCGCGCGCGCAGCGGGCGGTCCTCGCCTATTGGACGGACGGATTTGAGTGGCCGGCGGACGGGTGTATCTCAAGCCCCTTTGGGTATCGCCGCATCGTGAACGGCGAGCCGCGCCGCTATCACTCTGGTGTCGATGTGGCGGCGCCGGACGGCATGGACCCTTCCGATTATGTGGGGGAGGATGTCCTGGCGCCTGCGCTGGGCTATGTCCGCCTTGCCGAGGATGACATGTTCTTTGAGGGCGGTCTGATCTTCCTCGATCATGGCCAAATGCTGGAGAGCGCGCTCATGCACCTGTCTCGGGTTGATGTGGAGCCCGGCGAACTGGTGGAGAAAGGCCAAGTGATTGGCGCCATCGGCAGTACTGGGCGCTCGACGGGCCCACACCTTCACTGGTCGCTGAAATGGCGTGACCGTCTCCTTGATCCCGCCCTGGTGGTGGAAGAGCGGGGTCGCTGCACCGACTAACGCCGTAAAAAGCCGAATTTCCTTTCGCAATGTCCCGCGGCGCGGTAGTTGAGACCTATTCTTGACACCGCACTATCTGCACCTTTGAAAGGATCCCCACGCCATGGCTGAAACTTACGATCTTCTCCTTAAGGGCGGCACGGTGGTGAACCATGATGGTCGTGGTCTCCGCGATGTGGGGGTAAAAGATGGCCGTATCGCTGCGGTTGGTGACCTTGGCGCCGCCAGTGCGGGGGAGGTGGTCGATTGCTCTGGCCTCCACGTCTTACCTGGCGTTATCGATACCCAGGTGCATTTCCGTGAGCCCGGTGCAATGCATAAGGAGGATTTGGCGGCCGGATCTTTGGGCGCGGTCAAGGGTGGCGTTACGGCGGTTTTCGAAATGCCGAACACAAAGCCGCTCACGATCACCGAAGAGGCGATCAACGACAAACTCACTCGCGCGGCGGGGCGCATGTGGTGCGATCATGCGTTTTACGTGGGGGCCACCCATGGCAACGCGGAGGTGTTGGCGGAGTTGGAGCTCTTGCCTGGTATTTGCGGTGTAAAGATCTTTATGGGGGCCTCCACCGGTGACTTGCTGGTGCCTGACGATGATGGGGTGCGTGACGTCCTTTCCCATGGGCGTCGTCGGGTCGCCATTCACTCCGAAGACGAAGAAATTCTACGGGCGAATGCCGGCCTCGCGCGGGAAGGGGATTGGACTTCTCACCCCGAGGTCCGCTCGGCGGAGGCCGCGCGGAAATGTACCGAGCGGCTGTTGAAGATTGCCCGCGAAACCGGCCGCCGCATCCACATCTTGCATATTTCGACGGCGGATGAGGTGCCCATGCTGGCCGCGAATAAAGATATTGCGACAGCAGAGGTGACGCCCCAGCATCTGACGCTTGAGGGCCCGGAAGTTTATGAACGGCTTAAGGGCTTTGCGCAGATGAACCCGCCGGTGCGGGATGCCGCTCATCGCCAGGGCCTTTGGGCCGGGGTTGCGGCGGGTATCTTCGACGTGATTGGATCCGACCACGCGCCGCACACGAAAGAAGAAAAGGCAAAGCCCTATCCTCAGTCCCCGTCCGGCATGCCGGGGGTGCAGACCCTGGTACCGCTTCTTCTCACCCATGTGGCTGAGGGGCGTCTGACCCTCGAACGGTTCGTGGATCTCACCTCCCACGGGGCAAACCGGGTGTTCGGGATTGCGGGCAAAGGCCGCCTGGCGGTGGGGTATGACGCCGATATCACCGTGGTGGATTTGAACGCCCAGCGGACGATCACCCATGAATGGATGGCCAATATCTCCGGCTGGACACCCTTCGATGGGATGGAAACCAAAGGCTGGCCCATCGGCACCATTATCCGCGGGCAGCGGGTTATGTGGGAGGATGAGGTGCTCGGATCTCCCATCGGTGCGCCGGTAAAGTTTCAAGAGACGATGGAGAGAGGTTGACACCTGTCATCCCGGAAACGCCATAGGCGTTGTCCGGGATCCATAAGCTTGGACCTCGATAATGGAGATAGATCCCCACATCTCCGACCCGTGGATCCCGGTCTTGCGCGGTCGCGCAAACCGGGATGACAATATTTGGGGGCCAGCAGGGCCCTCACAAATCCAAAAATTCTTCCTTCAAATTCACAGAACTCTGTACACCCACTTCATCAAGGTGACGCGCTAGCCACTGGGTTGCTGCTTCGCGGCCCCGGTCTTTAAGATCGCATAGAAAGTCCCAATCCGTGTCGTATTTCGATGCAAGGCTGAGGTCGCGCATCATGACATCGGCCCTGATAGAGTGGAAGCGAATGTTGGACAGTGCACCCTGGTGCGACTTATTCAACCATCCCTCATCGAGTAGCTTTTGCACGAACGCGATAGCGCGCATTTCTTTCAAAAGGGATGAGTTGAAGGATATTTCATTCATCCGATTACTGATTTCACTCGGGGTGCGAGGCACTTCGTCCCGTTCAATAGGATTGATATGCACAACCAGCAGGTCTTGGACCTTCGTCTCGTAGAAGAGCGGCCATAGGCTTGGGTTACCCATAAACCCGCCATCCCAATAATGCTCGCCATCTATTTCCACGGCTTGGAACAGTTGCGGCAGGCAGGCGGAGGCGAGGAGGTGCTCAACCCGTAAATCCTCTTTCGCAAAAACCTTCACCTTACCGGTTTTCACATTCGTTGCACTGATGAAGAGATCCACCGCTTGGCAGCCATTCAGCGCTCGAAAGTCGATAACTTCTTCTAGAACATCCTTTAGCGGATTAATACCGAGCGGATTGAATTGATAGGGCGAGGCAGTGAGGCTAGCGGCTTCTAACATCATTTGCGACACCATTCGTTCGACATGGGTGAAATAGGGGATTTGGTCGAACATCTTCACATCGAACATGCCAAAGCTCTGTTTGATGCGCGAAACCGCGTGCCAATATTCTTCAAGGTTCGTGCGGGCGCCCGCTGGACCGTTAAGTTGCATACCGTAGGCGATGACGGCGGCATTCATTGCCCCTGCGGACGTTGCGGTGATCGCGGCGATGCTGACCCGTCCGTCTTCTAACAATTTATCGGCCACGCCCCAGGCATAGGCGCCATGGGCCCCGCCCCCTTGGAGGGCGAGGTTGATCGGTTTGGGGTTGGTCACTGGGCCGTCCACCCGCCGTCAATTGAGAAGCTGGTGCCCGTCGCGCCCGAGCCCGCATTCGAACACAGATAAGCGATAATGCCGTTCAGATTTTCGTAGGTGACGAACTCCTTCGTGGGCTGTGCTTTGAGAAGGACATCGCTTTTGACTTCTTCTTCGGTAATGCCGCGCGCCTTTGCCGTATCCGCAATCTGCGCATCGACTAGGGGGGTTTTCACATAGCCGGGGCAAACGGCGTTGCAGGTGATCCCCTGTTCGGCCACCTCAAGCGCCACGACCTTGGTGAGGCCCACAATGCCGTGCTTGGCCGCCACATAGGCCGACTTAAAGGGTGAGGCCACAAGGCCGTGGGCCGAGGCGAGGTTGATAATCCGGCCAAACCCCTTTTCCTTCATGTGGGGCAGGGTGTGTTTAATGGTATGGTAGGCTGAGGATAGGTTAATCGCAATAATCGCGTCCCATTTAGCATCCTCGAACTCATCAATGGGAGCCACCTTTTGAATGCCGGCATTGTTGATAAGGATATCGATACCGCCAAACTTACTGGCAGCATCATCGATCAGATGGCGAATTTCGTCCGGCTTCGTCATGTCCGCGCCATTATAGTAGATATCGACCCCATGGGATTCGCTGATGCCGGCCCGGTTGGTTTCGATCTCCTCTGCGTCACCAAACCCGTTCATCATAATATTGACGCCGAGGCTGGCGAGCCCTTCGGCAAATTGAAGGCCAATGCCGGAGGTCGAACCGGTGATAATGGCCGACCGGCCTTTTAAATCGTCAAACATGGGGGCAGCTCCTTTCAAGGTCCAATGAGCCTCCTCGGATTAGCATGCCCCGCGCGCGGAGCCAGAGGGGTTTGCAGGTCCGCGCAAGACCGATTAGAGGGGCCCGATGGCTAAAAAGCAGAAGAATTTTCGTCCCAAACCCCGAAAGCCTCGCGGTTTCCGCGACCGGTTGGGGGCCGATATCCTTGCCGAGCAGGAGATGCTGCGGCGAATTACAGAAGTGTATGCGTCCTACGGCTTTATGCCACTGGAAACCCCGGCGTTCGAGTTCACCGACGCGCTTGGCAAATTCCTGCCCGATGTGGATCGGCCGAACCAGGGGGTCTTTAGCCTCCAGGACGACGATGAACAGTGGATGAGCCTCCGCTATGACCTGACGGCGCCCCTCGCGCGATATGTGGCGGAGCATTATGACGGTCTGCCGAAACCGTTTCGGCGGTACCAGGTCGGCACGGTCTGGCGGAATGAAAAGCCGGGGCCGGGTCGGTTCAGGGAGTTCACCCAGTGCGATGCGGATAGCGTTGGTGCACCGGCGCCGCACGCGGATGCCGAAGCGGTGATGATGCTGTCTGATGCCGTCGGTGCCGCAGGCGTGCCGATGGAAGATTTCCTCGTCCGCGTGTCCTCCCGCAAGATCATGTCAGGCCTGTTGCAGACGATTGGTCTCGATACGGCAGATGGGGGCACCTCGGGTACCGTCTTGCGGGCGATGGACAAATATGACCGCCTGGGGGCCGATGGGGTTCGCCTCCTCCTTGGTGAGGGGCGTAAGGACGAAAGCGGTGATTATACCGAGGGCGCGAAACTGTCCGGTGAACAGGCGGACATGGTCCTTGCCTTTATGGAGGCGCAGGGCGCCGACAACGCCGCGACGCTCAAAGCCATGGGCGAGCTGATCAAAGGCCAAGAGGTCGGTGACGAAGGTCTCACCGAGCTGCTGCAAATGGCCGAGACCCTAGAGGCCCTCGGCTATGGCGCTCGGGTAAAGATGGACCCGTCCGTTGTGCGGGGCCTCGACTATTATACCGGGCCCGTTTTTGAGGCGGAGCTAACGTTTGATGTCACCAATGATGACGGCCAGGTGGTGCAGTTCGGCTCTGTGGGCTCGGGCGGGCGGTATGATGACCTTGTGAAGCGCTTTAAGGGCGTGGAAGTGCCCGCCGTTGGCTGCTCTGTGGGCGTTTCGCGCCTTCTGTCGGCGTTGGAGGCAAGGGGCCAAAAGGGTACCGACGCCTCACCGGTGGTCATACTCGCACTTGAGGCGGACAGAATGTCAGTCTACCATCAAATGGCGGCAAGTTTGCGGGCCGAAGGCATCCCTGCGGATGTTTATCTAGGCGGCTCTGGCATGCGGGCGCAACTCAAATATGCCGACAAGCGGGGTGCGGTCATCGCCGTTCTTCAGGGAGAGGACGAACGCTCCCGCGGTGAGGTGACGGTGAAGGACCTCAAGCTGGGCGAAAAGCTCGCCCGCGAGATTGAAAGCAACGAAGAGTGGCGGTCCGGCCAACCTGCGCAAGTATCCGTGCCGGAAGGGGATTTGGTGGCGACGGTGCAGAGGATATTGAGGGGGGAGTAAGGCGGAGGGCTAGACGTCGCCCGAAATTGACGTAAAGCTCATAGAAGCCAATGTTGGGCTTTCAGTTCAACTTTGTCTTTCAGAAAATCACTGAACTCACAATTTGCAACTCCTTTTTCAAAGCATAGAGGGCAAATTCAGCTTCTTTGTGCTTTCTGTAGCGAAACGTCCCTGCATTTATTGTTCATAGACAAAAGGGGTAGCGACCCATTTTGAGTCGCAACCCCTCATGCTTCTACATCAGGATGCCTATTTCGGCTGTGATTTTACGCGCCATCATTCTCCACCAAATAACGCAGTTGCGGTTGATCAATGGCAAAGTCCCAATGGGTGATGCGATCGATGATCGTGAAGCCTGATCCGCCGTAGAAGTAGCTCGGCCGAATGGCATGGAAACTACCCGTACCTGCAGGGTCATACGTATTAGGAAGATCTAAATCGGCGACGAGGCTAGAGCGAAGATAGAGCTTCACATTTCCATTATTTTGAACCAAATGGAGGTATTGAAGATCGTTATCGTCCCTCAATTCATCGCGTAGGTTGGGCACGACATTGTAGTTGATAAAGGTCGGCTGAACACCATTACCCTCCATGTATCCCAGTGCGGTGTCGTCGATGACGAGGCCCCAATAATAGCCGAAATTATCGCCTATGGATTCCGACTGTGGTGTACGGAACTTCACTTCAATGGTGAAGGCCTGCTTTTCATTGACGAGGCCGCCGCCATTGGCCGGATTGCTGTTTCCATTGATCGCCGCCTCCAGCGCCGTCAGCCTGTTGGTTGGGCGCGACCCGGTGGGGACGCCCGGGGCATAGGATAGGTCGATCTCACCGTTGCTTACGACAGCGCCATTCCCGGCGTTGAAGTCGTTCGTGTTGTCGTAGTCTTCGATATAGAGAGCGGCGTGCGCCGGTGGCGTCAGGGCTGCATAGTTAATATCCATGGCCACACGTGTCGATATCGATCCAAACTCATTCGTTGCGGTGACTTCGAGCTCGCCATCGATGGCTTCGTCCACATCGATGTCAATGAACGACAAAAAGCCTTCCGTTCGTACCGTGATCCCTTGGGGGACGTCGGTCTCTTGACCCGTTTGATCAAAAAACTTCAGGCTATAATTGTCGACAAAAACGGTGAAGATGTCGAACAGCTCGATCGTCTGCGGCACTGATGAGTCGCCGCTAATCGCCGCCGGCGTCTTTAGCACGGAGGGCGGATAGCCATAGCCGCGCGGCGTTTTACCCGCTGTGTGTTGTTCTATGGCCGTCGTTGTCGGCGTATCGTCGTCAATCGCACGGAAGTGCCCGAAATTATGATTTCCGTACATTACGAAAATGTTCATCGGCATGTCGTGGAACTCTTCGGAGATCTCGTAGGTCTCGATGAAGCACGGCACATTGTACGTTGAGAAATGGAACCAGCGGATAAAATCAGTAAACGCCTGATCCCCGCCGGGATAGTCGCTGTGATTATTACCCTCATAGGTATGGTACATCTTTCCATTCTGGGCTGCGAACCGTCGTGTCGCCGCTTGATCTCGTTTGAGGTTGGCGATAGTCCCGGTCTTGTTGGCGCCCCCGGTGAGGATCTCGTCTCGCAATAGAACCCCGGCGCCGTCGAAATTCCCTGCAGCCACCAAGTCCTGGATCGTCGGTATGTTGCTCACCCAGGATTGGGAACCGTAGTAAAGGGTTTGCGCAATGGTGAATTCAGGGCCCGTCAAGTCAACGCTCGTATCAGGATCGAATGACCGCCAAGTGGGGAGGTTCATCATACGGGTGAAATTGGAGATACGGTTCCCCCCAAGCTCCGTAAGGGGGGTAAAGAACTTCCTTGAACCAAAAACCGTTTTGCCAATATCGTTTATCTCCCACGATCTGACAGCGTACATTTCTGTAACATTTGGCTCACCGCCAACATAGGCGCGGGTCCCTGCGGGGAGGTTCTCCATCACCTCGATGCGGTCATAATTGGTGACAATTTTAGGACCAGTATTATCTACATTCCCACCAGTGTATTTGATTTCCGTTTCTGATTCTATCTCGCAATCCGCACCGATACGTATCGGGAAAAATGTCCAGCCCTGTTCAAGGAACAGTACTAGCATGTCATCAGTCTGCAAACCGGTTGTGTTCGATACGGTTAAGGTTTTAGTTGCATTTTCGTATGTGACTTCTCCCAAGTCGACGCCGGTGCGCCGGGTGAAGTCGGCTTGAAGATAGTAAAACAACAAGAAGCCGGACGCCGTGTTGGCGTATTCGTTTCCATACTCCATATAGAGGGTTAGGTGCTCAGGCAGATTATCGCGAATAATCTCGAACGCTCTTGTGACATAGGCGTCTGAAGCAGCTGGCGGTATATGCGCCCACATGTCGACATTGGCGGCGGCGCATAGTCGACATATCGCGTCATAAGGCACACCCCCTTTGACATTATAGGTGATGTAATTATCCGGAGTCATCTCATCAAGTCCGGAGACACTACTTCTTTCGGCGCGTTGCCAGGACATAAAGCGCACGAGCGATGCATTTTCCTGGAGGCTCTCCAGAAGCTCAGGGCGGAACTCTACACCGTCGCGGATCAGCTGTTCGTCAACAGCACGGAAGATGACAAGATTTTTTGGATAGCTGGTTGGAGACGCCGCATTTACACGCCATTGCCACTGGGTGTCATGTTGATCCGACATCGTTGGATGTACCGTAAACTCGCACCGCACTCGTCCGTTTGATGTTGTCGAAGGGTTAACGGTCACATGCGCGCCGGTAATCTGCGCATCGCCACCTTCATCCCACTCGGCGACAAAATCCCCGGAAAAATACGCGCGTGAAAGCTCGTGTTCTTTCCAGGCGAATATCAATTGAACATTATTCACGTCGGCTGGTAAATTCCGGACATACCCAAGGGGGTCGAGGTCGAATTCGTCAGCACGCTCTTGAACGGTTTGTTGCTCGGAATTAGCGTCAAAGTAAGCCAGCCGACGACCATGTTTGGCGTAATTCAAGAACCAGTAGGCTTCATTGTTGTAGTCATGGGTACCCCCAAGGCCATAAACCCGCGGGTTCTGACTTTTGAGGGAAGCAGGAAGGCATAGCAGCATGTCATCGATTTGGGTTTCTAGCGACGTAAGCTCCGCCGTGACCGTGGATGCGCTGTTCCGAAGATTGGTTAATTGTGACCGAAAAGCGATGATATCTTCAGGGTTTCCGGCGCAGGGTGGGTTTGTTGTGGACATGGTAACTCCATAAAAAACGTACCAACAGATGGACGCTTTAACAATTCAGTAAACTAATTAATTTCGAAAGCTATCGATCTATCAGATCGAAACCTTGCGACCTTTTGGTGCATGGTATGGTTAGGCAGATTTGGATATCACTTCGCGCCATTCATCAAATATCCACTGCTTGTGGATATCAGAAAACCGATCGCCCAATGATCTTACCTCATGAAATCTGGCCGGGGATAACTAAATCCCGCTAGACTATAAAAGTGTTCACAAGAGTTTTTTTAGGTCCCAGAAAAGACTCAATCAGCTTGATGCGTTTCAAGGTGAACATATAAATATTGTGCAGTACACGTGAATAGATTTGATATTCTGCAATGTCGCAAATGGGCGAAAAACAGCCACTCCACCATGGCCTTTGGCGAGTCCTACCGCCCCTAATTCCCCGATCTCACCGTCGCTAACCGCGTCGCCTCTTTAAGGGCAGCGGCCTTTTGGTAGCATTCCTGGTTCTCCGCCTCCGGAACACTGTCGGCGACGATACCCGCACCGGCTTGGACGTGGATGTGGCCATCTTTCACGACGGCCATGCGTAGGCCAATACAGGTGTCAACGCCGCCATCGGCACCAAAATAGCCAATGCAGCCGCCATAGGGGCCGCGGCCTTCGGGTTCTAGCTCGTCGATAATCTCCATCGCGCGCACCTTGGGGGCACCGGTGAGAGTGCCCGCGGGGAAGCCTGCGGCCAGGGCGTCGAGGGGGCGCTTATCGTCCCGTAATTCTCCGACCACGTTGGAGACAATGTGCATCACATGGCTATAGCGCTCAATGGTGAAGGTCTCCGTCGGGGTCACCGTGCCGATTTTCGCCGTCCGGCCCACATCGTTACGGCCCAAATCGAGAAGCATGAGGTGCTCCGCCCGTTCCTTAGGATCCGCGAGAAGTTCAACCTCCAGCGCTAAATCCTCTTCTTGCGTCTCGCCGCGGCGGCGGGTCCCGGCGATAGGCCTGATCGTGACTTCGCCGTCTCGGACACGCACCAGGATCTCAGGCGAAGCGCCAAGAACTGTCCCTGGACGGAAGTTCAAATAGAACAGAAAAGGTGAGGGGTTCACCCGTCGAAGGGACCGATACACATCAAACGGATCGCCGGAATAGGGGGCGCTGAACCGTTGGCTTAGGACGACCTGGAAGATATCGCCGGCGGTGATATAGTCCTTCGCCTTTGCCACCATGCCCTTATAGTCCGCCTCCGACATGTTGGAGGTAAATTCAGGAGCTGGGATATCCTGAGGGGTGGCGGTGGTAGGCCGACCAAGGTCGGTGATGGCGTCTGCAAGGCGTTCGCTCGCGCGTGCGTAGGCAGCGCGGGCATCCATTCCCGTTTGGGGCCGGACAGGGGTGATCAACACCACCTCGTGCTTCACATTATCAAAAATGGCGAGCAGCGTGGGGCGAATGAAGTAGCCGTCGGGAACGTCGAATGGGTCGGGCGGACGGTTTGGGAGGTGCTCCGTCAACCGCACAAAGTCATAGCCAAAATACCCGAAAATACCGGCCGCCATGGGAGGGAGGCGATGGGCCACCTCTGGGTCGAGCTCGATCTGGGATGCGCCGATGGCCTCGTGCAGAGAGGCGATGGTGCCCTGATGATCGGGTTCGAAGGCTTCCGGATCAATATGGGGGGTGCGGTTAATCTCTGGCTTATCGCCGCGGGCCCGCCAAATGAGGTCTGGCTTCAGCCCAATTGTAGAGTAGCGACCCAGGGTCTCGCCGCCCTCAACCGATTCGAGCAAAAAGCTGTCCTGGGCCCCGCCGGTCAGTTTCAGATAGGCCGATACCGGCGTGTCTAGATCGCCAGGCACCCGTCGATACACAAGTTGCGCTTGGCCGTCCTTATACGCCTTTTCAAAGGCGCTAAAGTCTGGCGCTGGGGTGCGGTAACCGTCATCGGACATTGCGGCTATTGTCCAAGCCCTAGGCGCGTATTGATCAGTGCGTCATTCCGCTTCACCACATGGGCGTCTTGCATGGCTTGCAAATAAGCTTGGTAATATTCCCGTGAGATGGTTTGGCCCAGGGCGTTGCGCATCTGATCCACGATCATCGCCTGTTGCCCATTGGGGCCAAAGGTAATGCTCTCGGTGATCGCCACCTCGACGCTGTTCCCGTCGTTCGAGGTTGTACTGACGACCTTCCCGATATCGGCGGCAAAAATGTCGTTAAAGAAGGGGCGTGGTAGCTCCGCATCGGGGGCGAATGCCGTTAGGCTCTTTGCGGTCGCATCGCCGCCAAATTGCTCAGCAGCATCGGTGAAAGACGTGCCGCCCTCAACGGTGGCGGCAAACTCAGCACTCATTGTTGCCAGGGCGGTACTCAGACTGTCCGCTTCATAGTCCGTGCGTACTTGCTCAGCGACATTCTCATAATCTTGAATAGTCGAGGCGAACACTTCCCCGACCTCGACGAAGGCGTAGCCCCCCTCAATAAGGTCTACAGCTTCGAAAATATCGTCGCTGGCGAGACTGAATGCGGCGGTATGAACCTCTAATGGCACGCCATCTTCGATAGCGCCCTCAGCGGTCAGAAAGTTGCGGTCCACAGGGCCCACCGTCCGCAGCGGAAGCTCCATGTCAGCAGCGACTTCGGCGAGGGATGCGCCGCTATCGCCGGCTTCCTGCAATTCGTCATACAGCTGGTCCACCTCGGCACCAAAGAACTCTTCGAAGAGTGCTGCACGAATGGTTTCTTCGACTTCCTCTAGGGTGACGTCGGTACCGGGATTAATTGCGGTGACTTCTGCGAGCACAACGCCGAAAGTCCCATCCACTGGGCCAACGACACCGGTTTCCTCGGTCCCGAAGACCGCTTCGGCCACACCGGCATCGGCCAGTGCTTCACGCTGCTGATCGGCGAGGGTGAGAACGTCTGAGCCCGCCGCTTCCACGGCATCGACGAAGGACTGGCCGTCTTTGACCGCCGCTTTTACGGCCTCGGCCTCATCGATGGTGGCAAATTGCGCCTGGCCGAACGTGCGGGTTTCAGGGGTGCCCAGGCGCGCGCGCTGTGCCTCAAAGGCTTGCCGGACTTCCTCGTCGGTGACCACCACGCGATCCTTGAGGGTCTCCTGATCAAGGCTCACGGCCACATATTGGCGCCGTTCGGGCAGGGCATAACGATCAGCGTTCGCTGCGTAGAAGGATTGGAGTGCCTCGTCCGTTGGCTCTTCGGCTTGGGGTGCTGGCAGGGTGGCAAGGCTGACTGTCCGTTCCTCCGTCTGCCGAAGGATGAAATAATCGGTAAGCTGTTGCGGGGCAGGTCCCGACAGGGCGAGGGCAGAGTCCACTTGGCTTTGGAATAGCTCGGCGCGGACGGCGTCCTGGAACTCCTCCAAGCTCATGCGATTAATGTTCAAAATGCGGTTCAGGATTGCGGTATCAAACCGGCCTGTGTCGGGGTTGAGCAATTGCTCGTTCGATTGCAGATGGTCTTGGATCATTTTTTCCGTGACCGCGAGGCCAAGTACTTCGGCCTCTTCTTCAAACAACCCGCGCGCGGTCAGATATTGGGTGGCTTGGTCGAGCAGCCCTTGGGCCACCGCATCTTCGCGGGTCAGGACCTGGCCGGTCCTGATGCGATAGGACTCCATCCGTCGGCTGAGTTCCCGTTCCACCACTTGCGGTGAATAGGCACGGTCACCAACCTCTAGCGCCGCGCTCCCTCCAAAATTGTTAAGCGCCGGCACCCCCACCACAGCAAAGGCGAGGAAAAAGAGCCCTACGATAATATAGGCTCCTACCCCTGAGGCGGCTTTACGAACGGTCTTCAGCATGGGCAAGGCCCCTTGGTTAGCGTCAGCGAGATAAGAAAAGGCTGGTTTGGCCCCGGTTCGAAAGCTTGGCAAGGCCTCGCGCACCCGCCATGTAGCGCTCTATTGAGACCCCGAGGATATAAGGAAACCCATCCATGAAGCGATTGATTGCGGGAAACTGGAAAATGAACGGTCTGAAGGCCGATTTGGCGCAGCTTGAGGCCTTGGCCGGGAAGGTGACCCAAGCCGACCTTGATGGCGCGGATGTCCTCATTTGCCCACCCGCAACACTGCTGGGCGCAGCCTCGGCCCTTGATCTTGGCGGCAATGTGTCCCTGGGCGGTCAGGACTGCCACGCTGGGGAAAACGGCGCCCATACGGGCGATGTGAGCGCCGAAATGCTGGTCGAAGCAGGTGCGACAGCCGTTATCGTTGGCCACTCGGAGCGCCGGGCCGACCATGGGGAGAGCGATGCTATTGTTAAGGCCAAGGCGGAAGCTGCTCATCGCGCGGGCCTTTTGGCTATTGTTTGTGTCGGAGAAACAAAAGACCAGCGCGAAGCGGGCGAGGCCGTGGATGTGGTCTTGGGGCAAGTCGAGAACTCCATGCCCTCTACCAAAGGCAAGGTTGCGGTTGCCTACGAGCCTGTTTGGGCGATTGGCACCGGCCTCACTGCGTCGGTTAACGACATTGAAGAGATGCACGGCGTCCTCCGAAACGCGGTGGGAGAGGGCGCGCGTCTTCTCTATGGTGGCTCGGTAAAGCCTGGAAATGCTGGAGAAATCCTGTCCACCGCGAATGTGAATGGCGCTCTTGTGGGCGGGGCGAGCCTGAAAGCTGACGATTTTTACGGGATTATTACCGCCTGAGAGTAAGCTGAAAGCCATGCCGACGGATGTCTTATTCCTTATCGGGGGCGCATTGCTTCTCCTCACCTACGGGTGGTCGTTCTGGTACGAACGGTTCGTTACCCATATGGCGCCGCCTGCTGGTGATTTTGTGGCGACCCCCCAAGGGAGAGTTCACTATCTCCGTCGAAAGCCGGCGGATGAAGAAACGGCCGAGCGGCCCCTTGTGCTGCTCCACGGCTCCACCACCAATGCCCTGGATTTAGACATCGACCTGGCGGACCGGTTCGACGGGGAGCGGGACACCATTATCCCCGACCGGTTAGGCCACGGTTTCTCTGATCGGCCGAGTGATGGCTGGCGTTTAGATGTCCAGGCTGCTGCTGTGCATACCCTTTTGCAAGAGTTGGGCGTTGAGAAGCCGGTCATCTGTGGGCAGAGTTACGGCGGTGCCCTCGCGCTTCGCTATGCGCTTGATTATCCCGATGCTCTGGCGGGGCTTGTCCTGCTGGCGCCGGTCACCCACCCCTGGCCCGGCGGCGTGGCTTGGTACAACCGGGTGGGGGTAAACCCGCTCTACGGTTCTTTGTTCCGGCGGACATTTATCGCGCTTTACGGTCGGTATGGCTCCCCCCGCGGGGTGGCGAAGGCCCTCAAAGGAAGCCCCCATCAGTCGGCCTATCATGGCCGCACCCGGGCGGCGCTCACTTTCCGCCCCGGAGAGTTCCGCGCCAATGCCGAGGATATTGTGCGGCTTTATGAGCAACTGGACGCC
>CALFRH010000592.1 GCA_937919225.1 uncultured Parvularcula sp.
ACGTCACCTTAGCCCAAGCCCGAGACAGAGCGACGGCCTGTCGCTCTGCGATTGCGGACGGCAAGCCGCCCGCCTCTGCCTTGATCGACAAACGCCCTGTGACCTTCGAACAAGCTGCCCAAGCCTATATCGCTATGCGGTCACCTGACTGGCGCTCGCCCAAGACCCTCAATAAGTGGACGGTGTTTCTTCAGCGCTACGCTAGAGACCTGTCGCCTCTGGCCTGCAACGCCATCCGGCGAGAGGATGTCGAGGCTGCGCTGCGCCCTCACTGGACCCGGATCAACCTCTCGGCCCGTTACTTCCGCTCTATGGTCGAGAATGTCTTGGACTACGCCACTGTCAAAGGCTGGCGTGAAGGTGACAACCCGGCCCGGTGGAAGGGCAACCTCGAGCATGTGCTGGCGCGCAAGAAGCCACCGGTGAAACACAACACCGCTATCGCCATTGCGGACGCCCCTGCGCTCTACAGCACTCTCATGGCTTCACCACGCTCGGGCATGCGCTGTGCGGCCTTCGTCTTGCTGACAGCCGCCCGCAATGGCGAAGCCAGACAGGCGACTTGGGACCAGATTGATCGGGACCGGAACGTTTGGACGGTTCCCAGTGAGCGGATGAAGCGGGGCTTAACCCATCATGTTCCCCTATCCGCGCAGGCCAGACGCATTCTGGACGAACAACCCCGCTATGGCTGGACCAATCTGATCTTCCCAGGGCTCCGCGGTAAGACATTGTCCGATGCCACCATACGGTTGGCCATTCGCCGATGCGGCTTTCCTGACGCCACAGCGCATGGGCTGCGCTCGACCTTTAGGGATTGGTGCGGCGAAACGGGTGTTCCGCGAGAGCTGGCTGAGCTCGCCCTCTCCCACGCCGTCGGGAATGAAACCGAACGCGCCTATCGCCGCATGACAGCGCTGGAACGGCGAAGGGAGATCATGGAAGACTGGGCGGGCTATCTCGTAGGCAGACAACACAGAAGATTATTTTTGAGCAACGATCCCAACTGACATCCGCTTCTCTGCCTCTTCACCTCGTCTTATTCCTATTACGCGAATGGCTTCCGCAATGGTCATTTCGATCCGAATGGCAATAGCTATACTTGGACCAACAATGCCTTCGGTCACCAGCAGCGGCTCGACCAGTAGCATAGCTGTGACGCGGTCAGCCGAATCATCGATATCCTCGACCGCACGATGGGCCTGCCGTCCGGCGGCGGCAATCATCACTCGGTCTCCAACATCCAGTATGACGCGCTGAGCCAGCTGACCCACGCCGATGGTTGGTGGGGCTTGGGGACGTTCTCCTATGACGATCCCGGCGATCTACGCGCCCGCACGCTGGCGCAGGCAGGTTCAATGAGCGCACCATTACCAACAGCTTTGATCCGCTGACCAACCTGCTGACGCGGACCGCGGACAGCCTGACCAAGATCGATGGCGGGGGCTCTCGAGCCGTGCCAATTCTGATCGGTCAGTGCTTCCTAACCCGCCAACGCTGAAGCCTGAGAGTCCAGCAACCTATTCCGGGCATGAGGATGCCAACTAGGCAATGGCCGGTAAGGTGTCCGGTGAATTAGTCGGCTCCAGTCGCCGTCGAGCTCTTCAATTAAACGCGCTCGCGTGAACAGGAAGACCTCTTTCCCCCAATTATGGTGAACTGGAATAGAAGCGAAACGAGGGTCCTCCTCCGCGAGATCTCCGAGGTGATCAAGGTCTCTCATGTAAGGATCAGTCCGGTCATAACGGAGATACAGCTCGGGATCATCCAATGTGTAATCATGAAATTTGCGAACACCCGTGAGCGGTTTTGGCTTCAGTCGGTAGACGAGAAAAGGCGATCTGAAGCCTTTCACCTCGAAAGCAGTAACTTCACAGAAGCCCGCCTCCGAGAGCGACCAGGCAATGTCTAAAGGAAGGACTCCGTGGTCCATGCTGGACCTGACGTAGCCTGAAATAAGGATGAGCAATATACCGTACTCCTCGGTGCCGACCACTCCAAACTTTCGCTTAAGCCTGGCTGCTTCCGGCTTTGAAAAAATCGAGTTGATGAATTTTGACATCAGGGTCTCCAAACAAAAGCCTGGTGACCGGGGAGTTAGAAAACTGCGATTAGACAGCCGCTACAGCCTTTAGGCTCCCCCGAAGAGGCTCCCTGGACATGCGCCATAGCCTCCCCGACCCTAAGGTTGGAGAGGCATCGTTGCGGCCGATGCCTGCCGCTAATCGCAAGGTTTCTAAGCCTTGGCCACCAATCGTGACCAAGACCAAGTAGCATCACAAAGGTACTTGTCCAATTATGAATATGGAATGCGGAACCTTACGCAATGAGGTCTTAAATGCCGAGTGGTTCACCAGCGTCCCTCAAGCGCAAACCGTCATCAACATGTGGCTCAAAGAGTATAACCATATAAGGCCGCATCAGTCTCTCAGTATGCGCCCACCCGTCCCTGAAACTCTAAACCAAACTCGTACGCAGAAAGGGGGCTAGACACGACAGAGTATCCAGTCTGTACCGACTTTTTGTTCTTCTGAGTTTGGTTGGTTCAACTTCATGCATTCTAACATATGGGGCTGATCGGTTGGCCAAACCCTAAAAACTTCTGATAGAGGTGTAAGGATTTTCAGTCTGTTTACGTCTTTATCATGAACGTTCAAATTTAAGGAGAAGTCATGATGAAACCTAACCCATGCGCATGTGCCGACGGATGCTCACCAAATTGTAGCTGTGCCCAATCTGCCCCAAATATAGGGCAATGCTGTTGTGGCCAAAGCTGCACATGCCAGGACTGCAAATGTGATCAAAGTTGTGGCTGTCCACGCTAAAATACTTGTTGTACGCTAAGCGCGTATGAGCCTTAACTCAAAAACGCTAATCGAAGATGCGTTGTGCGAGCACGAACCGAAACTCAGACTTTATGTCCAGATGCGCGCACATTCTGCAGATGTTGATGACATTCTTCAAACCGCAGCTATGCGTGCGATAGAAAAGGCAAACAAGTTGCGCGACCCTAATCGGGTTATCGCATGGCTGTATACGATCCATCGAAATACCATCATTGATATCGGGCGCAAATCATCAGCCGAAGGGCGCCTTAAAGAAGCTCTAGCGGCCGAGCCTGCCCATACAACTGATGCGGATAATGAGATGTGCCATTGTAGCGTTACACAGGCACGCCAACTCAACAACCGATATTCATCCATACTGTCCTTGGTTGATATGGGTGGCGCGTCTCTGAGAGACGCGGCTGAAGAGCTGGGTCTGACTGTCAATGCTGCAACAGTTCGCCTTCAAAGAGCGCGTTCTGCTCTGAAACAGCGTTTACTGAATCATTGCGGCATAAAGAACATGCGGGAATGTATCGATTGCACCTGTTCTTATCAGGGGTGTTGTTAAACTCTCTTCAGAGCTTCAGGTAATGCGGTCCTGTTGCAAAGCTTCATTGCCTCGCTTTCAGCGAGCGTGTTAGCGCAAACTATGACATCAGACATTTTGGCCCAGAGAGTTAAGACTATTCGCAAGGCGCGTAAAATAGGCCGAGCCAAGCTCGCGAAATTATCGGGTGTGCACCAACGACAAAAAGCACGAATTGAACGGGGAATCTCAGAGGATACGCTCCTGGACAGTC
>CALFRH010000593.1 GCA_937919225.1 uncultured Parvularcula sp.
GCATGTGTATGTCCCTAAGTTTCCCCTACTTCTTGTTGAACTCCACGGCACCTTCGATTGTTCGCTCGGAGTGGCTGGAACTTGAGAGCTTCTGGGCGTTTTCTTTATTGACTATCCCAGCGTGGGCGAAAGTTCTGTGGGCCCCTTATGTCGATACCTATGGCTGGCAGAAATTTGGTCGCCGAAAGTCCTGGATCTTGGTTTGTACCGCCTTAGGGGCATTCAGTGTCATGACGTTGGCGGCGGTACCGCCGTCGCCAGCGACGTTGGCGCCAGTGATCGGGATCCTCCTGGTCCACATGATTATCATGCAGACCCAAGACATTGCGGTCGATGCTTACACCCTAGAGAATCTCAAAACCCATGAACGAGGGGTGGGGGCCTCGATCAAAGTCATCTTTGAAACGATTGGGGAGGCTGCGGCCCTTGGCGGCCTTATGTACATTTTCACTAGTGTGACCTTTGGGGCAGCGAACGGTTGGGTACCGATGGCGATCACCGCCGGCATTATGTTGATGCTATTTACAACGCCAGTGCTGCTCCGGCGCGAACCGCCCATGGCTGCTGATATCGCGGCGCGGCGGGAGGCGGGCGACCGGCCGCGAATTTCAAAGTTCATCAGACGGATTGATACACCTTTCATTACTGGTCTTCTATTCGTCGGTGGGTTTATAAACTTCATGTTACCGGCACTGATGGGGGTGCTGCTGGTTGATAAGAGTTTCACTCTTTTAGAGGTCGGTATCATTCTTGCTGCGGTGACGCCCGTCGGATCGCCGCTCGGTGCGATTCTCTCGGGTACCTTGGTCACGAAGTTTGGTCTCCGATGGCTATTGGGGACGCTCTCCATTTTCGCCGCCATTGTGTTTTCGTTCGCCCTATTCGTCGTCGCAACGGACTTCGCTGTTCCCCCAGGGTTCGGCGGGATGGTAGGGGCCGTGAACGCTCTATTCCCCAATTGGGAAGGGGGGCCACGCGTCCTTCTTGCCATCCTCATTCTCACGCCGGTATTTGCCTCTTTGGCGGCCCTTCACATGGTGTTCACTATTTCCCGCATGGGATGGGCATCGCGCACCCAAGGCGGGACCGACTTTTCAATGCATGGTGCGGTCTATAATATTGGAAGGACCGCTTCGGTGGCGGTATCGCCCTTCATTGCCAGCATATTTGGCTGGACCGGATTTATTGTTACCCTTGGAACACTGATGGTTATTCTGACTTACGTTTATCGCCGGTTCATGCCGCGCTTAGATGAGCTGTGTAATCGTCGGCGGGTTCTGGAAGGGGAGCTAACCGAAACAATGATGTAGGGGGCCGGTTCGGTTTTGCTGAAGCAATTTGCCTAAATATGCGGGCCGTTGAAGCAGGACGCGCACTTCTGTACGATCTGAGACTTTATGGGAACGCTCTGCCGCGCTCACGCGTGCGGAGGTAAGAAAGTCGAGGATCGCGTGAAACAGCCAACCACAACGGGACAGCCCCAATGGTCGTCGCGCATCGTCTTCATTCTTGCAACTATTGGTTTTTCAGTGGGGTTGGGGAACATTTGGCGCTTCCCTTACCTCGCCGGCGAGAACGGGGGCGGCGCCTTTGTTCTGATTTACATCCTTTGTGTCGTCGTTATCGGCGCCCCCATCGTGATTGCGGAACTGGCCATGGGGCGGCGTGGGCGCGGCTCACCTATTGCGACCTTTGGGCGATTGGCCAAGGCGGCCGGTAAGACGGACAAATGGTCGATTGCTGGCGGCTTCACCATGCTCACCGCCTTTTTAATTATATCCTTTTACTGTGTTATTGGAGGGTGGACGCTTCATTATATCTTCTTGGCCCTGACAGGGGCTCTCCAGTCGATTGATGCCGCTGGCGCTGACGCGGCCGTTAACGACCTCCTCGCCAGCCCTTGGCTCTTGATGATGTGGCAAGGCATTTTCGTTGCCATCAACGTTGTCGTCCTTGCGCAGGGGGTGAAAGGCGGCCTTGAAAAGGCAGTGACCGTCCTCATGCCTCTTCTGTTTGTTCTTCTAACAGCTCTTGCGGTTTATGGCCTCATCGTGGGGGATGGGGCGGGTACCCTCAAATTCCTTTTTGCCCCAGATTTCTCCGTCGTAACCGCTCAAACAGTTTTAGAGGCTGTGGGCCAAGCCTTTTTTTCCGTAGGCGTTGGGATGGCGGCCATGATGACTTACGGTGCCTATCTGGAAAAGTCCGTTCACATTCCTAGAACAGCCTATGTGGTCGCACTGTCCGACACGGCGGTGGCGCTCATCGCTGGCCTTGCCGTGTTTCCCTTTGTGTTCGCTTATGGCGTGGAGCCTGGTCAGGGGCCAGGTCTCGTTTTCGTGACGTTACCGACAGCGTTTGCTGGCCTTGGTGGTAGTGTCGCAGCGATCGCCTTTTTCGGGTTGTTGGCGGTGGCGGCGCTCACTTCCTCGATTGCATTGTTCGAGGTTTTTGTTTCCTGGTGGCACAAGGGCGAGGGCTCGCGGGCGCGGTCCGCCGTCGGCGTTGGGGCGGTCGCGTGGGTCGTCGGCCTGGGGACAGTTTTCTCGTTTAATCTGGCCAGTGGTGTCCGGCCGTTCGCCTTTATCCCCGGCTATGGGGAGGCAACTTTCTTTGACGGGATCGATCAATTCACAGGGACAATTGGTCTGCCATTGGGCGGCCTTTTAGCGGCCGTCTTCACAGGCTGGGTCCTTGGCAAAGCAGATATTGCTGAGGAGTTGGGGATCTCTGTGGATGGCCTGTTGTTTAAGGGGTGGCGCTTTTTGATGCGTTGGGCCCTTCCGCTTGTTATTCTTGTAATGATTTTGGCCGGTATTCGAGAGTAAAAGCGGTCGCCAGACGGCGTCTGGGTAGCCTGTCTGAGTGCCCTTTCGCTCTATATGAAAAACTCTGTTAACGGATCGTACCTTGGTGTCCGTTTCGCCATGGCGGTAAAGCCGATATGGCGGCGGCTTTACTTTTTAAAATTTGCATGTTAGCGCTCACATTGAATTTAACACTTTTTTGCGCAGGTGAGGCCCTTATGTTGTCTCAGGAACAGCTAAATACCTACTGGGACAAAGGCTATGTGGTCGTTCCGAGTATGATATCAGGCAAGGCCGTGAGTGGTCTCTCCGCCGCTGTGGACGAGTTTGTTGAGGCATCGCGAGAGGTAGAGAAAAGCAATAACGTTTTCGACCTAGACGATGCGCATACGGCGGAGAAGCCTATCTTGCGTCGGATCAAGGACCCGCAAAAGCAGCACCCAGCCTTCAAAGCGATCCTTTCTGATGATGGCGTCGTCGCCGCACTTACGCAAATATTGGGCCCAAATGTGCGTCTCTACACAGGGACCCAGAAGGTGAATCTTAAGCCTGTGGGTGAGCAGGCGCCGGTAAATTGGCACCAGGATTGGGCAACCTATCCCCATACAAATGATAGTCTTGTGTCGATGAGTGTCTTTATTGACGATGTGACAGAGGAAAATGGGCCTCTTTTGGGGCTGCCTGGTACCCACCGGGGCCCCGCCTATGACCATAATGGTGACGATGGGACTTTTGTTGGCGCCAGCAACGCAAAAAAAGCGGGCCTTGATGTCTCAACGGCGGAGTCCTTCACGGGCCCTGCGGGAACAGTGAGCTTTCAC
>CALFRH010000594.1 GCA_937919225.1 uncultured Parvularcula sp.
CACAAATTGTGTGGTGCTCGGGCGGGGCGGGAAAGAGCGTTGCGTTATGGCGAAGGCAAATATCAAATACCTCCACGCGATTGGGGGGTATCTCCATTATCGGCGCCGGGTGCCCGCCGACCTCAAATCCGTCGTCGGAAAGAATGAGTGGCTTCACGCGCTCGGCCTGGCGGTGGGCCAGGAGCATCATGCGGTGAGGCTCATTGCCGAGTATAATGCCGCCTATGCCAGCTTCATCGCGAGGGAGCGTATCAAGCACTTGACCGGCGAGCCAGTGGTGGTGGTTCAGCATGGGTCGGTCGCTGCCCCAGTGGCACAAGAAAGCACCCCGAAGGCTGAGCCAGTGAAGATTTCAGCGGCCTATGCCTATGACCGAGAGATGCATGGTGGGCAGCGTGACGAGAAGGCCTTCATGATCGCGATTGATAGCTTCGTGAAGCTCATGGGGGACCGAGATGTTCTGACGCTGACACCGAAAGATGTGCAGACCTGGATCAACAAATGCGAAGCCTCCGGTCAAAAAACCAGCACGATAGGTCGCCGGATCACAGCGTTACGGGCCGTCGTCAATCGGTATTTTCGGGAACATGAGATAGAGAAGCAAAACCCGTTCACGAAACCCAAGCTCAAAGAAAGCGGTGGTAGCGGGTCAGACCGTCTCCCCTTTCACAAAAAGCATATTCAGCACATTGATCATTACTGCAAACACGCGCCGCGCCTCACAGACGATATGCGCCATATGGTGGCCCTGCTGAAGTTGACGGGGGCCAGACCTTTGGAAATTGGCGGCTTAGATGCCGATGATTTGATCCTCGACCATGACGTTCCGCATATATGGTTTCGCCACAACGCCCACCGGCGATTGAAAACCAAAGGGAGCGAGAGGCGAATACCGCTCGTTGGCAAAGCCTTGGAGGCAGCCCAGGAGGCAAAACAGAAAAAACCCAAAGGGGCCTTGTTCCCTACTCCATGCCATAACACCAATTCGCTGTCGCAACGGTTGAATAAGATGTTGAGGCGAGCTGGCGTGCCTAAGTCCCCTCGACTTGTCGCCTACAGCTTTCGGCATACGCTTGAAGAAGCCCTACGGGCTGCCGGTGTTCGGGAACATACGCAGAAACGCATCATGGGCCATACGGATAACTCTGTAACAGGCCGATACGGCGCACCAGCGGGAATGCTGGAAGAGCTACAACAGGCTATTCGAGTCGCCGAACCGCTGCTGGGCAAGGTTGATGAGTCGATTTATTCCGATGCCGAGCTGGGGTCGAAAGATACATAGAGACGGCTATACGGTTGAAAACACTCACCCCCGGAGACCTCTATATCACACCACGATAACGTAATATCGTCAGTTCACTGCGATTGTTGATGCTTAGCTTGCGGTAAATCCGTTTGAGGTGGCTTTTTACGGTTGTTATCTTGATAGATCTAGCCACGGCTATGTCGGTGGACTTAGCTCCATCAGCGTAACTGCGAGCTATTTCTAACTCCGTCGGAGAGAGTTTTTGTATTATTTGCGAACCAGACCCCGTGCTTTCTTTTTTTTCTAATAACCTCTCTATAGAGATTAGAAATCCTGTTATCCCACAGCTTGTCATTGCGCCTTTTTCTGCACACAATCTTCGTATGATAGCTCGATAAATGATTCCGCTTTCGGATTTGGCTACAATTTCTTTGGCGGGATGATCCGTAGCGTCATGAGGGTTTTTAAGAAGCTCGGCCAACTCAAATGCCGTAGGGCTAACAGGATAGAAATAATCGGTTTTAGTAGCTTTTATAGAAAAACCAATCTCTTTGAAGGATTTGAGCGCCGCTCTATCACCCCAGATCAACTGAAGGTGGCGATCAACGCAAAGGTGTTGGGCTTGCGGTTGATACAACGCTTTCTCAAGGGCGACGCATTTTAGTTTTTCATGTTGGGTATTCCAAATGATCCGTGCCGCGTCCTCCAAGATCATTGCGGTTGGCGTGAGCGCTGCCTTCACATCCTGTTGGAAGGCACCCTTGCTCTTCGAGCGGGCGACGACCACGCCGGCGCCCATTTTTTGATCGACCGTCACCATATAGCCAGCAGCCCAACCGATATCATGGGCGGCGAGAAAAGTATGGAAATAAGGGTCACTTGCTCTGTGTTCATCATCATAGTGTTCCGAGCAAACATAGATTTCTGGGTACGGTAACGTCTTGTTCAAAGCCACTCGGATGTGAGGATCAATAGCTTGATAAGAACTGTAATCGGCGAAAAATTTCTGGCCGAATAACCCGGAACCGCATTCAACAGTGATGGCGCCGCTAAAGTCTCTAAAGTCAACAAATCGAATGACCGCACCATCAGCAAGAGTCTTTTGGCGAAGACCTTGGGTGAAGTCTCTTAAGGCTGATAAATCAACTGCGGCCTCAAACAACTTTGCTTCAGCTGTTCTTCTCAGTTCCATTGATGTGCTCTTTGCCCCTTTTGGGGGATATACGATAGCTCGGTCGAGCTCAAGATGGAGTTGTTATTCGGAAGCGGTGCGTGAATGGGCGAGGTTGATTGAAGTTGGCATGCTGGATAGTGCTAATTTTATTGATGAGTTGTACTATCGGTTGCTCGTCCAAGAAGACTATGATTCGACTTTAGCCCTTCTCACAGAGGCTTTCGGCGCTCATGCAGGCGGTGTATTCCTCATCAATAAGAACGATACAAAAATCATGGCTGGTTCGGGCCTCAATCCAGATACATTTGGATCGTATCATGGTGATTTGAATAGCCAGGATTATATCGTGCCGGCACTCAAATCTCATGACGGCGATAAAGTCTTTACAGCCAGCGGCATCGTATCCCTAAACGAAACGATGAAAACGGATTACTACGTGGCAATTGATGCGCCAAGCGACATTTATGACAAGCTCTGTTTTCATGTCGTATCGCCAGAACAGCAACTGGGCGTCGCACTTTATCGAGACCGAAAACGAGAATTTACGCGCGGCGATTTGGCGGACGCACAAAAGCTGTACCCAGAGATTGCACGTTGCTTTCGCCTTTTGCAGCGAAAAGCCGCGGCGACTAACGAAAGTCTGTTGATCGAGGGACTAACGGCCCGCGAGATTGAAATCGTAACACTGTTGCGGGCGAATAACGACTACAAAGCCATCGCCGCCATTACACAGATATCGTCCAACACGCTGAAATGGCACATGAAGAACGTCTTTCAGAAATTCGAAGTATCGACCTTAGCGGAGCTGCTTGTAAAAATTCGTCGCTAACCCACCCTGACGGGTGGGGTCCGTTTAACGGAGTGCGTTAAGCTTAGTGATCAGCCCGAGGTCTCCCATGAACAACAAAGTACTTCTTCTCAAGGTATTGTTTAGTAATTTAGTACTCGGAGAAAAGGCAGCATCGGGGACAGCTATGGCGAGGAAATATCACTTAACAATTTTCTTCGGATCAAAATTGCGGGCTCTCATTACAGTTGTAGCAGTAGCTCTTTTGGCCGCTTGCTCGGGTGGTTCGTCGTCGGGATGTGGCCAGTCAGGGAGTGTGGTCGGTGGTGCCGGTTCGGGCGGCGCAGGAGGTTCTGGATCGAGTGGAGGGTCAAGCACACCACAGTTGGTATTGATAAGCGGCGACCAAGCTACGGCGGCAATCACTCAGCTGCCAGAACTTGAAGAGTCTGAAACTCCTGACAGCGCGTTCGATGAGTCAAATGGCATCTTGTTGGATAAGATCAGCATCATAATTGCTGACGGCGCTACTACCCAGCAAGTCAATGACGTTCTAACCAAGTACCAGTTATCACTGAGCGGTAGTTCGCCAGGCGACAGGTTTGTGATAGTCTCCCCAGTCAGCAGTGTTAGCTTCGCGGAAATTCAGACCCTTACTGATCAGTTAGGAAATGAGAGCGCTATCGAGCTCGCAGCCGCTGTTTTTGAAGATGACGAAGAGCTTGTTCCCCCAGAAGGACCTACGCTGCAAGGTATCGATCATTTTAAACAAACACGCTTCCCGGCATTGTGGAACCTTAGAGACTTTTTTCTGATGGATCCGAATCGACCGCGCGTTTCAGTGCTGGTATACGATACGTTCAGCACAGCTCCCAACTTAAGCGGGTTCGTCGGATCCGTGAGAGTGGTACCCGGAGGTCTGCCCGACTGTGCCATGACTTCGACGAGACTCGAACGGCGATCTTGTGATCACGGCATTGGCGTCGCTTCAATCATTGCATCCAATTGGGACTCGTCAGGTGTGACCCCTGCACATCCAGCCCCTGAGTTTCTGGACACAATTTTGTTGAGCCGGCCTGCGGGTAAAGTTTCTGCAAGGGCACACCTAAAATCTATCGCAGATACATTGCGGCAAGAACTTGCACGAGCCTCTGCACCTGCGAATGGTCGGATGATTGTCAATTTTAGCAGAGGATACTCCAAGAGATTTCGCATGTCTGGCGGGTCAGCGAGTTGGGAGAAAATGCAGTCAGATGCCCTGTCTCTAGAAGCCTTTTATTGGATGAACATCACTAGGGCGTTTGCTGACAAAGTTGTGTTTGTCGCATCTACAGGTAATATCGGCGCATTAAGTAATACATACGATGTTCGATACAACAATGTTTTTACCTGGATTCGGGATGCGGATGAAACTTGTTTGCAGAGTTCACTATCACGCAATGAAAATGCTTTCTGCGACAACTATATCGCAACAGGTTTTGAGTCATCGAATATTTTAAACGTAGGCAGCACAGACGACAGCCGGGCAACATCTGATCCGTCGAAGTCTGGGTTGATCGATGTGTCAGCTGTCGGGGAAAACATCCCCATACCGTGCGTATCAGCAATTGCCGCTGATGGTTGTTCTTCTGGATTTCGTACAGCTTCGGGGAACTCATACTCAGTACCTCAAGTTGCGGCACTCGCCGCAACTTTGTGGGGGCTTGCTCCCGATGCCACGGCGGATGAAATCGCGATGATTTCGAAAGTTAGCAATCGAGGGAGCACGGAAATTCTTGATGCTTACGGTGCGGCGATGGCAGTTGACGCGCTTGAAGCGAAGCGGTTGGGTCTTTTTCCCGATGCGGTAGATTTTCCTGATCGACTAGAAGCATTGCCAGACTATGCGATCGTTCGCCGAGCGATCCTCGACGTAGCCGACCGCCAAGGTAATCTTACCCCTGATGGCTCTTTTGATCGTTTTGATTTGGCTTACTGGTTCAAAGAGGCATATCGGGTCATTGATGACAACGCTGACCCTGATCACAGCCGGTTCGATATCGACGGAAATGGATACTCTGGTCTACTAGAGCAAGAGCGAGCAACTAACCGACCTCACGCAGGCTTCCGATTCCCTTTTTCGCTTGTTGAGTATGATGAAGATGACCTACAGATTAAGACAGGCGGATTTATACATACCTTCGGTTCGAAGTTCTTAGACCCAGTTTTTTCTTGTGACTTGTTTTACTCAACACGCTGTACTTTCGTCGGAGCACAGAACGACTTCAAAATGCTTTCAGAAAGTGTCATGGACCCTCATGTTCTATGCTTCTACGGCTACAAATCAGGAATAACTCGACAAAACACAGGATTTGCGAGTCCTGCTCCGAGCCCCGAGGATGCCGAATTCTCCAAGTTTTACTTTCAGGCGATGCTCGGAGTTCATATTGATCTATGCGGGCCTTCAGCAACGACGAATTGGAGTTTTCTCAGAACCCTATCACGCGGCGAAAATGCCCTTGGTCCGTTTACAGAGGTTAAGTCTGCAGATCCACATCCACGAGCTGGCCAATCGGATCCCACTCTCTGTGCGGCACCACTCGCTGCAGTAAACTTTTCCGAACCATCCAATGCGATCATTTATCGCGGCTCCGGTGCAGTAGGTTCATCGAGAAATTCCAACTTAAAAAGCTGTTTCCCATACATTCTATTGTCCGATAATGAGATCACACATGTGTCGTCAGGCTCACAATTCGACGTTGGCAGTCAATCGGGTGTTAAATTTAGTAATATCACATCGTTGCGCCTGTCCGGATTAAGCTTACAGCGCAAATCAACCAGATGTGTGCAGGGTTCGAACGGAGTTGTCCGATGTGGTTGCTACGAAAATACCCTTGGAAGGACTTCTTGTAACGCCGCCGAAAATCCGAGCATCAACTATGTTCAAGTTGCAACGGGTGAGATTTCGATGGGGCCGTTCTTCGCTTGGCGATGTGTACAATATACTTCATCGAGCGGTCGGCAATTCTATCATTCGTTGAGGTACAATGAAGAAAGAGACGGTTTTGTGGACAACTCTGGCCTCGCCTCAGGTTACCATTGTGAAAACATGCAGATGGAAGGTATGGATTTTACATACCCGCTTGACGTGAGTTCCCTTGGTTTCGATGGTCCATACGACCGTCGGTGACGGTTCTTAGCAAGACCTCGGTTCAGCAAAGGCCAGCTATTCGCTTCCATCCTTCAAAAGTCCGAATATCGATTTGTGCAGATGCAGCTCCCCTGCTTCGCACTTCGCGATCATTCCGTTGAAATAAGCGGCTGGTTTCATCACACGGTTTTCTTCGCGCTGCGCTCCCTGGTCGGTGATGAGGGTGCAAATCGCAGCGCCGTTCTTTCCGAGGTGTGCGCAGGCTCTCGACCACGAAGCTTGGGAGATGTGCAGCTCGCCTTTGATCGCATAGGCCGCCTCGACAAGATCGTTCCAATCCATCGGCCTCGGGTGCATCGGAATATGAGACCGAAAACGCTCGGAGGCCGCATTGAGGGCTTGTTTGAGGGTGATGTGCTGTAAGCCGGTCTGTAAAATCGCTTCATCTTTCGCAGAAAGTGAGCCTTCCGCTTGCTCCCTATTCTCCTTTTGAGCGATAAAGGGGGCGTTACGGCTTTCCTGAAAGCAATTGGGCCTTGCCCTACTTGTATCTGATTTATCAGAATGGTTTTTGGTTGTAATCTGTATATGGGCGACATTTTCGTCGTCTGTGCACGACATTTTTTGTGAAACTTCACTTCCTATATCGGCCAAAAGAGCCTCATGGAGCGCCAATAAGTCTTGCAGAGCCTCTAAGTCCATTGATGTTCTAATGGGCTTTGCAATGGCTTCATATTGCACGGTAAATGCGTCTACCCTACTCTCGGATGTTATTTCTGTAAGCTGAATTTTAATTTGGCGTCTGAGGTATGAGATTTCGCGTTTGGCTTTCAGCCAGGCTGCATCATAGCGCTGCTTCTCCTCAAGCTTTGCCTGTAATGGACCTCTGAGTGACGCCAGGGGCGATAAGTCGACACCATACGCATATAGCAGGATACCGGATTCAAGGCATCGTTTTCCATAACGCTTATGGTTGCCACTATCCTTCCATGTGATGGCACC
>CALFRH010000595.1 GCA_937919225.1 uncultured Parvularcula sp.
GATCGATCGTTTAATGTATAATTCACCAATTGTTGCCTTGAGCGTAATTTGCGTTGAGTGCTAAACTCCAGAACCAGCAAGCTAACTTTGGTCTCTATGGGAAAATTTGGTGTGATTTTCTGTAGAAAAGAAGCCAGCATTTCCGGATGTGGCACTTCCCCAGTTGTCAGAGAACATTCAATTAACAAAAGCTGATCTATCTTTGGCGCACGACGGGCACCAAAGTGCGAAGCGATAATCGATTTTACGTTTTTTATCGCTGTTGTTTTCTGAAGCGTTTGTCCCCCCGCTTTTGGTGTGACCAACAACGCCAATGTAACAGGACCCTGAAGTTGTGGCGAAAGCTGTGAGGTGACAACGCTAAGATGATCAGAGTCTGCCTGCAACGCAGACATCAAGAGCTTCGCGACATCAGCAGGAAGATCAACATTCCGAAGAACAACCGTCATGAATTTATCAAATTATAAGCGTATGATAAGGCAACGCTGTGGTCAAATAAATTCTCGCCTGAGGAATTGCGTTGAGGGATTGGTGCACTCCCAAACTCGCTTTCATAAAGCCTGTCTTCTACATTCTGCCAACGCGACGCAAGCACATGAAATACGTCTGGGACAGGTTGCGCCGAGAGCGTTTCAATCTGCTGCATCGCAGGTCCTGCAACTTTTCTCAAATTGTCGAGTATTTTTGGAACTGGCCACGGCAATACAACTTTCGTAGCCGGCGCAACAAGAAACATATCCTGTGCCAATAAATACAGTAATGATGTCAAAGCTTTAGAGAAGCCAGGGCCAACGCCTTGCTGGCTTAACGCGATCTGTAGTTCTGATGGTAAACATGCCAGTGCCGTATCCAATTGCGCAACGCGCGTGGCGTGATCTCCCAATCGTTGTTGGTTTGCGAATTTGTCTGTTATTTTCAAGCTAGTCTTTGACTTTAGTGCGACGCGGTCATCACCTATCGTTGCATGAACTTTGCGGTCAAATCTCAAATAGTACGTCAGATCTTGTGCGGCGATCCAAAGATAAGTCGGCGCGGCAGGATCAGCCGAAAGTAGCAGCCCACCAGATTTTTTACCGCTGCATTCCTGCAATTTTAACGCCCAGCCTTTGTTTGCTCTTGCAGTCGAAAGGCGTTGGGCGTTGATTGTTTCCGCAATCGCGAGTGGCAACAACTGAGATAGTTGAGCAGCAAAGTCGCCCGACCCGCCACCATATGAAGGCAATGGTGATCGGACTTGGAAAACCTCGCCGGAAGCTTTTGGCCGAATGAAAGATGTTTTTGTTTTATTAGTACTACAAGAGATCGTATTGCCAAAGATAGTTTTCAAACATGAATGGCAGCCTGATATAATGCTATCTTTCAATACTTGGCGATAAATCCAATAAGCCCTTTGGCTAATAGCTGCGGACCATACGTTACTCTCTGTCACCAATGAACTGGAAAGTGGCAATTTCATCTCCTACTTCATGTTTGTATTCAAGACGGTTAGATTTAAGATATTAGGCAGATATTGCATTTCATTCCATTCCCGCATTGGGCAGGCACATTAAATGCAGAAAGTAGGCTAAGCATGTAAACCAGAAAGAACTGGTGCTTCAGACCTACCTACGCTTGAATCAAGGTCTCTGAAATAGACGACCTCTGTTTTGGCATAGCCAAGTCTTTCCATAACTGGGTGAGGTTCTGGAAGACCTGCGCCAACAGCAAGTGCCCCGTTCTCTTTTGCCCAGCGGGTAAAGTCGCGGAACAACGAAAAGCCGTTGCCGCGTGTTTCTGGCCGCGTATACCACAGAACTTCATGCGCAAGAGTGCGTCCATCAAAGATACAATCAGTTAGCATCCCAATCAGTACACCATGGTCGTGGTTCAACAATCCGATATAGTACATTGGGTTTTCAATGGCACCTTCAAGAACCGAACGGAAGTGCGTCGGATCATAAGGAACTTTATACGTTTTCGAGTGCGCGAACTCATCTGTCAGCGATACGAGAACTTCGATATCAGTCTTACACGCTTGGCGAATAGTCATTGCTACCTCCCTTACATCAACTAGAAAATAATTTATCCTAATGATTGTTGAATTTTTTGAATTAAACTGAACTTTGACGTTAATCCGTCAAGCGCTGCGGTTGACTTTAGGTTGTGAATTGAGCGTTCACCTTCCAGCTCCGCGGTTTTTGCGCTCAAGCTGGTTAGCCGTTCATGTAGCATTTCTGTGAGCTCAGCCTTTTGCACCATCCGCGTGGAGGTTGCTTTGGTCGATTGTTGTTGCAAAATTTCGCTTACTTTTTGGATTTGGTTTGTCATATTACTGGATTCTACCGGTTCGTTAAACATCTGCTTTTCTCCATATACCTATTGCAAGATAGCGCGCCCCAATGGGGAGACGGAGCGCGCTATCGACGAACGCTTGTTAGAAATGATGCCCGTTACTTAGATCACTCTTCGTTTTATCAGCATTTCTTGTAGCGTCTGCTTGGTGTTCTGTGCTGTTCTTCTTGGCGTTATTGGCCATATTACGATCACTCTCAGAATTCATTGTTCTGATTGTTGCATCATGTTCTTTGGCCGAGTTTTTGCTCGCAGTTTCGATTTTTTCGACTGTTTGCGCACCCGTCTGAACCATTTGTAGGGCCATAGTTCCGGCCATCACTGCTGCCATTGCAACCATTTTGTTTCCTTTCTAATTCTTACGACATAAAGACTCATTCTGTACTCTGGGTCAGTTTGTTGTGGCCTTCATTCTTGAATTACAGACACTCGAACTGATTACCAAACTTAAAAAGAACTGGATTCTGAAAGTCCGTCTTTCATCTTTTCGGCATGTCGTGTTCCATCTTGTTGATGTGCCGTGCTATTAGCATTGGCATCTTTTGCAACGGCAGCATCATTTTCCTTTGCCATATCTCTCAAGGTCATCTGATGCTCTTTCTCCGCATTAAATTTTGCGGTTGCAGCCTTATGATTTTCCTGAACAATATTTTGTGCTTGTAGCTGAGCATTACTATTGTCTGTCGCTCCTATTCCAAACATTTATTCACCTTTCTGATTGATTTGATCTGACGGCAAGTGAACTGAAGTTGCTATGAACTTGCATTCCGCAGAGAGTCGTTCGTCGCCGTGAGGTTTGAGGATGTATCGCTTTGATGTTCCGTCGATGAACGCTTTCCCATATTGGAAATTGAACGCTCAGACTCTAGGTCCATTTGCGTTACCGTGATATCATGCTGTTGGGCAGAGGTTAGCAAAATCATACCCGCTGTTGCAGCCATTCCACCCATCATCCCTTTGCTGGACGCGTCCATCGGCGGTGTAGGTGGCGTTGTGCTATTAGTTAGTACAGTCATAATGTGTCACCTCGACTATATCTTGTTAGGGTTTAGTAACCGGAAGCTTGGCCTAGCTTTTGCTGCGTTGCCTTAGCTTCCTCTGAGGCATCTGACTGATGATCAGTTGCCATTTTCGCGCTGTTGTTTGCTGACGAACGATCGGCCTCTAGACCCATGGTAGTTATCGTCATCACGTGTTGGTTGGTTGCATTGCCCATTGCTTGGGCATGCTGTGCATTCATATGCTCAATAGTCTGTTGTTCCTGAGCTTTGCGGTTTGCTTCTGCCGCGCTTATTACTTCTGACATGACAGTCTCCTAATGATTTAGTTAGTTGTTTTGGTTGGTTTCGATAGCTAGAATTTATGCAGCGACGTCGATGGACTTGTCGTCACCACCACCTTCACCGCCGGTCTCTGGTGTACCACCACCGTTGTCCACGGGTACTTCTGTACCGCCTTCACCATTTTCGCCAACAGGCTGACCGTCTTCGCCGGTAAAACCACCTGTTGTTGGATCATAACTCTTGTTTTCTTCTTCTCTTTTTTTGGTTTCTGCTTGCTGCTTAGCTCTCCATTCTTCATTATCCTTCCGCAGTTCTTCGGTTTCTTTGTTCAAGTCGCGGATTTCCTCTTCTTCTCGTACTTGCTGCTCCCACCTATTCGATGAACTCACTATTGCTGCTATTGCTGAAAATATCATTCTATTTTCCTCTCGTAGTTGTGCTGTATTGCCCTTCGTGGCGCATCATTACAGATGGATTGCCCACTGTCCCGACAGCTTCATCATAGCCCAATGAGGTCCGCATGAACTGTTTAGAATTTTTTATTAAATCTGAATGTTCGGCAGATATCAGCCGATGTATGCTCAAATTTTTTAGTCTAACTGGTTGTTATCTTCACCAGCGATAAACCCAATCGGATAAATTATCGTCTCGGCAGTCAATTCCTGATACGCCAAGACAGGCATAAACACTCCGCTTTTGTGTAGTACGTTGTGAACTGCACGGCGAATGTCTTGTTGCGCTATGATAACCGGATCTACATCGCGACGATGCCAAGCGCCGGATACCTTTTTTATCTGCTCTATTATGCTGTTCATAATCGTCGGCTGAAGAATCAGGAATGTATCTTCCCCGCTTGTGCGAAATCCTTCTCGAATTAAACTTTCCAAACTGGGCGCGATGACTATCACCGGTAGAAAGTTATCTCTTGCGTACCGTTTTGATATGAAATCAGATATGGAAACGCGAACCTTTTGGAGTAAGAATTCTGGATCGGATCGCTTAGGCGCGAATTCCGAAATGGCTTCGAAAATTCGAACATTGCTTGTAACTGGAATCCTCTCCTGCAACAAAAGCTGGAGTACTGCGCTTATTTGGTTGATTGATAGGTTATTACGCAATTCAGCAGATAGCGCCGGGTTACTAGCCGATAAATCATCCAGCATTTCTGATGTTTTTTGGAATCCAACAAACATATCTAGATTACGGGAGATTACACTAAGGATATGATGCAGGATTTGCTCGTTTATGTTTGCGCTGTGTATGCCTTCTTGGTTTAAAGTCGCAATATGCTCAACGTGAACTAACGCGCCCTCTTCGGTACCAAAATGTTCAATATGGGGAATATCAAGCGCATCTAGATATGATACATTGGCTTTGACAAAGACACAGTCAGACCGGACGCTCCCCTCTGCAACCAGCTCTTGCTTGATGTATATCTGATAGTTTTCAGGATCATATTCGTTGATTTCATAAGTCCAATACCCTGGCAATACACCAAAGTTGTTCCCCACATTATTTCGCAATGTATCAAAAGTTTCTTTAAAGACGTAAGGGCTTGTTTCAAGCATCGCGGCTGGCAACTTTACTTTTACCGTTTCGAGTTGGCCGGTGCGCATTTTTAGATCCTGCCACCTAGCTCTATGCTTGTCTTGCATTGCTCCCCAGTCGTCGATGGCCTTTATGTCATCAAGGTTTTGATTACGTAGGTGAAAATAGACAGAACCCGCCATTGCAAGGCCCACGGCCATAAATATGAGTGTTGGGAAGCCAGGAATAAAACCAAACGCGGCAATAACAAACCCAGCACTCATGACTGTCCGGGTATTTCCAGTTACCTGTTCACTAATCTCTGTGCCTAGGTCGGTGCCCACCGGGTTCGTAACGCGTGTCACCAAAGTGCCGGCCGCAACCGAAATCAAGAGCGCAGGAATTTGTGCAACCAAGCCGTCACCGACGGTCAATAATGCGTAAAGCTGCAATGCCTCCGAGAATTCCATCCCAAGTTGGCCCATGCCGATCCCAATTCCGCCCAAAAGATTGATCACCGTAATAACTAGCCCTGCGACGGCATCGCCTTTCACAAACTTCATTGCACCGTCCATGGCACCAAAAAGCTTTGCCTCACGTTCCAAATTCCCACGTGCGATATTAGCATCTAACTGATCCATTGAACCTGCCCGAACGTCTGCATCAACGGCCATCTGTTTTCCGGGCATGCCATCCAAGGTGAAACGTGCACCCACTTCTGCGATACGATCAGCGCCTTTTGTGATTACTAGAAATTGAACTACGGTAATGATCATAAAAATAACCATCCCGACAATTAGATTACCACTTACAACTACTTTGCCAAAGGTTTCTACGATTTTGCCAGCGTCCCCATCAATCAAGATGAGACGAGTAGTTGAAATAGAAATTGCCAATCGAAAGAGTGTGGTCACAAGCAAGAAGACGGAAGAGCACACGTCTGAACTCCAGTCACTGACCAATCTCGTATG
>CALFRH010000596.1 GCA_937919225.1 uncultured Parvularcula sp.
CCCATGGCCGGGTCGTTCGGGGACCGCATCTCTCTCCTCTCCCCCTCAAAGCGACCTGGATGACCCGGCCACTCAATGCTCTTTCCAGACGAGACCTGCCCCCCGATCCGGGCGCAGAGGACGCACGCAGTTCGCCCCCAGAAATACGCGAAACGCCAAACCCGGCTCCCCCTTCGTCATCGCGGGAGGCAGGCTTGTGGGGCGACGTTCTCACCGCAGTCGGATTCTCAGTTTGCTAATAATTCAAGAGAGTCTGTGTCCCCCATTTGGGGGACTGTAGGAAACCCCAAATCACTGTCAGATGATGTCCCTCGCTGGGTTGTCTTCATGGCGCGTCTTCTCCCCCTAGCGCCGAGGACGGTCCAGCGGGACTTTGCCACCCTCAAAAGCTGCAACGGTGAGCTTTCTTCTGTACGCACGATTTCGCCGGGGCAGGCTTTGTCCGTGATGCGCTCTTGGTTTTTCTTTGCGTCGCCCTAGGGTCTGTTGAGATACACGGATTTTCCGTTCCCCACGGCTTGTCCGTAGGGTCCACGGGACAACGAGATGGTTTTGCCGCTCAATAGATGCCATACCGGCCTTCGCCGGCACAGGCGCACAAGCCGTGGCAAACGCTTGAATTTAGTTAAATCTCAACAAGCCCTAGACAATCGACCATTCGGGTCGAGCATAGTGGCATGTGTACCCATTTGGGTGTTTTTCCAGATAATCCTGGTGGAAATCTTCCGCTTCCCAAAAGGCGCCCACTGGCACCACCTCGGTAACGACAACGCCTGGCCAACGGCCTGATGCCTCCACAGCGGCAATCACTCTTTTCGCGACCCCAGCCTGTTCTTCATCAGTGTACCAAATCGCACTGCGATATTGAGTGCCAATATCATTTCCCTGACGATCCTTTGTTGTCGGATCGTGAATTTGAAAGAACCACTTTAGGAGCTTTTCATAGGATACTTTATCAGGGTCAAAGATAATTTCGATGGCCTCAGCGTGCCCCGTCATGCCCGTTTTCACATCCGTATAGGTTGGGTTCTCAAACGCGCCGCCCGTATAGCCGACCCGCGTGCGCAACACGCCGGGCACCTTCCGGATGAGATCCTGCATCCCCCAAAAACATCCGCCGGCAAGAACAGCGCGGGCCGTGCGTTTGGCGTTCTCAGTCAATTTGCCTCTCCATCTTTAAGCGGGCCGTTGGTCATCCGGTCGGCATTATCCGAGGCATCAGCGTTTACTGGTGCCCCAACCTCCGAGGCAGCGCGTAGAAGGGCCCATACCTCCTGTTGGCCAGGGTAGGTTTGATCCGCCCCCGTTATCGCAACAACGGTATTCGTATTTGGATTGATAAAGACGAACTGCCCATTATAGCCTGCGGCAAAAAAACTCCCGTCTTGCTCCTTAGGGATCCAAAAATGATGTCCGTACCCCACTGGGCGGCTGGGATCAGTAGCGCCCGGGGAATGGGTCGCTTCATTGGGGACTGTACTGACAAAATTGGCCCATCCCTCTGGCAAGATCCGGGTCTCACCCGCCATGCCTTGATTAAGATAGAGAAGGCCGAACTTTGCATAATCCTCAAGTCGAATATTGAGACAGCAATAGGCGAGTTCCTTACCGGATCTTGAGTTGCGGTCAGTGAGCCAAGTGCCTGCCTGCATACCAAGGGGTGCAAAGACTTTTTCCGCCGCAAGATCACTCAACGAACGGCCGCCATAGGCACCGGACAAAGCCGCGCCCAAGACGGCGGTGTTGGTTGAGACATAATCAAAGTCCTGCCCCGGATCGCGATTGCGATCATACCCTCGGACCACCTTGTCGAGATCTTGGTTCAAAAAAAACGTGTTAAAGAACAAATCACGGATATCCGACCCCGTCTCTTCATAATTCTCACTAAAATCAATACCCGACGACATCATCAACAAATGTTGGATGGTTGTCTGACCATAATCGGTATCCCGATAAATCGGAGCATATTTTACCACCGGATCAGTGAGATCCTCTATCGCGCCCTCCTTAAGCGCGATGCCGACCAGGGTGGCGACAAAGCTCTTTGCCACCGACCAGCTTGTGTGATGGTCATCAACGTCAGCGCCGCGCCAATATCGCTCGATAATAACCTTCTCATCCCGAACCACGATGAGGCCGGTAATGTCGCGACGAGCGGCATAGTCGTCGAGATCGCGTGTCTCTCCATCATAGGAATAGACGAGCGCCGTGGGGAACAAATCCCGCTCCAAGGCGTAGGCCTTAGGTGAGGCGGCAATGGTGTTGTGGGGGAAATATTCCGCCATCGTACGGTAATAGGGTACACGGTCCAGTGTGTCGCGCGCCTCGATAACACGCGCTGGCGAATAATCCGACCAGGGCCGATAAAACCAAGACGCACCAGCAACCAATACCGCCAATAAACACAGACCGATAATCTTGATGGGACCCATGTCTTCGCGCTCCTACCTCAGTTCTCGATGTGAGGGCGCGGTCGCGGCGGGTGATCAGCCGCCATATCGCAATCGCCCCAAAAACCCGACAATGGCATCCGTATCCGGTGAGACCTTACGGGCTTGCGCTTTAAGTTTCTCAATTTGCATCACACCGTCAATGCGGCGATCAAGAAAGGCCCAAGTGCCGGAGGCATCGACCTCACCAAAACCATCGCCCGCCGCTTCCGCGAACCAGCGGGTCAACGTGGTGCCGTAAACCGCCGACAGGGTCGCCCGCTTGGAATAGTAATTTCCGTCCGTCGACTGGTCGCCAAGGGCCACCCACATGGCGCCCGCGGTTCGCCAGATAAGGCGCGGCCCCACTCCCGCAAAGGCAGGCAAGGCGAGGGTACCCGCGGCCCGCCGGGCGGCCTCGCGATGGGGCTCCAACTGCTCGATCCGCTGCCGGACAAGCCAGGTGATTTTGTCCCGAATGCGGGCCGGCGGCTCGTCCAGCGCGTCATAAGCGGCTGCCATGGCGGCATCCTCACGGACCGCCCAGTAATCAAGAATGTCAGTAATACCCTTGGGAAACAAAAGGTTAAGGCGATCAGCCTCCGCCCCCTCATCTGCGATGCCAGCGTCCTTTGCCGCCTCTTGCATGGCTGTCATGGTCCAACCGTCAAACGGGACCAGACCCAGCATCACATCTAAAAGGGCCTCGCGATCCGATGTAAAATCGGGTCCATTGCCCATGCCCGCCTGATTGTCGTCGCCCATCCTCTTATTTGTCCCTTTTGCCTTTACTCAGAATTGGACTTCTTTTGTTAGATCTGATATTGGCCGTTTTCCGCTGGCGTCCAATCAGGACAGCCACCCATGTTTCACACGCCTATCTTAATGAGGAGACAGCGTCATCGTTACCATCGTCGTCCGTGACAATAATGTCGAGCAGGCCCTACGCGCGCTGAAGAAAAAAATGCAGCGCGAGGGGACTTTCCGCGAAATGAAGCGCCGGAAATACTATGAAAAACCGTCCGAACGTCGCGCTCGCCAAAAGGCTGAGGCGGTTCGTCGCGCTCGCAAACTGCACCGCAAAAAGATGCAGCGGGAGGGGTTGGTTTAGGCCTCCCTCTTTCATCGCCGATAAAATTCATGAACCGCGCTAGGCCATCGCCAGCGCGGTTTTTGTATGGGTAGCTGTCCCCGCCAGAGCCTACGGATCACGCCATCAGCGGCAGCGCGCGCGCCTTTCATTGGTGCTTTTCACGCAAGGCTGGTTTGCCTCTGCGCCCGTTGTTGGCGGGTCCGCAAAGCCCAAAATGTCTCCCCAGGCGCGCGGCTTGATGAAGTCAGGCCGCTTGCCCTTGAACTTTATTTTGTGAGCGCTGCCCCCCCCCAATCTTTGTCTCAGCCGGGTCGGATCAGCGCTCAGAAGAAAGGAGACGACACCATGTCCGTGACAGCTCAAGACAATCCTGTGGATCTCGTCCCCACTGAAGCCCTTGTGATACGCCCTGCGGATACCCGCGGCATGGCTGACCATGGCTGGCTAAAAAGCGCCCATAGTTTTAGCTTTGCGAGCTATTACGACCCAGAGTTCACCAATTACCATGCCCTGCGGGTGATTAATGACGACCGGGTGGCCGGCGGGGCGGGTTTCCCCACGCACCCCCACCAGGACTTCGAGATTTTTTCCTATGTCCTTGAGGGTGCGCTTAGTCACAAGGACTCCCTGGGCAACGGCTCCACCGTGAAGGCGGGCGGTATCCAATATATGACCGCAGGGTCGGGCGTCTCCCACTCTGAGTTCAACCCAAGCTCGGAGGATCCCGTCCATTTTCTCCAAATTTGGCTGATGCCAAAGGTGCGGGGGGCCCAGCCCACCTATGAAGTGCGGGACCTCACCGCCAAGGACAAAGCCGGCCGCCTCGCCCTGTTCATCTCAGAGGACGGACGTGAGGGAAGCATCAAAACCCTAGCCCCCGCGGAGGTCTATGCCGGCACCTTTGACGGTGATCAGCAAACAGATTTCATCGTGGAAGACGGCCGCCGCGGTTGGGTTCAGGTGGCGCAGGGCGCCCTCAGCGTCAACGGCATCGCCCTTCAAGAAGGCGACGGCCTCGCCATCGACGCAGCGGGACTTGTCACCTTCTCAGGGGGTCAGAATGCGGAGATTATCGTCTTTGATCTAGAGGCGAGCTAAAAGCCATAGGCCACGGAGGCGCTGAGCAGCGTGTCCGTGGACTCCCGGTCCTCCGGCGGATCGGTTTCATGTTTGAACTGATAAGATAGGCGGGACGAAAGAGTTTCCGAGAGTTGCGTTTTGATCGACGCCACCGTGGCGGTTGTGGTGTTTTCATTCGTCCATGTAACATCAAGATCGTGTTCCACGGTCACATTCTCGCGGATAAGCCAGCTAAAATCGCTGCCCGCATAAAGCGCAAGCTCGGTCACCTCCCCCTCAAAATCCGCCGTCACCTCGGCTGGATCTTCGAGGACCGTGTACTGCACACCGGGGCCGGCCAAGACAGACCAGCTTCTGGTTTCACTATCAAAAAGCGCATGTCCCACCCCGCCCCCGAGGAAGTAGCGAGAGTCAAAACCTGAGAACTCGTCATGCTCAGCCCGGGTACGCAGATAGAGGAAGGTGCGATCATTGATCTGGGCATTGAGTTTATACTCCGCAAACCAATTATTCTGGGTGACCGCATCGATCTCATTGCCATCATCATCTTCGGTGGTGGCTTCAGCGTAATTCACCCCCGCTTTAAGCTCATTGGTGTAGCGGCCATAGATCCGCTTGGCCTCAAACCGGGCGCCAAGGACGGTGGTCTCGGTGTTACCGGTGGCCGAGGAAGCACTCAATTCGACGGTTCCATCCCAACCCTCGGCTCCTTTTTTGGTATCGCCGTCCGTCTGAGCCGCCGTGGCCATGGCGCACGACACACAAAGGAAAAAAGTGGGCACTATCATCGCAAAACCTCCGAGGGCTTCTCGTGCGCCAACAGGGTTAACGGAGTGGAAAGACCCGTGACGGGGATCACAGCGGACCGGGCGTAACCCTGTCACTCTTCTCTCATCGGGCCGAATAGATCCGCGGCCCCCTAAAGTAGAGGAACCACCGCCATGACCGCGACGATGACCATGATCCGCCACCGCATCTCCCGGATTTTTGAAAACCTCTTCGCCATGGCTATCGGCGCCGTCATCGTGGCCTTGGCAAATGGGATGACCCCTGCGGAGATCCTCGACCTTGCCCTCACCAATGCCGATAAACTGCCGGCGCTGGTCTCCAATATGGTGACGGAGACCTTTGGCACAGACATTTTTGCCGGTTTTGGGAGCTGACCTGCCCTCCTACCAGGGGAAGCAAAGCCCGGATCGCCAATTAAAGAGTGCGGCGCACAATTGATCGTCACACGCTGGTTGACGGTGATGTAAGGCATCGTTAGACCCGCGCAAACATTCGATTACGGGCGCGGGATTCCCCCCGCAGCTTTCCCGCCATGACCAAACCATCGTCCCCTTCCCGCTCCTCTCTCGATGAGCTGGACGATCGCCTCAAAAAAGGCCGCCAGGAGGCGGGCCTTGACCCTGAGGAGAACAAGGATGACGGCGCGGCCAGTCGGGCCGCCGGCGAAGGGCTTCGCGTCTCAATCGAATTTGTCGTGTCCGTTATTGTCGGGGCCGTCCTTGG
>CALFRH010000597.1 GCA_937919225.1 uncultured Parvularcula sp.
ATGTTCGGTTAACGCAGGATCAGCGTGAACATCGATCTGGGCGACTGTAGACGCGGCTGCCTGCGTAACGGCCGCATGCTGGGTGGGATGCACATGAACTGTTAGCGCCTTTGAGACATCCTGTTGAGCGGCTGCAGCAAGCATCTCGGACAGTTGGTTGGCAAAGCCGTTTTCCACGCAATGCGGTAGGACCTTGTCGACGATGTCTTGCAAGAGTGGTGCAAGCGCATCCAGCGTCTGCTTGCAGGCCTCAGCATAGGTGAAATCGATACTTGTCAGCGCTTGAGCGCACTCTTCGTTTAAAGTCGCTGCTGCTGCAGATGCCGCCTGCAAACCTGCTGCATAGCCTTCGTCGTACCCGTCCTGATACGTACCTTGCTCAGCAGCATCGTCGAAAACGGGGTCGTCAAAAGACTCAAGCGAGAGTATTTGCATGACTACGCCTGCTCTTTCGTCGCAGGGTCTTCAATCCAATCCTGAAGGATCTGGATCGTTTCGTTTTCACGTTCGGATATCATCTGCCGCAATCGCTGAACCGGATCGTCGCCCTGGTCCATCATTGCCATGCCACCGTCGTTCAGGTCTGGCAGTTCTGCCATGCCGAACATAGGCAGTTCTCCGATTTCATCGTCATTTTCCTCGTCGCGCGTTGTCGGCGCAGGCAACAAGCGAGACGGGGCAAGGATCGGGCGGACAACAAAAAGGCCAAGGATCAAAGCAACGACTGCCATACCACCAAACTAGATCAGCAGAAACATCTCTATTGACAATCAAGGCGAAGCGACAGCGATTTCGGTGCCAAGAGGGGCGATGGGTTCAAATGACATTGATTTCAGCGTGATCACGTCTCCGCGGGCTTCATCAAACCCAACAGCAGATGCAACTAACTCTTGCAGTGCGGCCAGTTCCTCGACCGAGCGAGGTGAAGTTGTGGTCGTGCCGTCATCGGCGATGGTCGTTAAATCGTTGATCAAGACAGCAACAGTCAATCGCCTGACCGCCCCCGGAGCGCGCATCACCTGACGCTCTGTTTCCGAGATTTCATAATTCGTTAGCGTGCGGCTTTCGCTGGTTTCATTAGCAGAAGAGCCTGCAGCCCCGCCCGCATCACCGTCAGGCAGATTCGATGCGACGGTAACATCGCCACCTCTGCTGTCGCTCGAGGTTCCCGCGCTTTCTGTCACATCGGTGCTGATTGCAATACGGCTATCGGGGTCCACCCTGCGCTCTGTAATTGCTTCGGTTTCCATGACTGTATCAAGCGATAGCTCGACCACAGCATTCCCGGCGCCCACCCGCGCGGCGAGTAATCGTTCTGCACGTAGGCGTAGAGCTGCAGCGCGATCATCCCCGTTTGGATTGGGCGCGTTACCCTCGATATCGGACATGAGCCCGCCGCTATCATCAATGATTGCGACGTCCTGTGGCGCAAGACCGGGAACAGCCGATCCGACAAGATATTGCAGCGCTTTTATATGTGGCGTTGACAAGCTTCCCCCTGCTGTTGTGACTGTAACGGCGGCGGTGGGCGCCTGATCACGCTGAAAGGGACGCGTTGCCGATGTTGAGATATGCACGCGGGCGGCCCTTACATGCGGGCTTGCTAGAATTGTGCGCGCCAATTCCCCCTCTTTGGCGCGCCAATAAGCAGCATCAAACATTTGCGAAGTCGTGCTGAAGCCCGACAGCGAATCAAGTAATTCATAACCCTGACTGCCATTTGTAGGCAGCCCTTCGCTTGCCAGCCCCATGCGTAATGTGTCGCGTTGTGCCGTTGGTACATATATCGCACCTCCCCGCACATCGTATGGGATGCCGCGCTGGTCGAGCGCCGCAATGACATCACCGGCTGCGCGTGCCTCTAACCCACCGAATAAAAGTGACATGTCCTTCGTTCCAGCACCTCGCGCAAGTAAGATTACCGCTGAGAACACTGCGATTGTTGCAACAATAACAAAGACTCGACGTTGTGCATCGAGTGCGGCCCAAACAGTGCTGAGGCTTTGCAAACCAGTTCTCCATCATATTGGCGTTCTGCCGATGTTCTCTGTTTGCCCCATAGGCCTTAACAATCGGTTAGGGCTTATCAGCTTATGACGTCTATATCGATTTTTCGAAGAGGCCAAAGTATGTCGACAGATTCGGAGCCCGCAGATGATGCGCCCAAGAAGAGTTCCAAACTCCCGCTGCTAATAGGGCTTGTGCTTGCCTTGATCGGCGGGGGTGGCGGGTTTTTTGCCGTTCAGGCGGGTCTGATTGGCGGTACAGATGGCGTGGAAGAAGAAGTTAGCGAAACCACCGAAGAAGAGGGCAAAACGCTCCCGCCGGTGGCATTTGTGGCGCTTGATCCGCTTGTAATTTCCTTACCTTCTGTCGGGGGCCGCAATCATCTACGTTTTGGTGCACAGCTAGAGGTGCCGCCGGGCTACGTTGCTGAGATCGAGGCGATAAAACCACGTATTGTCGACGTGCTGAACGGATACTTGCGTGCGGTGGACCTTGCTGAGCTTGAGGATCCGACTGCGCTTATGCGGATACGTGGGCAGATGTTGCGGCGTGTGCAGGTCGTGGCTGGTCAGGGCAAGGTGAACGATCTGCTGATCATGGAATTCGTCTTGAGTTAAGGAGCTAATAAATGCTGATGATTGCGGACATTTTGCTGGTTGCGGGCGCGCTTGGTGCGGGGTTCTATTGCTACGTCTTGTCCCGTCGTCTACGTCGGTTTACTGACCTTGAAAAAGGTGTTGGCGGTGCTGTCGCGGTCTTGTCTGCGCAAGTTGATGATCTTACTCAGACACTGACCAATGCACAGACGACGGCGAAGTCGTCTGTTGAACGTTTAGACAATGTCAGCAACCGAGCTGAGGCTGCTGCCAGACATCTTGAGTTGTTGGTGGCTTCACTGCACGACTTGCCTGATCCCGAAGCAACGAAAGCCGTGGAAAATCCGTTCTTTGTGCGCCGCTCATCAGAAGCAGAGAGCCGTCAATGAGCAGGAGTATTCGCCAAGCGCGCGGTCGCGGCGCACTCCATATTATCGCAACACTGCTGGTTGCGTCTGCCGTGGTTCGTATCTTCGCCCAGGCTGAGCCTGCTCTTGCGCAGGATACCGTTGCTGCAGTTGAAGAACCGGAGGTTTCAGTAGTCGCAGTCGAAGCAGGCGGTCTTTTGACAGCGCTGCGCGCCCGCGAGCAAAGACTGATCGCACGAGAAAGGCAGTTGAGTGATCGCTTGCAAGCGCTTGAAATTGCCGAGGCCGAGATTGATGAGAAACTTGTTGCACTGCGTGACGCCGAAATGATGTTAAGCGCGACCATCGCGCAAGCAGATACTGCAGCTCAGACAGATATCGGTCAGCTGACAACAGTCTATGAGAACATGAAACCGAAAGATGCAGCGGCGTTGTTCGAGGAGATGCCTCCACAGTTTGCAGCCGGTTTTCTGGGCATGATGCGGCCAGATGCAGCTGCACAGATAATGACCGAACTTGAACCAGAGACAGCTTACTCGTTTAGCGTTGTGCTGGCAGGGCGTAACGCGAATACGCCAACCGAATAACTGCTGAGAGATCTTTAATCATTTTGGCCTAAGTCTAGGTCGAAAGAATCTGAAAAGAGGAAAGAGATCCATGGTTGGGCTCATTGGAATCGTTATCGTCTTTTCGACCGTATTTGGTGGCTACCTCTTGGCAGGCGGCAAGATGGGAATCATTATCAAAGCTTTGCCATTTGAAATGTTGATGATTTGTGGCGCAGCCATCGGTGCATTTGCGATCAGTAATGATAATTCTGCAATTAAACACACATTGAAAGACCTTGGGAAAGTATTCAAGGGTCCAAAATGGAAGGCGCAGGATTATAGAGATCTGCTATGTTTGTTGTTTGAATTGATACGTGTGGCTAGATCGAACCCAGTCGCATTAGAGGCGCATATTGAGGCACCAAATGATTCGACTATTTTTGGCAAATACCCAAGAATCCTCGGTGATGGGGAAGCCGTTGCACTGATCTGTGATACATTGCGGTCTGCCTCAATGAATTACGACGACCCGCATCAGGTCGAGGAGATCCTTGAGAAGCGGATTGAAGCCACACTGCATCATAAAATGCATTCAACACATGCCCTGCAGACAGTCGCAGACGGGTTGCCGGCGCTTGGGATTGTCGCTGCTGTTTTGGGTGTCATCAAGACGATGGCTTCCATTGATCAACCACCAGAAGTTTTGGGAAAGCTCATTGGTGGCGCGTTGGTTGGTACTTTTTTGGGCGTGTTTCTGGCCTATGGTTTTGTTGGGCCCTTCTCTGCAAAGGTAAAAGCTGTTGTTGAGGAAGACGCCCATTTTCACCAACTCATAAGAGAAGTGCTGATTGCAAACTTGCATGCGCATGCGCCAAACATTTGTATCGAAGTCGGCCGCCAAAACATGCCTGGTCAGTACAGACCTTCATTTTCGGAGAGGGAGGAAGCACTTAAAGCAGCTAAACTGGATGCGGCATAATGCGCGAATTATTGATAGCATTGGTGTTTTAGTTACCATCACTCGCCAAGGCGCAAGGCGCGAATGTTCAGACTGGAGAACATAGTGAATTTACCAGAGTTGTTGTGACAATTCCACGCGACGCCGACTGGCAATTGGGGCGAAATGATGATGGCTACTTACTTCGGGTGCCTGGAATTAACGGGTATGATCTTGGGAGTTTTTTCGAGTTAATTCCAAGACAACGAATCCGCGATGCTCAAATTGGATCCGATGCCGATACACTCCAGCTGTTTGTCACATGCCAGTGTTACATTGATGCCTTTCTTGAAGACCGGAGTATCTTGGTTCTTGATGTGCGATCAGGACCGCCCCCTAGAAATGCTCGCTACGAGCAACCTATCGATGCGATCGCTGTACCGGAAAGGCAACCAATCTCGCCCACAACTTATTCAATACCTGAAAATAGTTTGCTGCCAGTCGTCATACCGCGTGCCATCAATCTTGAAATCATTGAAAGTCCTGAGATGGCGGGCAGGTCTTTTGCTAACATCGATCCCATTTCGCAACAGGTCATTGATACGCCCTCAGTTATGGTAGCCGATGAACAAACTACCGCAGACTTGCTTGCGCTCGAACAATCGATTGTAGAAAGTTTGGGGCGGGGTTTGTCTCAAGGAGTGTTGGTGCCGGACTTGGCAGGGGAAACCACCGATGGTGATCGCAATGCTACGTCGTTTGATCTATCGGCCCCCGGGGTTACCTTGCGGACTGGTGTAGATTTGGCCGCAGTGCCTCCGACTTTAGATATGACCCGTACGCAGGAGGGGCAGGTTTGTCCTTCAGAAGCATTTTTTGCTGTCTCAAGTTGGGGTGACTCACGTTCATTTTCCGAACAGCTTGGGCAGTTGCGCGCCAGCATCGTTGGTGAATTTGACCGTGTTGATGAAGAACAGTTATTAGCAAAGGCGCGGCTATTCGTCTATTTTGGGTTTGGGCGCGAAGCCATTCAAACTTTGCAACTTGATGGTTCCGTGTCTCAGGAGCGTCGTTATCTGGCCGGCGTCGCGCAGATAATCGATGATGACGCCGTTACACAGGGGCTCTTTGAGAAGTTGGTGAGCTGTCAATCTGATGTTGCACTCTGGGCGTTTCTTGCAGCGAATGGTACTGGATTGGATGCCGCTGTTGATGCGTCAACCGTCTTGCGTGCTTTCAAGTCATTGCCGCCGCACCTGCAAGCGCATTTGGGCGCGCGTTTGTCTGAAAAGTTCCTTAATATCGATGACGAAGACAGTGCATTGCAAGCTATTAACATGGCCGTCGCACAGCCTGAACCGACGGCAGAAACGCAGCTAGTTGAAGCGACTCTGCTGCAGGATTTGGGTGAGCATGAAGAAGCGACTGATGTGCTAATGGAGCTTGCACGCTCGAATAATCGCACAACAGTTGAGGCAATGACCGCTTTTCTTCAAGATGCAATTCAGCAGGATTTTGAACTTACCAGTCAAGATTTTGAACTTGCCGATGCGCTAAGGTTTGAGAACGCGCTGGCACCTGCTGTCAAATACTTGGAGTTGGCTCAAATGCGTGCGTACTTACACCAGGGTGAATTTACGGAAGCGCAGCAGCTTTATGCCGAATTGGCGTTGTCAGCTGATGAAGGGGATCTAGATAGCATCGCCGATGAATTGGCAGAGGCATTTACTGCCCATGATGATGACATCCAGTTCTTGGAATTTGCCTTTGACCCGCCCGTTATGGAATTTCAACAGCCTACTGCGCTTGCCATAGCAGAAAGATTATTAAGTTTGGGATTTCCAGAACGTTCATTGGAGTTGCTTGAGACCAGTTCAGTGCCCCTGAACAATTCAGAAGGCCAATACTTGCGCGCTGAAGCTGCATTGTTGCTTGGGGACGCAGATGCCGCGCTCGGTTGGCTTCAGGGATTGGAAGGAGAGCGTGCTGCGGCGCTGATTCGGGCAGCAACGGACGTAAGTAGTGGCGCAGCCTTCAATCGTAGCCAACGAAGCCAGGATGAAGCCGTACTACAAGCATGGCAGCGCAATAATTGGTCAGAGCTATCGGCGGATGATGAGACGCTTCTTCGCGATGTTTCAGCTACTGTTCGAGAGGAACCCGTTTCGGTCGCCATTATGGATTCCCCACTTTTGAGCGGTCGTACTTTGTTGGAGCAGTCAGCGCAGTCGCGTGAAGTTCTTGATCGTTTGTTGGAGCGTTTTGACATAGCACCAGATCCTT
>CALFRH010000598.1 GCA_937919225.1 uncultured Parvularcula sp.
TCACGCGGGTCCGTGCCGTCACAGTGCGGATGGTCTCCGCACAGCACACCGAAATGGGGCAACAGGCGACAAAGCGACGGTACCAAGTCGTCCCGGTCCTGTTGCGAATGGAGGGAGTGTAAGGTGGTTGGGGAGTGTGGGGATAAGTCTTCCGATCCGCTCATCCCCATGAAAGTGGGGGTCTGATCTTTGGTTAGAGCATTTCGCGTTCGAACGCATCCACTCCCGCGTCACCCCGGTCGACCGGAGGGAGCACCGGGGTCTACCACCTGATCCTACAAACTAGTATCCCTGATGAAGTTGGAGATGGGCCCCGGAGCAAGTCCGGGGCGACAGCTCAACGACGAGTGACTCTATTCGTACGCGAAAGGCTCTAGAGGTCTACGGATTCCCGCCTTCGCGGGAATGAGCGGGAGAAGGCTGGTGCTGGACCCCGCGGTCAAGCCGCGGGGAGGCGTTGGATAAGCGATCCCCGGAATGGCAATTCCTGTCGCCCACAAAAAACCCCGGCACGTTAACGTACCGGGGTTTATCAATGCAAGGCTGAATTCTATTGCTAAGCGCTGGTCGCGTCGGGGTCTTTATACGCGCCCTTGGAGCAAACGAAAATCGGCTCGCTAGCAGTACTCAATAGAGTTGGCTGTTCAATCACTTAACTGCACATACCTGACAGAACAGTTGGATGATCCATTTGATATTCTAATATATTCGAGAGGCCTGTCAGTAGTCAGTGCAGTCAACAGCATTGAATATATCGCCTCTGCACCGACTGCAGACATATCAAAAGTCATATATTTATCGGCAACAAGCGTGCAATCCAAGGGACTTTTGTCGCCGGTAACCTCTACATATACAATGCCACTAATGTTCGGGTACAACCGTTTGACTTTTTCATCGCCACACCCCTTTGTATTGCAAGACGCATGCGCGGAGCCAGCAGCCAAAAACAAGCACAACGAAAGACTGGCGCCAAAGACCGACTTCTTCATTCCATTTCCTCTCTCTAAGCATGAATACAACCGTTTGAGTATCACAAGCCCCCCCTACTGCCAATAGAATCACTGCCAATCACGACAAAGTAAGACCATTAGGCCTCACAACCAAAAACCCCGGCACGTTACCGTACCGGGGTTTTATCAGTGCAAGGCTGATTAGCCCGAGCGCTTTCCGATCAAATGAGTGCGGAGACCGGCGGAGTCAGCGCTCGAAAACAAAGACTTTAAGCGCTTGTTGCCTCTGGCTCTTTGCGCGCGCCTTCGGAGTAGACGAAGATAGGCTCGCCGCGGCCTTCAACCGCATCATCGTTGACCACCACCTCTTCGACACTCTCCAAGGTGGGTAGGTCGAACATGGTATCCAGCAAGATGCCTTCCATAATGGAGCGAAGGCCCCGCGCCCCGGTTTTCCGAGTGATGGCTTTTTGCGCCACGGACTTCAAGGCTTCTTCCGTGAACGTCAGGTTCACATCTTCCATCTCGAACAGGCGCTGATACTGCTTCACCAAAGCGTTCTTCGGCGAGGTCAGGATCTGCACGAGTGCATCTTCATCAAGATCTTCGAGCGTCGCAATCACCGGCAGACGACCGATAAATTCTGGGATCAAGCCAAATTTCAAAAGGTCTTCGGGCTCTACTTCCCGGAGAACGTCACCGATCCGGCGCTCTTCCAGCTCTTTGACCTCTGCGTTAAAACCAATGGAGGCGCCATCGCCGCGGTTCTGGATCACTTTATCTAGACCCGCGAACGCCCCCCCCACGATGAACAGGATGTTCGTCGTATCCACCTGCAAGAACTCTTGCTGCGGATGCTTCCGGCCGCCTTGCGGCGGGACGGAGGCCACGGTACCTTCCATGATCTTCAAAAGGGCCTGCTGGACCCCCTCACCCGAGACGTCCCGGGTGATGGACGGGTTGTCAGACTTGCGGCTGATCTTGTCGATCTCATCAATATAGACGATGCCCCGCTGGGCACGCTCAACATTATAATCCGCCGCCTGAAGAAGCTTAAGGACGATGTTCTCAACATCTTCACCGACATAGCCCGCCTCGGTAAGGGTCGTAGCGTCCGCCATGGTGAACGGCACATCGAGGATGCGCGCGAGAGTTTGCGCCAGCAATGTCTTACCGGAGCCCGTTGGGCCCACCAGCAAAATGTTGGATTTGGCCAACTCAACATCAGTATTCTTTTGGGCGTGGTTCAACCGTTTGAAGTGATTGTGCACCGCCACCGACAAGACCCGCTTGGCATAGGACTGGCCAATCACATAATCGTCGAGAACGTTGTGGATGTGCTGGGGGCTTGGGACCCCATCGCCGGATTTGACGAGGCTCGATTTAGACTCTTCACGGATAATGTCCATGCAGAGTTCGACACACTCATCGCAGATAAAGACCGTGGGTCCCGCAATGAGCTTGCGCACCTCGTGCTGAGATTTACCACAAAAAGAACAGTACAGCGTGTTTTTGCCGTCACCGCCGCCTTGCCCGTTCCCTGCGCCATTACCAGGGCCACCGGCTTGTCCTGTTGGTCCGTTACCCGAACCACCTTTATTCCCGACTTTACTCATGCAGAGCTCCTCGCTCTTGCTATCCCGCCCCAGGACAGCTCCTAGACTATTTTCTCTAACACCCGCGAACTGTGCATGATCCGGGCCGTTCACGCAATCACACGGCGAACTACCTTCGCGGACTTTCCTTTATATAGGGTTTTTCGCCCACGAGGATGGTTTCGTTGCTGGGGTGAACCGCTTTTAAGATGGCGGATCACCCTTGCGCCTAATCGTTACTTCTCCTCGTCCGAAGATGGGATGCGACTTTCAAGCACTTGATCGATCAGACCAAATTCCACTGATTCTTCCGGGGTCATGAAGGTATCGCGATCAAGCGTCCGCTCAATCGTCTCATAATCCTGACCGGTATGGTCCACATAAATCTCGTTAAGACGCCGCTTTGTTTCCAAAATGTCCTTGGCATGGCGCTCAATATCGGACGCTTGCCCTTGGAAGCCCGCCGACGGCTGGTGCACCATAATCCGAGAGTTGGGCAGGCTGAACCGCGCGCCCTTATCGCCGGCTGTGAGGAGAAGTGAGCCCATAGAGGCTGCCATCCCGATACACATGGTGGAGACCGACGGGCGGATATATTTCATCGTATCATACATGGCGAGGCCAGCGCTGACCGAACCACCGGGACTGTTAATATAGAGCGCGATATCCTTCTTCGGATTATCAGCCTCTAGAAACAGGAGCTGCGCCACGATGAGGGTCGATACCTGGTCATGGACAGGGCCCGACAGAAAGATGATTCGCTCCTTCAGCAGGCGTGAGTATATGTCGAATGACCGTTCCCCGCGGCTGGTTTGCTCGACCACCATGGGGACAAGCGTGTTCATGTAAATGTCTTTTGGGTCTCGCATGGGCCTCTCCGAAAAGCGCTCAAAAATGTGGGAGGCACCGCAGAGGGTGCGCAAGGAAGAGTTGGTAGGTAGGGGTGGTCGCCCCCAGCCGCAACAGGGCATGTTTTAGAGCGGAGGAGTTGAGAAACCGGTAAGGCCTCGGCTTTTCGCGTTCCTGTGGGCCCACGAACCGGCGCTAAGTCTTTGTTTTTGAGCGCTGACCGCGCGGGACCCAGGGAATAATTGAACCCGAGGCTCTCTGGCGTTGTGTCGCCAAAAATTTAGCGCGCACCGGAAGAGTACGCGCCAAGCTCTTGTTTCAACTTAAAGAAAGGCCGTTAGCCTCGGCGGGCAATCCGGCGCACTTCTTCTTCGACTTTTTCTTCCACAATCCGTGGCAGATTGTCGTCGAGCCAGCCTTTGATCATCGGCGCCAACATGGCCTCTACCAGATCCTCAATCGTTCGGCCGGACCCGGAGGAAAGCCGAACATTACGCTCTAATGAGCCGAACGCTTCAGCCGCTTGGGCAGCGGACCCATCACTCAACAGGCTATCGGCAATCTGGCTCGAAAGGGAGGCGGCGGGAGACGCCGTTGGTTCCCCATATGCCGCGGGCGATGCGGCCGTCTCCGAAGTTGAAGGAGACGCTTGCGGGAGTGACGTTGTCTCAACATTGCCGCCAACACTTTCAGCGGTTTCAGAGGCTGGGAATGGGGTCACGGTCGGTTCCTCCGCAGGCGTCATGTCAGAAGCGGGTTCAGTGGGAATATCGGGTGTTTGCGGCGCGTCTTGGACGGTCTCTTCCATCAAATTGGGCGCCGGGCTTTCATCTTCATTCACTGGCGACGCAGACGGCTCCACAGCCGATTCATCGTCCAATTGCAAAGGATCTTGCGCAGCGGGCTTTGACCCCGCCTCCGTGTCAGGCGCCTCAGATGTCGCCTCATCCTCTTCGGATATGATCCGACGGATCGACGCTAAAATCTCATCCATGCTGGGTTCGGATTGCGCATTCGCCATGCCGATCGGTCCCTTATTATCCTCTAGTCACTCAATACCATCCGCGTGTTTGGCGCCGAGGGCAAGAAGCAACACGCTCGAAACGTGCAGTCAGTAAAAAAATAAAATCTTAACGCGAACTCAGTAACTTCCCATTAGGGCGGTTTTAGAAAACGAAGGCCGGAGTCTTTTCAAAACCGGGAAGAGTGCCCGCCGGATGCGCCTCAAAAACACGGCGATCTCCAAACGCATCACCGTGACGCGTGATGAGAGTTGCGTGCCCCACACCATTTTCCACAATGATCGTGACCAAGCGACCGCCCTCCTCAGACAGCTGACCTCTCAACGTATCAAGATTATCCTCGACCCCAGCCGCAACAACGATGACGTCATAGGGCCCCTGCTTGGCGACACCGTCGGCGAGAGGGGCTTGCATGACCGCAGCATTGTCGAGGCCAAGATCCGACAACGCCTCGGCAGCTTTCGTGACCTTATCTTCTTCTTCCTCAACCCCCACAACGACACTACCCAAATGGGCTGCAATGGCCGTCGAGTAGCCAAGCCCACAGCCCACATCGAGCACGAGATCCGTCTCTTTGATCCGAGCAGCATGCAATAGCTTCGAGAAATCCCGCGCTTTCAAAAGCCATCGCCCCTCGAAAAGCGGCACATCTTTTTCCACATAGGCCAAAGACTGGCGGTTAGCGGGCACGAACAGCTCACGGGGCACCGTCTCCATCGCCTGTTGTATCCGAACATCAGGGACATCGTTGGGCCGGACTTGGCTATCCACCATCGCTTTGCGGGCTTTGACTAAATCCATCGGGGTCTTCCTGCTGGTGATCGGCCGGTGGATACGCAAGGTCGGCGCGTTTTGGAAGCCTTCTTGACGGTTGGTCTTCGACGAGGCCCCTTTACCGCCCGAACTCAAGCGCCTATGGCTCTCGCCTGGCGGCGGGATTTCGCTTGCCGGTGGGGCCACGTGGCGGAGTGGTGACGCAGCGGATTGCAAATCCGTGTACCCCGGTTCGATTCCGGGCGTGGCCTCCAGCATTTTTATTTAAGCGCATGGGCCGGCTTTTGAGCAGACACACACCTCCAGAAGCGCGCTTGGATTTATTTAAGCGCATGGGACAGCTTTCTTGAAGCCTGACATCTCCAGGAGTGCGCTCACTTTTGTCTCAAGCGCATGAGACAGCTTTTGAGCAGACATACATCCCCAGGAGTGCGCTCTTTTCTGCTCAAGCGCATGAGCCAGCTTTCCAGAAGCCTAACATCTCCAGGAGTGCGCTTGGGGTTCGCTGGAGACACCCGGGGCTGCATGACACTAGCCCCCCTCCCCAATGACGGGTGAACGCCAAAAATAGGAAAGGCCGCTAAGCCCTTAGCCTTACTGAATATTGATAGGTTTGGCCTATCTAAATGTCATAACATTAATGCCAATACCGCCCGAAACTGGCAGAAAATATGACCATCAGGGTTGAATTCCGAGGGGGCTCGATAAATATGCTGTCGAGGATTTATCGAAAAACAACAAATTCATCCTAGTCGGGGTGTTAGTGGTTGCGTTTCGAGACCGGGCCATGGCGGGGGCGATACGCCGAAAAGGCTCGAAAAGCAGGGAAAAGGTCTAGGGACCGATGAATAAAACAAAGTACATCGGACAACGCGGCAGATGCTGGAGCCTTGGCGCCCTTGCGCTCACCCTTTCCGCCTGCGCGACCATCGGGCCGGATGCGGCGCTTGAACCAATCAACGCGCCCAAAAGTTGGGCCGCCCTATCCACCGACCTATCGGATAATGCCGAGACGGTGACCACCAACTGGCTCAACGATATCGGTGACCCCGTTGTGACGTCACTCGTCGAAGAGGCCATTGCCAACAATACGAACCTTGCGGCGAGTGCCGCGCGGGTGCGCGCCACCAGAGAGCGGGTTGGGATCACGAGGTCAGGACTATTGCCGACCCTGGGGGGTACTTTCGGTGCGAGTTCAGGGAACCAGAATAACCTCCAAAACTCCGCAGACAGATATGATCTGGGCTTTAACCTCAATTGGGAAATAGATCTTTGGGGGAAAACCGTCGATCGAACGCGCTCTGCGTACCTAGGAGCGGCAGCAACGTCCCTCGACAATGCCGCCCTCAACTTGTCAGTCGCAGGATCAACGGCTCAGTCCTTCTTTGCCCTGACGGAGGCTCGCCTTCAAAGACAGCTATCGGAACGCGATGTCGAAACCGGCGAAACAAATCTTCGAATCATTGAACGCCGTTATCAGCGCGGCATTTCCTCTAGCCTAGACGTCCGCTTGGCGCGCTCGTCCCTATCCGCTTCACAAGCA
>CALFRH010000599.1 GCA_937919225.1 uncultured Parvularcula sp.
CGTTCGACTCCCTGGTGTTGATCAGTTCGAACCGGTTCGCGTGTGTGTGCCGGCAATTCTGGGATGCTATCAAAGGGAGAACTTGTTTGCCTCGGTTCGCTCCGGTTCGCACCAGTAAGGTCGGGTTCGGATTGCTTGCGGCGCTCAAATTCAAGCTCTTCAGCAATTTTTCGATCTAGTGAAGAGAGTTCGATGGACCAGCGAAAGCCATTGCCGGTGTCTTCTCGGAGGACTGCGATATCGGGACTATCAGGGTTCGCAAAGGACCGAGCAGCCCACTTTCTGACTGTTTTTGGAGTTCGCGAAAGCCCAAGCTCAGAACAACGAGCTACAGCGTCGGCAACTGTTATCCAAGATCGATCCGGTTCCGGCGGGTTCGGAAAGTGGTTTGCATCGGTGTGGACTTGTTCCATTAGCTTCATCTTAACATGCTTCGACGGCCACAGCCGAATTGCCAAGATAGAGAGTGTTCAAACTCCAGCTCTATACAAACCTGACTGGACTAGCATTTGAAGTGCAGCGTTCCAAAGGTCTCCAGGTACACTGAGTTACTATGGCGGCACTCAACACTTGACGAAACTGGTTTGGTCGATAACGTACAACTTACGGCCTTCCGCACAGGCCGGTGTGCCCGCCACGCAAAGCATCGCAGTGCTTGATTTTCTTCCATCGTTCCCTTTTCAGCGGATCGATTAGAAGCGGGCACCTAGTCAGATCCGATGGTGAGAATGGATCATGACACAGAAGCAAGAAATCAAAGACCTGAAGGCTATCGCAAAGAAGATCGCCAGAGCGAAGAGAATTGAACACCACGAAGCACTTGCACTCGTTGCAACTGAGCTAGGCTTCCCTCACTGGTATGCCGTTTCGTCAGCCGGCAAAAACGGCTGGTGTCCAAAACCAGAGGAAGTTGTAAAAGCCACCGAACTGCTCGGGCGGATCAGTCCTAGCACGATAACGGATCGCAATGCATCACAAGGCGACGGTGAGACGTTCGGTGACCCGGGAGGCGGCAGCCATGGTGAGATCGACGGGCACGCCTACGAAATCGAAGTCTCAATGGATGACGTCTATATGACTGGGCGCGGATGGGTTCTCCATGTTCCCGAAGCACCATCAGCCGATCCGACGTTCGCGGTAACCGATAAACGATACAAGGCGAATCCGATAAACGATCCTGAGTTCGTTACGCAGGCCTTAGAAATAGCGAACTCCAAAGCCGAACAAGTGCGAGCGAGAATTGCCTCGGACTGGCCGAGGCGTTCGACAAAACCTGATGATCAAGGACGTGCTGTCCATCCGCTGCGTGGTGAACTGAGCAATGAGTGGTTCTGTTTGCATTGCGACTCAAGGCTATCGGCGCGCGAAGTGGCCCGAAACCTATGGCATTGTCCATCTTGCAGTGCTTCTCCTCTAGATATCTTCAGTTCGCCTTGGTGGTTGGGTGAGAGTCCAGATGAGACAGGCAGTCCGCTCTGAGGCTGCACGTCGGGAATTGGTAAGAGGTTCGGGCCGGTGCGCCGTAGGCACCCGTTCAAACCTCTTAACCTTCACGGTCAAATCGCTGCATCGGAACCTTCGGCTGGACTTGCCGAAAGCGCTTGATACTCTGACAGGGTACACGATGGTCGACCAACTATAGGAAAACACAAGGGAATGCGAAAACTTGGAGAGCATTGAAAGCAAAGAAATTAGAACTGAGTCGCTTGACCTTTCATTCGGAGAAATTCTGAACCTTCACAGAGACGGTGAGATCGTCATTCAGCCTGAGTACCAACGACTATTCCGTTGGTCCATGGAACAAAGGTCCCGGCTTATTGAGTCGGTTTTGTTGAGATTGCCTATTCCACCTATCTTTCTAATCGAGGACAAAGATGGCGTTCTTGAACTCATCGACGGCTTGCAGCGTACAAGCTCAGTTCTTCAGTTTTTAGATGGCAGTGCCGTCCAACAAGAAGACCTCGTTTTGGAAGGTTGCGACATACTAGGCGAGATCAACGGTATGAAGTTTGACGACTTCAGCACATCTGTTCGTCTTGGTTTCAAGCGCACCCCTATAAGAGCGATAATCATTAAGAAAACCGGCGACGACTACGTAAAGTATGAGATGTTCAAACGGCTGAACACTGGTGGATCGTTGCTCTCTGCGCAAGAAATTCGAAACTGCTCGTCGAGGATGATATCAGGGGGATCAGACTTCTATTCCGAGCTGCAACGACTATCCAGCTTGCCTAATTTCAAATCCGCGACTTCCCGTGTGCCAGAGCCAGATCTAGAGAAGAGAGCGGACGAGGAGCTTGTTCTCAGGTACTTTGCAGTCAGATCTTACCGAGAGGGCTTCAAAGGAAACGTACGACGGTGGCTCGACGAATTCATGGAAGAAGTTCTCTTCGAAAGAAGCAACGCAATGAGCGATACTTCGGAGTTCGAGGCCTTTTTTGACTTCATAGCTACCAACTTCGGCGATGCTGCGTTTTCAAGGTCCCGAGACGGCGATGCCTTTGGTCGACTTGCCCCAGCTTACTTCGAAGCGGTTGTCGGAGCCGTTGAAGGCAACTTCGCGCAATTTGAAGGAAAAACCCCTGAAGCATTGAAGTCAGCTCTCAGCAACATTTTCGAGCAATCTGAGTTTAAGGCGGCCAGTGGACCGGGGGCAAACTCGAAAGAAAAGATGGAGATTCGCATCCAGCTTGTACGCGATGCGCTCCTCGCGGCATGACGCCAATCGAAGAGATTGAACATGACCTTGACTGGCGCGAGGCAGAGATGGCCGTGTTGAGGTTAATGCTGACCGATAACGGTCTTCCGGAACGAACGAAACGAGTGCTCTTTCGCTCAGCTTGGTCGATGCTGTATGCTCACTTTGAAGGATTCTGCAAATTCACGCTCACCGTTTTCTACGATACGGTCGGCAGCAAGGGCTCTGTTTGCAGCGACTTGGCCACAAATACTCAGGTTTTCGCCCTTTCTGGAGAACTCAAAACACTTAGGAACCTGCCTCCAGCTGAACTAATCGAGCGGATACAGAATTTCGAAACTGAGGTTTTGGCAAAGGCACCAAAATTTCCAGAGGTTGATACAGAGTCTAACCTTTGGCCCTCTGTGCTCGAGAGGCTCATCAGTGACGCGGATTTGCAGCTAGACAGCCTAAGTCAAAATGCACGGACAATCAGTACCTTGGTGAGTCGACGGAACAAGATTGCTCACGGTGAACGTGATATTATTCCGGATTTTGACTACTATCTCAAGTTTGAGGACGCTGTGAAAAACGTGATGTATGAGTTAGCGATCGCCGTGGATAAAAAACTGAGCTCATATCTCGCGGGTTGATGTCTATTCGAGGTGGTTTGTTGAAACAAACGCCAGTTCTCTGAAATTTGCATCAATGACTAGTGTGCCAACTTCGTAAGAATCGTAACTGCTTTAGCATCGACCTACGACGGTCTTACAATGCAAAGAACCACGCACAGCGCACAGGAGGATGTTCTCTGATTTCTCGCTATGTGCGATAGATCGTAGCTCTACTAACATTAAAGATCTGCGCAATATCCTTCACCGCGCGCCGTTCTTCATCCCTCATGCGACGAACCTCGGCCTTTGCCTCATCAGAAAGTGCCTTCGGTCTGCCACCAATTCGGCCGCGGCTCCTAGCCGCCTTCAGTCCTTCGTTTGTGCGCTCGACTATCCTTTCGCGCTCAAACTCGGCGATACTCCCAAACACATGAAAGACCAACCGCCCCGCGGGGGTGGTTGTGTCGATGTCCTCACCAAGCGATCTAAAGCCGGCGCCGAGTTCTCGGATCTGCTCAACAATGTCGATCAGATCACGCAGCGACCGAGCCAGGCGATCGTACTTGGTCACAACGATCACGTCCCCCTTGCGTAACTGCTCGAACAGCTTTTCAAGCTCGGGTCGTTCGCGGTTTTTTCCTGTACGCTTTTCCTCGAAGATTTTCTCCACGCCGGCCTGGCGCAGTGCATCACGCTGAGCGTCGAGGCTCTGATCAGCAGTTGAGACACGTGCATACCCAAAAATCATACCTCTAGTGTATCAAAAACGTCTCAAAACAGGTAAGGTTTTGAACAGGGTTTTTGAGACGTCAAACGTGTTGAGAAACAAAGAAAGCCCAACCGTGTTTCAAAAACGACCGTTTTTAGCCACCTGGACAACCGTTTTTTGGCGTGACGCTAGGTTGACGCGTTAGAAATTTTAGGTGGACGGACGCGCACGCCATGTGATCCGAATAGTCGTAGCTAAATTTGGAGGATTTAACTTTGCAAATTTGTCGATTGGGTGCGTGGGCAGCTTGTGCGTTGTCACTATCGCTGACATCTGAAGCGATTGCTGAAAACGAAGTTTTTCAGACGCTTTCCGGCCCCCTCCGTGTTTTCCAGACCCTAGATGAAGAACGGGGCATTTACTGCAGGGAACGCCCGTTTGGGGGTCCTGACTGCGGCGTCGTTGAGGTAGCTGATCTCGGGAATGGCTTTGCCTTTTCATTTGGAAATTTTGGCTTCCTTTACGACACAGAAGCCAACCGACTTGAGCTGAGCCATCTACAGAACCAAGCGACAAGCGAGTTCGATTTAGTCGTCCTGTCCGGTGACTTCTCTGGTGCGAGATATTCAGGGTTCTGGGGCGGAAGTGCGCCATCTTGGTATCAAATTCTCAGCGTTGATACTCCCAACTCGGTGGGACGTATAGCCTATCAGTTTCGAGATTTTCCGACCGACACCTGGCAGATGGAGGTCATCGGAAATGTCCTATACATCAGGTTCGGAGACGGTACAGAGTTCTACTTCATTCAAGCGGACGAAAGCACTTACGGCCTTAGATATGCAGCCGGTGAGAGCTCACCCGCAACAGTCTTGATGACTGAGGAACCTTTCCAGTTCGAAAGCCCGGCGCAATGTGCGCAAGCTTACTTGAATTTCGCAGGTTTTGACGTCGGCCCGGCCGATGGCCAACCTGGGCCGCGATCAAGGGCTGGAAGCGAGCAGTACCTAGCGCAGAACCAATCCGCACAGCTTGAACCACTTGATCGGAGTAACGGTGAAGCGTGGTGTGAACATCTTATGAGAGAGACAGGAGCTCGACCGGCAGTCGCTGCTCTCGGCGGTTCATGATGCTTTTGCCAAGGAACCGGGTAAGATTCTACTTTCCGATCCTCTTAGCATTGCTTTGGGTTTTTGCTGGTTCGGAAGCCGCGCGGAGCGACAATCACTTATTGGAGCTTAGGTGGGGCCCTGAGGTGCCAGCCGGTTCAGCATTCGTCGTCCGAGGAATTGGTTTTGACGGCCGTGAACTTGCGGGACCCTTCGAGCTAGAAACCGAGATCGAAGGGAACTCATTCGCCCTGCGCTTCCATATTGCCCCTAGTAGGGACATCCGGTTTTGTCTAGCGTCATCTTCCCTTGGGATAAACCTTGATACCTCTGCTCTTCACCTTCTATCCGGAGAGACTTTTAGGCTGGTGAGCACACCAACAGGAGAGGTCTGCACACCAGAAGGTTTTTCAGTTGATAGTACGGAAATTTCCCACATTGTAATTAACACCGGTGGAGATGCGTTTGCATTTTTGCCGAGTCGGCTCAATCACGTGATAGACTTAGAAAACCCGAGCGCGCCAGCTGGCGCACCTCGGATCCTTTCAACTAGCACTAACGCCTCAATACGCTGTGTTCAAAGAATACTGAGCATTCTGTCCTTAGATCCAGGAGCGACTAGCGGCTCTATCGATCTGACTACTATCGAATCTGCGGCAGAGTTACGGGCTATTTTAGGATCATCCGATCCACCATTGTCAGAGCAAAGTGCCTTTGAATGGTGCGATGACGTAATTCTATTATTGCCTCTTTTGTCAACGCCAATTCTAAATGATGCATTGATCGATGTGGCATCACGTTCTGGCACGGCGTTTGTTGTCGATGCGCCTTCAAACGCAATAAATAGACTTCTGGAGACTACCGACGTAAGCGATTTTGTTGACGTCATTTCAAGTTTGGTAGAGCATGATTTGGAAGTTCTGCCCGCTCGTCGTGCAGCGTACTCGGTCGTGTATCTCATTACCGGTGCTAGTTCTGGTTCAACAGTTAATAGCAGTTGGTGTTTTAGATCGAACGAGGAGCAGAGCTGGTTCTGCGAGACGTATGAGGAAATAGTGACTTTTGACCCGAATGGTGCGCCATTGGTGATCATTAATGAGGTTTTCTCGTTAAACACAGGGCAATTTCAGCTGCAAGCTTGGCTGGATGGCGAGCTGGTCGCGCGGCGGCTTGTAGAAGTGGAGGCTGACTAGTGTCCGTACGAAAAATGCTTACAGCACTATTATTCTGTTTTGGTTTCTCAACTCAGGTTGTGGCTGGAGGGAGTGGAGGACCTGGCCTGGTATTTCCAAACGTGGATGGTCGGGAGATTTCCGCGACCCTTTCCCACTCTGGAGCATCCACTGAGTATCTGACTATTACTATTGAGACTATATTAGAGATCTGTGCAACGCTTACATCCGGTCTAGCCCATCTCGGTCGGCTTGGCGCTGCGACGAGTCCATCCCCATCTTCTGCAGTGAGCGGTACGATCTCATCAGGAGGCGAGATTGCCGCAGAGCTTGCGATAACGGATTATGAGGTTTCTCGCTCTCAACAACGCCAAGTAGAGATTTACGGCCCCATGGTGGCTGATGGAACCCTGGGCTTAGACGAGGCAGTAAATTATGTCATGAGTTCAAACTATACTGCGGGTGCAGGCCGTGAGAATGTAAGAAACGCATTGTCACGCTATTAACAAGCAAGCGCTGTCTTACGTGGTTTACCTTTTTCAACATAACGCCTGATACACGCCTCGCCAAAGCCGAAACGCCCTACCCTATCCACTCACATCCACGTCGCTTAATGGCCAACAAACCGGCTAGTATCAGAACGTGTCTGCGAAATGACATAAATACCAAGGGCGAATGCACACCTTGAGCAAAGGGTTACGAAAGTGTTTGGAAGCTGACCTGCCCCCCGAAACTTCCCTCGATCTAATGTAGAGTTTGCTCAACCTTTC
>CALFRH010000600.1 GCA_937919225.1 uncultured Parvularcula sp.
GTCTGTGGGGGCTGTATTCGAGCCCACCGAGAATATCGCTCTTACCATCGACTATCGGAGATGACGAGGAGGTCACCGTAGACAGCTGGACCACCGTTGACCTCGCGGCTAGCTACGACTTTGGTGAAGACTCTTTTGTTCAGCTATCTGTACAGAATGTCTTTGACGAAGAACCTCCGCTAGCCCTGGGCACCGGCGCGAATGTCGACTTCTTCAATCATGACAGTCTCGGTCGCTTCGTCACCCTCCGGGTCGGTCACGCGTTTTAAGACGCGGTACCCACAAATGGGGCTGTCGCGATAGGGATGCACTATCGGGCGGCCCCAAACCCGGTTTCGTGGTAGGGTCAGGAGCCCTCTTGTGGGAGTGCCTCTTGCTCGACGGAGACTTTATGACCACGCCTTCGCCAAACGCCGCGCCAATGCGGGTCCCCGATACGCTGCTGATCGTATTCGCGATCGCTGTGGTGGCATGGGGAGCAACCTATATCGTACCCCGGGGGGCTTTTCTGGGAGACGGGGAGGGGTTCACCCTCGCCAACTTTCAATCTGCCGGGGTCGCGGGGGCGCCCCTCTTTGGCGATGGGGATGCAACGGGTCTTTTGAGTTTCTTTTTCGATGGCTTGGTGAGTGGTGATCGATATGGGGCCACGGTCGGCCTCATGGCGTTCCTCCTCATTGTCGGGGGGGCGTTTGGTATTGTCTCAAGGACAAGGGCGCTTGAGCGAGCCCTATCGGGTTTTATAGCCGGGAATGACGGGGTTTCCGATTGGTCTTTAGGCGTTTTGTTCGTCCTCTTCTCATTGGCGGGTGCCGTTTTTGGTATGGGAGAGGAGGCAATTGTTTTTGTTGCCGTTCTCACCCCGGCCCTGTTGAGAGCAGGGTATGATCGATTAACGGCTGTTTTCGTTGCTTATGCGGCAACTCAAATTGGGTTTGCCACCAGCTGGATGAACCCTTTCTCGGTTGTCGTCGCACAAGGGATTGCTGAGGTTCCAACCTTGTCGGGATGGGCGTTCCGTGTTCTGATGTGGGGTATTTTTACGGTCCTGGGCGCTCTTTTTGTGATCAATCGTTCCCGCCGTGTGCGGCGTGCTGATGCAGGGAAGGCGCAAGGGCCAGGGCAGGATGACGATCTTGCGGCTCCACTGAAAATTGGTCATTGGCTGATTATCGCTGCGGTGGCTCTCGGTATCGCCTGGGTGGCCTGGGGAGTGGCCGTCAATCAATACTACTTCCCGGAGATCAGTGCCCAGTTTTTTGCGATTGGTCTGGTCGCAGGGTTTATCGCCGTCGCGTTGAGGCTTGAGGGCATGACGGCCAACGATGCCGTGGCGGCGTTTCGTGAGGGCGCAAGCGGCTTATTACCTGCTGTCCTTATTATTGGGGCGGCAAAGGGAATTGTCCTCCTCCTCGGCGGGGACGATCCGGCATCGGAGAGTGTCCTGAACACGGCCCTTTACACGATGGGTTCAGCGACCGAAGGCCTATCGCCAGCCGCATCCGCCGTGGGGATGTTCGGTCTACAGTCGATCATTAATCTCTTTATCGTCTCAGGCTCTGGGCAGGCGGCGCTGACGATGCCGATCATGGCCCCCTTAGCGGATCTGAATGGCCTTAGCCGACAAATAGCGGTTCTGGCGTTTCAACTTGGTGATGGGCTCACGAACCTGATCTGCCCCGCCTCTGCGGCTCTGATGGGATCCCTTGCAGCGGCGCGCGTTGAGTGGACAGCATGGGTGGGTGTCGTGTGGCGGCCCTTTCTTGCGATGCTGGCGCTGGCCGTTGGATTTATAATTGTTTCTGTGGCGGTGGGGTATTCATGAGACAGATGAAACTGCTTGTTCGAGTCGCTTTTGGTATTTTTCTATCCTGTCAAACCGCTGCGCAGGCGGAGGGACGGTTGGTCATTGCAGGGGGCGCTGTTAGCCACGACAATGAAGCTGTCTGGCAGGCATTTATTGACGGGTTGCCGGACGAGGGGGCTGTATACGTCATTCCTGCGGCATCATCATCGCCTCAACGGTCGGCACAGCGCGCCAAAGCGGCTCTAGCGATGCACGGTTTGGACCCCTCACGCATTTTGGTCGCCCCCTTAGCGGTGAGAGATGATCGCGATACAAAGGGGGTGAACGAAGCAAAATGGCGAAAAAATGCGAAAGACAGCGGTCTTGCGGAAGGTTTAGCGCGTGCGGCGGGTCTTTGGTTTACGGGTGGGGACCAACTCCGGATAACGGATCTGCTTTTGGGCAAGGGGGAGGAGACCCTAACCCTCGCCGCCATCCGCCAGGCTCACAAAAGGGGGGCGGTGATTGGTGGCACAAGCGCTGGTGCTGCAATCATGAGTGAACTGATGATTTTTGGTGGTGATAGCCTGTCTGCTCTTCGTTTTGAACCCGCCCTTAAAGAGGGAAAAGGGCTTCTTCTGACCGAGGGGTTAGGCTTTTTCCCCTATGGTGTGGTGGATCAACATTTTGGTGAACGGGGGCGCCTTGGACGGTTGATCCGCGCGGTGGCGACGGTTCCTGATCTATCTTTTCGGTTGGGGTTCGGCGTTGATGAAGACACGGCCCTTATCGTTGATGGCCCCAGGTTGGCCGTCGTGGGGGAGGGCTATGTCACCGTCGTCGATGGCACCGGCGCAACACTCAGCACCATTGGTGAGCGGTTGGCCGCTGAGGGGATAGCGCTTCACCTTCTAGGAGCGGATGATATTTTTGATCTTGGGAGTGGTGCGATCGCTCCTGCCGCCTATCGGGCGTCTACCCTCAAAGATCCGTATAATAACCGCCCCATCCTGGGGGGCGGCGGTATGGCATTTGGCCAACAAAGCTTGGCCAGTGTGATTGGCGATGCCTTGCTTGATAATAGCGCCTCCCAACAAGTCGTACGCGACAGTTTTGATGAGACGGGCGCGGGGGTGCGGTACATTTTTCGGCAACCTAAAAATGCGCTAGGGTTTTGGGGACGCCCTCCTGACGGAGATGCGCGATACACAGTTATTGGGGTGCAGATGAGCTTGTTTCCAATCACCGTAACCATTGAAGAGATTAAAGAGTGACGCAACCTCCTTCCTACGCCCTTGCTATTCATGGGGGTGCTGGCCCTCGACCTGGTCGCGATTATGGTGAGGTGGAAAAGCATCTCCGCCAGTTGATCGCGGAGGGTGAGGTGTGGTTGGCATCCGGCATGGCGGCCATTGATGTGGTGCAGGACATGGTAGCATCGCTGGAGACCAGTGGTCTCTATGTTGCGGGCCGTGGAACAGCCCCGAATGCGGCGGGATGGTATGAGATGGCTGCGTCCATAATGGAGGGGCGGCGCGCACAGGCGGGGGGCGTGGCGGCCATCCGCGACTTGCAAAACCCCATTCTTGCGGCGAGGGCGGTCTTAGAGAAATCTGCTCACGTTCTTCTTGTGGGGGAGGGCGCGAACCGCTTTGCAAGCGGTGAAGGCATCGTCCAAGTTGAGGACTCCAAACGGTGGTACCGACTGCCTATTGGTGTCAGTGAGGAAGAGATGACAGCGGATGAATTGGCGCATGGGACGGTTGGGGCCGTGGCCCGTGAGCAGCGAGGTCGGCTGGCCGCTGCGACCTCTACTGGCGGTCTGTTTGGTCGCCGTGCCGGGCGCATCGGCGATTCTGGTATCATCGGGTACGGATCGTGGGCCGATGACCAGGTTGCGGTTTCGTGCACAGGGATTGGGGAGTGTTTTATCCTCGGCGGTGGCGCTCGCGAAGTAGCAAGCCGAATGCGCTTCAGAGGGGATTCTGTTCAAACCGCGGTGGAAGATATGTTGGCCGATGTTGCGGTATGGGGAGGCGATGGCGGCGCCATTGCCATCGACAAGCATGCCACTGTGTTTTGTGACTTCAATTCGACTGGTATGAAGCACGCCTATGTCGTTGAAGGCCAAGAACCGGTTTGCGCCATTTTTTAGATATCTGGAGGATCCTTCGGAATTTAGTCCGGCATCGCTTCGTTGACAACCTACTAACACTATGGGATTCAGAGTGGCGGTTTTGTTTGTCGAAGGCGAACCCTTCTCTGCGCGAATTCACTGACGTCTTACAAGGAGCAGGGAGGCTTCGGCATTTTGGGAGTGCTCAACTTACATGTTCTCTCAGAGAACGAATAGTTTGCTTTTGCCCCCGATCGCTTCTCTTTACGTTTTTGCACCAGATACACCGTAGTAGGTCGATGAAGGGCTGTGGGAGACAAAGGTTTCCCACTTGACGCCTGCAGGATCTTCGACCCATGTCTTGTCGGACACAGCGTAGCAACAGGTTTTTTGTTCTTCTTCGAAGACGGATTTCCCGGCTGCTTTCAATCGATCAGTAATACTGTCCAAGTCATCCCGACTATCGGTTTGGATCCCGATGTGATTGATCCCCCCACTGCCGCAGCAGTTCTTCGTAGACAGTGCAAAATTAACAGCGGGGGCGTCGAGCATCCATTTGGCGTAGTCAGCCTTTTCCACGGTTGGTTCTGCGTCAAACAGGGTTTTGTAGAAGGTGACTGACTGGGCCAAATCTTCAACCTTGATGTGTACGTGCAGTCGTTTCATCGGGTCTCTCCTTTTGAAGGGCAGCAGGAAGGGTTTGAGAAAGTCTCTAGGATAGGGCCGATCACGTCGGACTGGCCCTGGCAACAATCGGCCATCAGTGAAATAATCACATCACGGATAGTGTGGTAGCCTGCTCTGTATAGTATTGAGCGACCTTGCCTCTCGGTGGATACCAAATTCGCCTGAGCTAGGGTCGATAGTTGTGCCGAGGTCGTTGTAAAATTAGCGTCCATAAGGGCGGCGAGGTCGCCAACAGGAAGGCCGGATGGTCCCGCCCGCACAAGGTGTCGGAATAGGTCGAAGCGTCCTTCGTGGGACAAGGCGGCTAGTGCGTTGAGCGTTTCTACTTTTTCCATTATTCCATGAAATAATAGAATAAAGATGGATTGTCAAGGTGGCCCTAGGCAAAGCCATCTTTGTCTCTTCTCTATTTGTTGATGCCCAAGGCTGATGTCTGACACGGGGGTGTCACATAGGCTTTCTAGGGCGAGGCGGAGCAGCGGGAGTCTACGGCCATGCCTTCGGATCAGTCACGCTTGACCAAACGGGCGTTGTTGAAGGCTGCGGCGGCGGGAGCCGCCTTTGCGCCTGAACTCCGGGCGCTCGCGGCCCCCGGAACGGGACGCCCGCGCCTTCTACTGGGGCCGTTGCTGGGGCCGCCAACTGAAACGGCTATCACCCTCTGGGGGATGACAAGCGGCGCGTTTGAAGTGGTGGTCGAGTATGCCGACAATCCTTTGCTACGGGACGCTCGGCAAGCGGAGCCTGTGCGGGCGCGTGAGCAGGACGGTTTTATTGTTCGTCCTCGCATGACGGGATTAAAGCCAGATACGGAATATTGGTACCGCCTCCTGGTGGAGGGGCGAGCTCATGATCGGCAAGACGTTCCTTTGGGCCGTTTCCGGACGACACCGCGTCCAGGCCGTCGCCAAGACTTCAGTGTCGGGTATGGGTCTTGCGCGAACTATGCCTATGATCCCATCCAGCCCATTTGGAACGCGGTTGCGGAACACCGTCCTGATTTATTCTTTAATCTGGGCGACAATATCTACTGCGATGCGTTTGAGCCCTTTGTGCTCGACTTTGAATATCAGCGGCAGCGCGACGTCGCAACCTATCAAGATGTTGCTCGGAATGTTCCGCAACTTGCCATCTGGGATGATCATGATTTCGGGCTAAACGATCATGACCGGACCAATCCTATTAAAGCCGACGCGCTGGCGGCATTTAAGAAGTACTGGGTGAACCCAGCGTACGGATTGCCCGATACGCCGGGTGTGTTTTTTGCTTATTCCTATGGGGCGGTAGATTTCATCTTCACCGATGGGCGATACTATCGGGATCCGAACGCCGAGGCAGATGGTCCCGGGAAGACCTTTCTTGGTAAAGATCAACTCGCTTGGCTAAAGCAAACGCTGAAAGAGAGCCGGGGTGTGTTTAAAGTTCTGGCCTGCGGTAGTGGTTGGTCAAAGAACAAAGGTCCTGGCGGAGATGCTTGGTCATCTTGCCTCACCGAGCGCAATGAGATTTTTAACTTCATTCGCGATGAGAAAATCGAAGGGGTCATCCTCATCTCAGGCGATACCCATATTGGCGAGTTTAACTGCATTCCCTGGTCTGAGCAGGGGGGGTACGATCTTTTTGATCTTGTGAGTTCCCCGATTTCCAGCCGGCAATCCCATAGTTGGCTGAAACGGGAACCCGAGATTCGCCTCCGGACCCCGCCCTATACGATTGGTCCCAATGCGGGGCTGATGCGCTTTTCCTTCGACGATGAACCTTCTATGACTTGGTGGTTGGTGAAGCCGGATGGCAAAGCCACCTGGGCGCCGGCCACATTTAAGGTCAGTCAGCTGAAAAATGGGGTGTCATCCTGGAAGCAGTATATGGACAGCTGAGGCTCTCTGAGTTGCGCGGGGCAGGCCGTTTCTTGATGATGATGGCGACAAATAACATTCTATTGCGTGGTCCAAAAAAAGGTTCCTAACGATGGCCGCCCATGACTAAGCGACCCTTGATTTTTACGAGAACGCCGCATCGACCTACGTGTCGCGGCTGGCCTGCAAGGTCAGTCGGCATTTGGCTCCTTTCCTTAAGGCCCTCCCGACACAGTCTAAGATCTTAGCGCTGGGGTATCATTATGGTTCAAGTGGTGTTCTTCGACGTTGGCGAAACACTGATCGACGAAACGCGTCACTGGCGGGAGTGGGCCGACTATCTCGGCGTACCCTCATTCACTTTCTTCACAGCGCTTGGCCGCATCCTTGAACAAGGGCGGTCTCACCGGGAGGTGTTCACTCTTTTTGATCCAGCGTTCGATGATGATGCGGCCTGGGCCGAGCGGCAGTCCCGAGGGGAGAAGTACTTATTTCTGCAAACGGATTTTTATCCTGATGCTTTGCCTTGTCTAATTTCCATGAATTGGGTTAGATCCTCCGTCTTCAGACGGACAGATTTATCATTTCGATAGAGTCATGACCTGATC
>CALFRH010000601.1 GCA_937919225.1 uncultured Parvularcula sp.
TGTGTCGTTGGTTCACGAATACGCGCTGTACGCTGATGCAGCTTTGACCGGATTGGTTGAAAGCGCCGAAAATAATCCGCTCTACCACATCATCAACGTCGCCATCCTCAACAATCGCGGCGGCGTTGCCCCCAAGCTCAAGGACGATAGGTTTTTTACCGGCCTTCGCTTTTAAATCCCAGCCAACGCCCGGCGAACCGGTGAAGGAAATGAGCTTTAGCCGATCATCCTCTGTGAACAGACGGGCGCCATCGCGCTTTGCCGGAAGGATCGAAAAGGCCCCTTTCGGTAAATCACATTCGGCGAGGGTTTCACCGATAATGAGGGCACCGATCGGGGTAAGGCTTGCCGGTTTCAGCACGAAGGGACAGCCCACTGCGAGGGCCGGGGCAACCTTATGGGCCGCCAGGTAGAGGGGGAAGTTAAACGGCGAGATGAAGGAGCATGGGCCAATCGGCACCCGCTTCCACATCCCCTGATAGTTCGCTGCCCGCTCGGCATTGTCGAGGGGCATGACTTCGCCGTAAATCCGCTCCGCCTCACCGGCAGCAATACGAAAGGTTTCGATCAGGCGGGTAACTTCACCCCGGCTGTCCTTGATCGGTTTGCCCGCCTCGATCGTCAGGGCCCAGGCCAATTCGTCAAACCGCTCGCGAAAGCGGGTCACGCAATGCTCTAGCACTTCTCGCCGTTGGTAAGATTTGAGCGCCGCGAAGGGCTCTCGCGCTTTCTCGGCCCAGCCAATGGCCTCATCAATAGCGGCTTCATCGGCGAGGGCCACTTGGGTCGCAACGTCGCCTGTGAATTTGTCAGTCACCGCGAGGTCGGCGTTTGGGCTCATCGCTTCGTTCGCCAAATAGTAGGGATACGTTTCTTTTAAAGAATGAGACATGGCTGACCTTCACGAAGAGTATGCGTATGAATTGATGGGATAGGTGCGGGTTTAAATATGAACCTCAATTTCGCCCAGCCGTTCGGTGAGTTTTAAGTTCTCCGAATAGTCGATAGGCACAGCGATAAGCGATGGGCCCTTATGAGCAACGGCCTCTTCCATGGCGCCGCGCAGATTGGCGGATTTATCCACATACTGTCCATGCCAGCCAAAGGCCTCCGCAAGTTTTAACCAATCGGGATTGCCGAAAGCTAGGTCCGTATGCTTCTTGAACTCATTTTCCTGCTTCCAGGCGATGAGGCCATAGCCTCCATCGACCCAGACCATCATATTGACATCCACATTAAGGCGCCGTGCGGTTTCCAGCTCCTGCACATTCATCATGAAATCGCCATCGCCGGCCACGCCAAAGACTTTTCTGTCCGGCATGCAGACTGCGGCGCCAACGACCCCGGGGAGGGGGAGGCCCATAGAGCAAAAGCCGTTAGGTACAATACAAGTATTGGGTTCATTGCACTGATAATAGCGGGAGATCCACATTTTGTGTGCCCCCACGCCCGATAGGACAATGTCATTGGGCCCCATCACCTGACGCAGATCCCATAGGGCTTTTTGCGGGCGGATAGACCCTTCGGTCTCATCATCCTTATGCGCAGCGAAATCGGTCTCCATCTTTTTGCGCACATCCGCTTGGTACCCAAGGTCAAAGTCCGGTGCGCCGTTCGCGCGGATACGTTCATTCAGTGCCCAAAGTGTGTGAGCCACGTCGCCAACGCATTCGAGGACAGGAGAGTAGAACCGATCAATCTCCGCTGGGATGAAGTCAACGTGAACGACCTTTTTGTCGTGCTTTGGGTTCCATAGGCGAGGGTGGTACTCCACCATGTCGTACCCGAGGGCAATAACGAGGTCGGCGCCGTCAATGGCATCGGCGACAAAGTCCCGGGATCCTAATCCGATGGTGAAGAGGCTATAGGGCGCGTCCATGTCGACGGCGCCTTTCCCCATAAAGGTCGAGATGCAGCCAACGCCGGTTATCTCACAAAATTCGCGGAGCTGTTTGGAGGCGCGGCGGCGGATGGCGCCATTGCCTGCCAGGATCACAGGCCGCTTTGCCGCCACTAAGGCCTCGTAAAGCCGGTCGGCACTTTTATCGTCGATGGAGGGGCGGCGATAGCGGACCACCTCTAAGGGTTCGGTGGTCGCTTCTTGCTTAGCGACGTCCTCGGGGAGTTCTATCAGCACCGCCCCCGGTTTTTCTGAGCGGGCGATGCGCACCGATTTGCGAACGATTTCGGGGATGGAGTTGGGGTTCATGATCTGGTGCGCCCATTTGGTCACCGGCTCGAACATCTTCACCACATCCATGATCTGGTGGCTTTCTTTATGCTGCCGCCCCGTTGCGCCCTGGCCCGTGAGGACAATCATGGGCGCGCGGTCCATATTGGAGTCCGCCACACCGGTGAGCAAATTTGTCGCGCCTGGGCCCAACGTGGCGAGGCACCCGGCCGGTTGGCCGGTCAGGCGGCCATAAACTTCCGCCATAAATGCGGCGCCTTGTTCGTGGCGTGTGAGCACAAACTCGATCGATGAGCCTTCAAGGGACATCATGAAATCGGCGTTCTCTTCCCCCGGAACGCCGAAAATGTGAGTAATACCCTCTTTTTCAAGGCATTTTACAAGCAGATCAGAAGCTTTCATCGGAAAGGTCTCTCTCTTCTTAAGCGGATGCTAACCATCGCTACCGTGCGCGGCGTAGGGCTGTTCTGCAACTCAAAGATGCAATTGCCGTTAACGTTACCGAAGCCCGTCGAAAACAGCGGTAATGCTGGATTCGATCTTGCAGATAATTTAGGCGTATTTTGAGAGGAGTCGTCCACAATCGCGGTGGTGCGAAATTTGCGTATCGGTGTGGGGCCGTTACAAAAAATCGACGCGATCTGGACGGCGGCTGGCAGTAGATAAGGTACACGGCGATGAATACGATGATTGCGTCGGCAAACGCAATTTTTATGGATGAGCGAAAACGCGCCGTTCCCATCATTTTGGGTTGCGTCACCGTTGCGATCATTTTTTCCTTTTGGAGTTCTCTTGGGGACTTATGGAATCGTTGGGGCTTGCAGGAGGAGTTGAGCCACTCATACTTCCTGCCCCTCATTTCCTTGTGGCTGTTGTGGGAGCGTAAAGAGTCTCTCCTTGGAAGCATTGGCACCCCCGACCGTACTGGTTTTATCCCCGTCGCGCTGGGGCTGGTGCTGCTCTGCGGTGGCGAGCTGATTAACGTCCCTATGCTGGCCCAAATTGGGTTTGTGTTCACCCTGACAGGCCTCCCGTTCTTGCTTGGAGGGCGATCGTTAGGCCTTTTGTGCCTTATTCCGCTCATTTATCTTCTTTTTATGGTGCCCCCGCCGGCATCGGTCATCACCGTGATGTCCTGGAACTTCCAGCTTATGTCATCGGAGCTGGGGGTCGCCATTATCCGCTTGTTTGGCATCCCCGTTCACCTAAGCGGTAATGTCATTCACCTCAGTTCCACTGCTCTTGAGGTGGTCGAAGCGTGTAGTGGGCTAAGATATCTCTTTCCGTTTTTGAGCCTTGGGGCCTTGGCGGCGTATTTCTACACTGGGCCCCTGTGGCAGCGTATCGTGATTTTCGCGAGCACTATTCCCATCACTATCTGCATGAATAGCTTTCGGATCGCCATGACCGGCGTTTTGTCGGAGAATTTTGCGGGCCATACGACCGATGGATTCCTCCACCTATTCGAAGGGTGGGTGGTCTTTGTGCTGTGTATTATCATGCTGTTTGGGGTGATTTGGCTGTTCACCATAGCGCGCGGTCAAAAAGACCCGCTGGCCTTTGTCGGGTTCGATGACGTAAAATCGCTGGCACCAAAGGGCGTATGGGATCAGGCGCTATTTATTCGGAATGGGGTCATTGTCACCCTTATGGTACTGGCCGCAGGCGTGCTTGGCCATTTGGCGGCCAGCCGCCCCGCCGTTATTCCGGAACGACTTAACTTTGGGACATTGCCTTTGGAGTTTCCTGAGTGGGGAACACGGGATACGCCCCTTAGCGATGCCGTGATCCAAGGGATCGGGGCGGATGATTACATCCTTACCGACATGATTGGTCCGAACGGTGAGTTTATTAACGTCTACATTGCCTATCTTGATGCCCGTCGTGAGGGGAGAAGTTGGCACTCTCCTATGCAGTGCTTGCCGGGCGGCGGTTGGGAAGTAGAGGTCCTGGAGGCGGTGGAAACAACGCGCGCTGATGGTCGTCCGTATAAGCATAATCGGATGGTGATCCGTCAGGGGGATGATCGTCGTCTCGTCTACTATTGGTACGATCAGCGGGGACGGAAGATGGCGAAAGAAGTGTCCATGCGTGTGTCTGTGATGTGGGATGACCTTATCAAACGCCGCTCTGACGGGGCGATGATTCGTATCATGACGCCCCTTGGGGCGGATGAAACGTTGGAAGATGCTGAAGCCCGACTTGAGGCCAAGCGGGTCAGTCTCGAGCCTATCCTGGTCAACTATATCCCACAGTAGGGACGATCGGCTTGTCGGTGGCCACTAACTGAGAAGAAGGTCTCGTAAGGATCCGTGCAGGGAGTGATTGCTGGCTAGAATACTGGGTGTCAGATGGGGCTGTTCATCGCCTTGCTCGATGGTGGTAACTTCCCCGCCCGCCTCGCGCACCAAGATTATGCCAGCTGCGACGTCCCAACTGTTCAGCCCACGCTCCCAATACCCATCGACCCGGCCCATTGCGGTCATGCAAAGATCATAGGCGGCTGAGCCAAAGCGTCTCACGCCGGCGGTTTGGCTAAGGACGCGGTCGGTTTCAGCCAGCGCCTGCTCGCGGCCCCCTCGACCTTTGAACGGTAAACCGCAAGCGACCAGCGCTTCGTTGAGATCTGTTCGCCCCGAAACCCGAAGACGACGGTCATCGCAGTAAGCGCCTCCGCCTTTTTCTGCGTAAAATAACTCATCCGTGATGGGTGAGAAAATCACGCCGGCATAGGGCTGCCGATCGCGTTCTAACGCGATGGAAATGCAGAACTGTGGTATTCCATGTAGAAAGTTCGTGGTGCCGTCGAGGGGGTCAATGATGAAACGGTTGGAGTTATCGCTACCCTCGATTTCACCGGTTTCCTCCATCACAAAGCCGTACTTTGGCCGGGCCTTGGATAGGCTTTCATAGATCGCTTTCTCCGCCTTCATATCGGCTTGTGAAACAAAATCGGACACGCCTTTCTTGCGAACTTGCAGGGCTTCGACTTCATAGAAGTCGCGACGAAGAACTTTGGCGGCAACTCGTGCGGCGCTGACCATGATGGTGAGAAGAGGGGAATGGTGGGGCATGATATGTCCTTTGCGCAGCCGGTCTGCTCCGGCTATGGCCAAAGCGGGCGCGATGAACCGCGCTCTTTAGCGCAACCCCTCCATGGAGCAATAGGCTGACTGACCCCACCCCGACAGCAATGAAGGCTCGGCACCTGTCGCTGGAGTGGTGACGTGGTCCACGATATTCGCGCGCCCGTTACAACTTGTTACGCGGTCGGCAATTGCCGTATCCACAAAAGAATGCTCTAACGAGAGGGTAGTGGGACAGAGGAAAAGGTTAATCGAGTTGTCGGTCATATTCACTGGTAGAACAGAATAATATTCTACCCCGACACGGATTATTGAGCGGACGCGTGCCAAAAATTTCTGTTATTATCGTCAATTTTAATGCGGGCGAACGCCTGGAGAAGTGTATAGCGGCGCTAAGTCGTCAGTCTTTTGATGATTTTGAAGTTATCGTTCTTGACAATGGCTCTAT
>CALFRH010000602.1 GCA_937919225.1 uncultured Parvularcula sp.
GCCACATCGTCAAAGCGGTCGGACTGAACATACACCTTCCGACTAGCGGGCAAGGTGCCGACAGTGACCTCAGGGGTAGTGAACTCAGATTGGGGCGTGTGCTTGTTCATCGGTCAGTCCTCTCAAGTTGGGCGAGGGCAACCAACGAACAGCGCGGGGGGACCGGTGTCTGCTCGCCGTCCCTCCGCTGGTGTGAGCCAGATCAGGTTCTAAGGGTGCTTCTCAACCCCATAACGCGGGGGTGCCCCTCGGCCCACAGGGTATAGGGGAAGGCTGGGTAGAGGGCAATTGCGATACTGCAAGCCGCGGGGGAACGGCACCAGATGGTGACCCCCGTCACACGCGTGGCATTTTCTAGTGACTAGGCTGCTCCTGCAACCCGACCTTGGGATCCACAGTTGAGAAGGAGATGAAACATGCGCTTTGGCTTTAGGAAAACAGCATTGGCTTTGATCGCAAGCGCGATCAGCGTGAACGCCGCCGCGACCGCAGAGCTTCCCCCCCTGCCCGATAAAATTGACCGGTACGAAAAACGCCTCATCAAGTATAAAAATTTAGACGGTCAGCGTGCCACGGATGGTAAGAAGTATGACATCAAAGTGCAGTATGGCCGCGGGTGGCAGGATCGCCGTGTCAAAGGCCCGTTCATGAGCAATACTTTCATTAAAGATCGAGCGCACGCGACATCGTTCACGCGGATCCTTATCAGCCCGGCAGGGAAAAATGACTTCCGCAAGCCAAGCGCCAACCGGCTTGAGACATTGTTTCCAGGGTCGCTGGTGACCTCTAGTATCCGTGCATCAGGAACAAGGAAGAACCAGCCTACGACCATGTGTACGATCAAAAAACTATACAAGACCGGCGAACACACAACATATGCGTATACGTCTCGTTTCTATTGCCCCAACAAGGGGATGACGAGCGGCCACATTGCCCGGGTGGGAAATGTCGAAGTTGTGAGAAAAACGCTCAAATAGATAAAGGCTGCGCCCTGCCCCTCACAATCGTTTTTAGGATGTGAGGGGATTATTTATTGCTTACAAAGGGCACCCGTGAGTTATCCGTCACCATGACCGCTGCACCGTCGCGATGGTTTGGTTGAGCGGTGTCTCCCAAAGGCCTGAACTTGAGTAATAATAGAAAGGCGGCACGGCCTGCATCTATTCGCCCAGCATCCTCAGATTTGCTGGCTGTCCGCCACCATGTTAGCCTGATACCAATATCAACGTTAGGGAGCAGCATCCCATGAAAATTGCTATCCTCTCAGGGGTATGTACCCTCGGCCTCGCTTTGTCCGGCACCGTTGCAGCCGGGCAGATGAGCAATGGCGATATTTATCGCCTCCTCGCCACCGACACGGCCGCCTTTGATCAGGCCGACCTCAATGGCGATGGCCGGGTCAGCGACGTAGAATTTGATCGGTTCAAGGCGGCCCTTAATCGGGGACAAACAGGTTCAACCGGCGCGCGGGCAGCCCTTGGCGGGTATGACCTTAACAATGATGGCGCCCTCACCCCATACGAGCTTTATCCCGAAGCCGATTATGTGATTGATACGGAGTAAGAGTTCTACCCTCCTTATTCTGAGAGGATTATCCGAGAACCTTGGAGCTGTGTGACCTTACCAACCGAGGGACCAACATCACAATCACGCGTGTCGGGCGACCAGATGAAGGACCCCACAATGGCCGCCACGCCGCACACACTAAGAACATAAACACGATGAAAACGCCGATATAAACGCTTTCCCCACGGTGATTGCATCATTGCCCGCCATTCAAGCCGTTTCATCCCCTGCATTGTGCTCAGCCTCTCCTCTTCCACCATGGAATGAGCACAACACGAAAAGAACAAAATGGCAACAAAAAAAGAGCAGCAAGGATTTAGAAATCAGCCAACTTTATCGATTCTTGATCCTCCGTATGCTTTTCACTTGGTGATTTAATCACCAACTCCGTTGTCCAAACAGGACGCCATATCTCAGGATCAGGGGCCACCATAGGGACACGGAGGGCAATGGATAGCCTGGGTAGGCCATGATATCGGTCAAAATAATCATCTTCCGGGTCGTGGTACCCAAGAGGAAAACCATCGCTGCAGACTTCAGGATGGTCCGCACAGTGCATTTGCCATATGCCCCCCGTCCCATCATCCAGCCCCTCGATCAGGGACCAGGTTAGCTCATTCATGAAGAGCGGGGCATCCCACCGCTCATCATCAATCGCACTCAAAACCGGATATGGGTCTACCGATCGGGAGCTATAAGCATCTGGCCCCTCCACAAATGATATCCAGCCTACCCAAGCAGCGAGGGCCGCTCCAAGGAAACCGCAAACGCTATAGACTTTATCAAGAACCTCTTTGGCACGCCGCCCTTTTTCAGTTTTTTGAGCGGCCTGCCACTTCTCTTCACTCCACCAATCCACGATCGATATCACCCCTCACCCCCATCGTAAAACGAGAATGGGCGAAACAGAACAAAAGGGCAACACCAAAATGCAGCTAGCGGCTAAGCGTCGTCCAATCGAACCCGGATGGAGCGGGCATGGGCCCACAGGCCCTCCTCATCGGCGAGCTGCACCGCGGCAGGGCCTATTGCGGCAAGTGCCTCCGGCGTGCATCCCATAAGGCTCGTCCGCTTGATGAAGTCGAGAACAGATAGTCCAGCAGAAAAGCGGGAAGCCCGTGCCGTAGGCAAAACATGGTCAGGACCCGCCACATAATCGCCAATGGCCTCGGGCGTATATCGCCCCATAAAGATGGCCCCCGCATGCCGGATACCGTGCAGCAGCGCTTCAGGGTCAGTGACCGCCAGCTCCAAATGCTCAGGCGCCGCCCGATTGATAAGAGCAACGCCTTCATCGAGGTTCGATACCGTGATGAGGGCAGAATTATCCGTCCACGCTGCCTTCGTAATCTCCGACCTAGGACTTTCTGCGATAAGCCTATCGGCAGCGACGGCCACTGCATCGGCAAAAGCCGGATCATCTGAGATAAGAATCGACTGAGCCGAACTATCATGTTCGGCTTGGCTTAAAAGGTCGGTGGCAATCCAATCCGGATTGTTTTCACCATCTGCAAGCACCAGGATTTCTGAAGGACCGGCAATGGAATCAATCCCCACCTGCCCGAACACCTGCCGCTTGGCGGCCGCTACATAGGCGTTACCGGGGCCGACGATCTTATCAACGGGCACAATCGTGTCTGTCCCATAGGCAAGAGCCGCCACCGCCTGGGCCCCGCCAACGCGATAAATTTCCGTCACCCCGGCCCTGTCCGCTGCCGCCAAGACCAGCGGGTTCAGCTGGCCATCGGGCGTGGGCACCACCATGACCAGACGCTGGGCACCCGCCACCAGCGCGGGGATCGCGTTCATGAGGACACTCGACGGATAAGCCGCAAGGCCGCCCGGCACGTAAAGGCCAACAGCATCAATCGATGTCCAGCGCCAGCCAAGGGTGACCCCGGCCTCGTCGGTGTACCTCTCCGCCTTTGGCATTTGCCGTTTGTGATAGGCCTCAATGCGCTCAGCGGCGAGGTCGAGGGCCTTAAGAGACTGGGGGTTACAAGCGGCCTTCGCGGCGGCCACCTCCTCTTGGGTGATGGCCAGGCCAGCGGCTTTACCAACCTTAAAACGATCAAATTTCTCTGTATACCGCAGAAGGGCATCATCCCCTTCAGCGCGCACCGCGGCAATGATGTCACGCACCACCGCATCCACATCGGGAGATACCTCTCGTTTGAGGGTGAGAAGCTCAGCAAAGTCCTTCTCAAACGTCGCATCAGCGCTGTTCAATCGTCGGGCCATTTCAGTCACACTCCCCCATGATCAGGCTTACTCTGGGTACGCCAGGGTGCGGAAATATCCTGGACCGTTCCGTTGATGCCCTCAACATCTAGGGCAATAGCCCCCCCGCCCGCTAGGGTGAGGGTAATGGTTCCGCCGGCATCAGTGGCGCCTTCATATTCAATGGCCAGAATATCGACCACCGCGGATTTCGCATCAAGGCGAACCGATTTCGTCCGCACCCGGGTGACATCGTCAAAATGCACACCGGCCCGCACCCGGGTGAAGGGGCCACGCTGTTTGTTCGTCCCCTCCTCCCACACAAAGCGGTTGGCCACGAGGGCAAAGCGCCGACGCGCGGGCAAATAAGTCATGTCCCCCACCTTGGCGACAGCATCCTGCAGCACCGCCGAGATCACCTGGAGGTCTTCTTCGTCGGCAGCCATGAGGGCCAACGGCTCATAGTTCTTTATCGTCATAGAACGCATGTAAGGTCATTTGGAGGAAAGGGGGAGACCCCGGGACAACAGCTTTGTCAAGGACTTGCCTAGCAACTATCCATCCGCGAAGACTCAAGAACGCTTAAAATGGGGGCGTTTGGGTATGGATGGGACGAAGACACTACTCGATCTATTGAGCGGCAATGCCGCACTCGCAACGGCAATCGCCGGTATTCTCCTCACCATTTTCAGCTATCGCCAACAACGGCATCATCATCGCACCATGGTAATCCCCTATGGCCGCCTGGTGGCCACAGACAACACGTTCGAAGGGCAGATCAGCCTGGCTAATAATGGCATTGGCCCCCTTATCGTCAGCGATTTCCAGCTGTTCTATGCGGGCAGTCGCAAACCGATCTCAGCCGACCAGATGCGGGACGACCTTTTGGCCCTATTGGCAACGGGCATTGGCAGCCATCCTATCACCTGGCACTGGCGAATTGGGACGATTGAGAAGAACACCGCCATCCCCGCTAGTGAGAGCCATTCCGTGGTTTGGGTCGAAATCGCCGCGAAGGAAGAAGAGCCCACCGATCAAACCCTGGCGATCATGCGCGATGTCGAGCGCCAGGTGAAAAAATTCTTGGCAGGCTTCACTATTGTCTGTCGGTATACGGATGCCTACGGCTCCAAAAAGTGGGTAGAACGGTTTGATGGCGCGAGTAGCTATTTTGCTGCTTATGGCACCCCGGCTGAACCTGCCCGCAGCGAAAGCGAACTGCGCCAGGCGTTATCTGTGCCGCGAGAGGATGGTCGCCCCACGATGAGGCGACTTGACCCTACTCTTCGTCCTTGACCCGCTCCACCAGGGCGCCAACCGATTGAAATTTTTCATCAAGCCGCTCAAAGCCCCGGTCAAGGTGATAAAGGCGGGAGACCATGGTCTGCCCCTCCGCCGCTAGCCCGGCGACGATCAGAGACATAGACGCCCGCAAATCCGTCGCCATAACCGGCGCGCCTTTGAGGGTTGTCTTGCCACGGACCGTTGCGGTTTGACCGTCCACCTCAATGTCTGCGCCAAGGCGCATTAGCTCCGGTGCGTGCATAAAGCGGTTTTCGAAGACCTGTTCGGTGATGGTCGCCGTTCCATTTCCCACCGCCATAAGAGCCATATATTGCGCCTGAAAGTCCGTTGGAAAGCCCGGAAATGGCGCCGTGGTAATATTGGTACTGATTGTTGGTTTCCCCCAACGGCTGACGCGGACGCCGCCATCCTCTTCTTCGAGGGTCAAGCCCGCCTCGCGCAACGTCGTCGCGGCGTCCCCCAACAGATCTAACCGTCCCCGGCGGAGGAATAACTCTCCCCCAGCAGCACCCACCGCCATGGCGTAGGAGCCGAACTCTATCCGGTCAGCGACAATATCATGGGTAGCGCCGCTCAGCTGCTGCACCCCGTCAATAGTGATTTCCGACGTGCCGTCGCCCTCAATTTTGGCCCCCATAGCCCGCAAACAATCGGCAAGGTCACTCAGCTCCGGTTCACGAGCGGCATTCTTAATAACCGTCCGCCCCTCGGCCAGGGTGGCGGCCATCATCGTATGCTCCGTCGCCCCCACCGACGGGAACGGCAAGTCGATGATCGCCCCTTTCAACCCGTCGGGCGCCTCGGCAAGGACGTACCCTTCTTCGATTTCAATGGTCGCGCCCATCGCCTCAAAGGCTGCAATGTGAAAGTTCACCGGTCGCGCGCCGATGGCACAGCCCCCTGGTAGAGAGACCTTGGCCTGCCGCTCCCGCGCAAGGAGAGGGCCCAGGACGTTAAAGCTCGCCCGCATCTTCCGAACGATGTCATAAGGAGCGGTGGTGGAGGTGATCGATCCTGCCGTGAGATCAAGGCGACTGCCCTGCCGATCCACCTCAACCCCATGATTCTCCAGAAGGACGATCAACTGCCGCACATCGGCGAGATTAGGCACATTGGTGAGGGTCAGCGTCTCATCGGTGAGAAGGCACGCCACCATTACCTTCAGGGCTGAGTTCTTTGCTCCCGAGATCTCCAGCTCACCATAAAGTTCCCGGCCGCCAATAATCGCAAGTTTATCCATCCGCACGCCCTTTACCTGACCAAGCGCTAAGACGGGGGGAGTCAGCGCTCAAAAACAACAATGATAGAGCCGTTTTATCAAACCGCATAAAGTGACCTGAAAGGGCTCTATAATTTCTTATCCGACTTTGCGGCGGCTTTGCGGCGACGCAGATTGGCGCGCAAGGCCTCGGCGAGTTTTTCCTCGCGGGTTTGTTCGGGCGGCGGGGTTGAGGGGCGTTGAGGGGGCCGTTTTGCATTCATCGACACTATATAGCGGGCAACGGTAGAGACCTCGACCCCTTTTTCATCCCCCACATTTGCGTGCCAAAGGGGTGCCGGGAGGGCGCAAAGGGGGGCTTGCGGTACCGGGGGTGAGGTCATTTCAAATGATACGTAAGCGCCCCTTTGACAAAGGACTCGAGTTTTTCGAGGGGCAGGTCTTCATCAGGCTTAAAATGGATGGCGCGGTTCCCCTCATAAACGAAGTCGTCAGGGAACATGGTTTGGAAATCCAAAATGATGGTAGTCTGACAATGAGCATAGATGGCAAAGCCGCCGCCCTTGGGAAGGCCTAGCCGGATGGTCGATCCTGATTTCGTTTCGGGGGTGAGGTAGGCAGGCTGTCCCCATTTGAGGGTTTCTTGCAGGCGCCCAACACCCTTTGTCCGTGCAGCAACATCAAAAATCATTTCCCGTAGCTGGAGGAGACCTGTGCGCACCTCCCCAGGGAAAGCCGCAAACGTGCGCTCAACAGCTGGGTCGTCAAAGGGAGTTGTCATATCGATGTCTTTCCACCTTACCCTTAAGGGAGGGTTTCAAGCGATCCGTTCTCCCCAGTGATGCGCTGTACACCTGATTTACCCGCCGGTTCCTGTGATCACAAGCAATATGGCGAGGAGGAGAAAAATGCCCTCGACCCCGTGCATGAGGATGGCGAGTAGACTTGACCTGTAACGCTGTGCCGGAAACGCAAAGGGTAGAGAGGAGAGAATGACCGTCGGCATAAAGCTCAATTTGTGGACGTGATACAGCCCCAGCAGCGCGCCATTCACCAGCCACGCCCAGCGGCCGAACGTGGCAACCATCCGTGGCAAGAGGACACAATGAAAGAAAAGTGCCTCTCCCAAGCCATAGTTAAACACACTCGATAGAAAGGCAAACGCCAGCAAATGCCACGCGCCCTTATTCTCATGCGTCGCCAACACCGAAATAACGCCATAGTCAGGCACCATCCAAGCGGGCAGGCGTGACGCAAAGGGCACATCTAGGATGGGGAAGAAAGCCTCGGAGATGAGAGCGCAGAGAACGGCGCCCAACACTGGCCAGGCGATCAAGGCCCACGGCACCGCTCTCTTGGTTTTAGGGTGTCGCGGCATGGTCAACCACAAGCGCCGCCGCAATTGGGCCCAGGTCCAGACCTGTCCCTCGCCGACGAGAACGGCGATGGCGACCAAAAACTGGACAACCATCCCAGCGATGACACAGGCCCAAAAAATCAGGCCAGCATCATAAGGCAGCCGGTCCACAAAGAATGGCGCCACTCCAAACACAAAGAAACCCATGGGCAAGGTGATCGCTAGCCAAAGACCAACCACCTCCACCAGGGTGAATGGACGCAAGTTCCTTGGGCCCCAGACCTCAGAACGCATAGGCAACCCCGAGGAAGGTCGACACAAGATGGTCTCGTTGGACGATAGGGCTGCTCGTCACCTCGTCGGGCAGGAACTCAATGCGCACACCGCCCATCATCGACACCCTGTCGGTGAGGCGATATCCTGCGTGCCCGCCGAGGGAGGGCGTGACGCTGTCTTTCACCGTATACGCCTCAAGGCTCACCGTGGCCTCCCCCGGCCTCACGCCATAGGTATAAGTGCAAAGCGCGCTGTCTGCCCAGGTGGCGACGGCCTCAACCCCCACAAAGGCACGCTCCCCCATTTCCCATTGGGTACCGACACGGACTTGGACCTCGTGCCCGCCATGGGTATCGCTCACGTCCCCTAAATAGGCTGCAATGAATTCGATATTGCCAACGGAATAGGCCAGTCGCCCCCCCGCCTCGATGGCTGTTTCCCGCTCGAGGGAGGATAAGCCAGGGGTGTCGTCGGGATCGGCGATCACCCATCTTGGCGCGAGCAGAGCGTCGGCTGTCACACCGTTGCTTGAATACACCGTGTAGGATGCACCCGATATGTCGACATTTAGCCGTCCCACTTCCAGGGCAAGATAGGGCGCCAGACCGGTATCATAATCATCAGGGTCTCGGGCGAAGGGGGATGTTGACGCATATCCAATCGCGCCCATTTTGAGGGTGTAGCCCCCCTGGGTGTCCTCCGCCTGCCCCGCCCATGACGATGAGGCGCCCATCATGAGGAGGGCGATGCCACTGGCCGTCACCAAATTTACACTGTTCACAATCGATCTCCGTTCCGCTCAGGAATGAGCTGGAAGGGCCGCTATCGCGGAAGAAGCCGCAGGGCTTCCGACCAAGGACGTCCGGACAGAAAAACGTCCGAACAAGCCGGTCAGGACATGTCGGACGCCTTATTACGGCCGAGGGGCGCGAAAATAGGAAGGCGGATGGCCCGTATGCTTTTTGAAGGCCGCATTGAAGGTGGAGCGAGAATTGAATCCCACCTCAAAGGCAATCTCCACGATCGGCTTTGCGCTTTCAGCCAGTACCCCTTTGGCCGCCCTCACCCGGTAGGCATTCACAAAGTCGAAGAAGTTTTGCCCAAGATGCTCGTTCAGTGTTTGGGAGTGATGTTTGTCCGGATTTCTAAGCGTGTCGGAGAGCTTACGCTGGTAAAGTTGCGGGTCCTTAAACGCCTCCCCCTCTTCCATCGCAGCCCGTAGGCGCAACGCGATACGCTCCATACGGTCTTGACGAAGGCCAGACCGCGCATATTTGGGCGACGGTGCTTGGGACGGTGGGATGGGTATCTGCTCACTGCTCGCCTCTTCGAGGGTTGGCTTCTGCTCAATACCGAAGAACACCAGCGCACCCGTCCACGCGATGGCGAGGCCCGCGTTCACTAGGCCATGCCAGTGAGCTGCCGCGTCGGAAGACCGCCAAATCTCGAGGCTCGCCGCCCAAAGTGACGCCGCCACCATGAGGAGGAAGACAAACCGAAGCCACGCCAGGGTCCGGTGCTCCAAATTTGAGAAAAGATGGCGGGTTGCATCCATATTCTTCCGTAGCCGTCTCCATGTGGCCACGAGGAAGCCTGCAAGCATGATGAAAAAGAGTGTGAGGATGCCTAGGTTGATGGCGACCGTCGGTGTGCCGCTTTGCACTGGCTCACCGGCGAGGATGGCCAGCTTTGTTTCCACCGGCAGGAAATATAGCGGCAGTAACAGACAGAGCGCGCCGCCAAGCGGTAAGCCCAAGCAAAGCACCGCCACCCTATCCACCCCCAACGGTGCCGGCGCCGTCATGGACCGCACATAGAGATAAATAGACGATCCGTATAAAAAGGTTGCGGGGAAAGAGAGGCCAACCAACTTCGGGATATGAATGGGCCCGTCTGACAGCAGATATAGCGTATCGAGTTGGTCAACACATCCGGCCACAAGAAAGACGGCCAACGCCCAGGATCGTTGACGAAGCTCCGCGTTCACGAGCAGGTACACCGCACCAAAAGATCCGATCCCAAATGCGACCGAGATCAGAAAAAACTCCGTGGTCTGGAAAAGAGACATTGTGAAAAGGCCTAATCATTCCGGCGCACCATCGCTAGGGACGGCCGTTTGCACTCCCACCCTTTCCATAGGCCATTGTTTTTGCATCGCTTTTTTCCAAAAAAGAGACGTACACCCCGCCTTTGCCGGAAGGCGCATTTCGGCACGAGGTACTGAGCCCTATGGGGAAAGAGACGATAAAGGGCGCTTAGCATGTCAAACCCGCTTTGACCAACTGGTTTCCTGCTTCAGCTAAAAAGGCATGGTGCGCCGAGCGATCGCGCTGCCCGACACCACCGCAGAAGGCGAAACCCCTCTCCCTATGTTTATCCCTCTAAACGCGGTGTTGTGTTTTCTTGCCGATGGCCTTCAGCCATTCGGGAGAACGCCTCACGCCAATTCACCGCCAGCTCAGACATCTGGGATAAGGCCAATGCCTCTTCAGCGTCGACGCGCCGGGTCAGCCTCGCTTTGGTGACGCGGTGAACGGTCCATGCATCATGACTCCGTTCAAGTAGGCTGATCTCGTCACCCTCGCCAACACAGCCATCTTCCAGCACGCGGTAGTACCAGCCGGTGCGGCCCGTCTCCTGAAACCGAAAGGCCATTGTTGGATTGCCCGTGTGATTATTGAGCTTCCAGCACGGCTGGCGCCCCTGGCTCACCTGAACAAGCGCTGTACCAAGACGAAGGACATCCCCGATGCAAAGGTCAGTCTCAACAATACCGCGGGAGGAGATGTTTTCGCCGAAGGCGGCAGGCACAGCATCGCTTGGAATGTCTGCCTCCGCCTGCCAGGCGGCATAATGATCGGCCGGATAATGATGGATGGCTTTGTCGACCCCGCCATGGACTTTTAAATCGGCTTGGGCATCCCTGAGGAAGCCGAGTTTGCCGACCTGTTGAGACCCGGAGGCCATCATCTTGTTGATGGCCGAGGGCGCTTTCCCAGGCCATAGATCCTCAACCTTTCCGATGAAGACCCCGTCAACAATCGACTGAACCATGTGGTCGCTCCCAAGCGTCTAGGTCCTATCCTATAATCATTTATTCGACGGGATCACACACCCCTCATCGGTGCAACCCGCCTGGTCAGGCAAAGGTGTTACCTTATCGAAGCCTGTCGGTTGATCTTCTTTCAACAGGGACATGATCTCTGCTCCTAGAACCATATCCTGCTCGGATCCAAATTTTTGTTTGCGCAGATAGCCATTGCGATCAATCAAAATGGCCGTTGGCGTTCCCTGCATTTGATAGGCGCTCATGGTCTTGGGCGGCCCACCATGATCCGAAGGCGCATCAATGCCAACCGGAAAGGAAATACGGTATTCATGAAGGAATGCGCCAAGCGCCTCCTTCGTACCCTGCGCGCTGTGATGCTCAAAAACCGTGTGCAAACCGACGACGGCGACATCCTTCTCGCTAAAGAATTGCCGTACGCGCATGGCCTGGGGCAGAGAATGCGAGACACAACCGGGGCATAACATTTGGAAAGCTTCAATGAGGACCACCTTACCGCGGAGGCCCTCAAGGCTGATGGGCGCGGCGGTGTTGAGCCAAGCAATGGTTTCAAGCGGTTGTGCACGTTTTAACGACATAGCTAATCTATTTCCTGAGACCCGCTGCCAACCCAGCGTCAGTGTGCGGGGCAACCAAGACCCAGCACCATCCTTATTCGGGCCTGTTCGGGCCCATTCGGGGATACCGTGCCCCCGCCCGCAGATACGCGCCGTAAGCCTAGCGCTAGGGGGCCATTGTGAGAGGGCGCCGCGTTACTTGGCCATGACCTTACCCGGCAGAGATAGATCGCCAGAGGCAATGTCGTGAACGCCCGTGACGCAAAGGAGCGGCGCCTCACCATTCTCATTGACCTGCAGCTCTGCTGTCACCGCGTCGAATGAGACGTCCTCGGCATTTTCCACCGGCACCGTGATCCGAGCCGTGCGACCATCAAGGATCGGGCTCATGCCAGGACTATCAAGGGCAATGGGCAGATAGGGCGCGGTTGCAGGAAGAAGATCCTGACCCGGTGATACATCGCGAACCTTCAGGCCGGCCCCGCACCCGTCATCTTCAACTAAAACCACCCAATGCGAGTGCCAATCCGCCCCATCATTAGCTGGATCGCCGTCGCCATTTTCGTCAAAAAGGGGCGTGTCATCAAAATCAGGGTGCGCCGTGATCGCCAGCGCCAGAATGCCCGACTCCGGATCAAACCCGACCGTGCTGGGATCCATGCTGGTCGGCCAGACATAGGACTCTGCTTTGGCACCTGTCAGTTGACCAACGGGCACAGGCTTCACACTGCCCGCAACGCCCGCCACCTCCATCGCAAAGGTGAGAAGCCGGCCATCCGTCGACGCCTCCGCACGAGTGATGTCAAACGCAGGAGTCTTATCCGGATCGGCGCAAATTCACATGCAAGAAAGTTTTTAGTCGATACCATGGGGTATGAGTGAACGTGTATCCGTCTTAATTGAGCGTCTGACCCGACTTGTTCAGAATGATGCCCAGGCTGAAGGTCTTAAACCAACCCAATGGGAGGCCCTTCGCTACATCGTTCGTGCAAACCTATTTTCGCGCAGTCCCGGTGCGCTGACAGCTTATCTGGGGATGACAAAGGGAACGGTTTCCCAGACTCTGCAAGCACTCGAACGGAAAGGCTTGATTGAGAAGAAGACCGTGGACGGCGACCGGCGCGGCGTCCAGCTCGCCCTGACAAAGGCCGGGCACCGCATTCTTGATAAGGACCCCTTAAATGCTCTGGCGGCCTCAATCGCTGGAATGCCCCAGGATGCACAAGGCACGTTTGAAACGACTTTGGAAAACCTCATCATAGAGATGCTCGAGCGGCGCGGCGGACGCGCATTTGGTGCATGCAAGACCTGCCGCCATTTTAGAGGAAAGCACAGCCTCGGCACCCCCCATTTCTGCAGTCTGCTGAATGAATCCCTCTCAAGAAGCGACAGTGAGCAGCTCTGCGCTGAGCAGACCGCGGCGTAGCGAC
>CALFRH010000603.1 GCA_937919225.1 uncultured Parvularcula sp.
GTCTTGCCAAAACAATACAAGAACTAAAAGCGTGGATTGACAGTGAGTACTGTGGAACGAGCCACTATGAAGGGGACATGGTCTTGGTCGACCAAGCCCGCGCACTGCTAGCAAAGGTGGAGGGGCGTGATGGGTGAATACACCTTCATTGATGACGAACACTTCGACTACACCACTGATATTCTGCGGTGCGGCAAGAGCAAAAGCGGCAGGGCCTATATCTTTGCGGGGCGACACACGCTTGGTGCCGGATTGACGCCGGAAGAAGCGTATGAAAACTGGCTCAATACCATGGAGGCGGACCTGCGCCAGGAGCTGGCTGACATTATGGCGATGCCTGAAGACTGGCAAGAGGCACTAAACCATGCGAGCACCTAAACCCTTCAGCCCCCAAGCCCTTGCAGAGCGATGATATGACGAGGCTCAAGCAAATGGAGGAGCTGTTTTCGGCTGATGAGGTACGTGAGTATCTCATGCTGACAGAGCGGCAGTTTAGAGACCTGCTTGCAAAGCACAAATTTTACATCAAGCATGGACACTCAAAGAAATTCACACGGCGTCATGTGAAGGCGCGTTTGGAGGCTGGGGAATGCTCGAACCAAAACGCCGGCATGGCAGCAGAAACTGGTACATCCGCGGCACAGTCATCATCTGGGAAAATGGAAAACCTCGTGCAGTTCCCATCGACCAAAGCGCGCGAACTACTGACTACGGCGAAGCGTGCGCAATCGCCGAACAAATCAGCGCGCAGGTCAAAAGGCAAAACATAACCGGGGAAAAGCCCATGCCGTATTTCGGGCAATGGGTTGAGGAATACATTCAAGATGGTGGCGAGATAAGGTTCTTAGAGAAGGTGTTAGACTTCTACGAATTTACACCAGCCGATAAGGTGACGGACGATATTATCCTGCGAGATGGAAACCTTGCCTATCCCGGCCGTGCTGCAGCGACTATCCGTCGCCAATGGGACACACCTATCAGAGCAGTGATCCGGCACAATACGCAGCCGCGCCGCCGCAAAGTCACTGATAACCAGCGGACGCACTTCTTCAGCCCACAAGCCATTGAGAAGATCATACGATCCTACTCAACAGGACGCTATGCAACCGACCTATGGGGGCCTGCCCTTATAACCTTCTTGGTCGGCCAGGGTGCGCGTGTGGGCGAGGCCTTAGCAATAGAGGCGCAAAACGATGTCTTTCTGGACCAGGGTCTTGTCTTACTCAGGAATACCAAGAACGGCCATGAAAGGCGCTTGACGCTGATACCGCGCGTGACTGCGGCTTTGTCGGTCTTACCAAACCTGAATGAGCCTGGACCGCTCTTTCGGCGGTGGGACGGCAAGCCATTTGCAGAGAAGATTAATCGCGGCGGTCAGATCAGAACCCGCTTCCAACGGTGCGTGAAGCAGGTAGGTTTGGACCCCAAGATTTATACACCCCATGTCTGTCGGCACACGTGGGCGACCTGGTTCTATTCTCAGACGAAAGACGAGAAGAGACTGCGGGATGAAGGGGGTTGGCGGTCCGATCAATATCAGCGTTATGTTCAGCTTTCGTCGCCGAAATTAGGCGAGGAAGCACGTAACATGAACTGGGCATTTGATGGGGAGGCCGCCACCGAAGGCACAGCAGCACGAGGCCTAACCGCATGAAATTAGTGGGAAAAATAATGAACGGGTTACAGGAGCTAGCGCCCATAGCAGGGGAGCGACATCGACCACTCGGCCAACTCT
>CALFRH010000604.1 GCA_937919225.1 uncultured Parvularcula sp.
ACTGCGAACTTTTGAAAGGCTCTCAAGCCAGGAAGAGATTTGAGGGTGCAGGTGATGTGGGTGTCTGTGCCCTCCACGGCGTCCACCAGGGCCCGGGTGGCGGTGGCGATCCCGCTTAAGTGCCCAAGCATGTTGAGCGCCGTGCGTTCCGCAGTGAGAAGGGATCGCGCTTCACCCTCTACGGATAAAAGAGGCGCGCCCGCTACAACCTTGGTGCCATCATCCGCATGGATCTGAACGACAAGGTCAGGATCCACCATCTCAAAGGCGGTGGCGGCAAGGTCTACGCCCGCGACGACACCGGCTTGCCGGGTACTGATTGTTGCCGTCAGGGGGTTTCCCATTGGGACCGTGGCGAGGGTGGGGTGGTCCCCGGCGTCACCAAGAGCCTCTTGCAGCGCGGTCTCCACCCATTGGCGCAGGAGAAGAGGGGGAAGGGGAAAGGGGGTCATCGCGAGGCTCCGGTTATGGGGGATGATCTCATGCGGGCTGGCCGCGGGAGGGCATAGGAGAAATTCATTTGGCCAACTCCACCACCGGCCCGTCCTCACCCTTCACTAAATGCGTATGCTGTGCCTCACCCAAGTCTGGAAAGTCCGACCGCTGATGGGCGCCGCGGCTTTCCTCACGGGCGAGGGCGGCGGTGACGATCAGACGGCATGCAAGGCGACCCAGATGATCTCCCATCGTCTCCGTGGGGCTTGCGTCGATAGCGGACAATGTTTCAGTCAATCCCACCTTGTCCCGTAGCAGACCGACCTTGTCCGCTATTTGCCGCCGGAGAGGCGTTAGCGAGATTGCGGGTTTGATGGGCCATGGGCGGGAGGAAAGGGTGGTGTCCGGTGATGCCGTTTCGTTTTGGGCGTCTCGCAAAGCGCTGGCTGCGCGGGCACCAAAGACCAGCGCTTCTAAGAGAGAGTTCGATGCCAACCGATTGGCGCCGTGGACACCGGTGCTTGCCACTTCGCCAACAGCCCATAAACCCTCCACCGTGCTTTTCCCATCCTCATCTGTCAGTACCCCGCCCATATGATAGTGGGCGGCCGGGGCGATGGGCAGGGGTTGAACCGCGGGGTCCAGCCCGGCCTCCCGCGCCGCGGCGTAGACGGTCGGGTAGCGGGTTTTAAATCGTGGTCCTAGCGCTTCCCGCGCATCTAGATAGGCTTTGCCAGTTTCTGCGATGGCTTCGGCGACGCCGCGGGCGACCACATCCCGGGGGGCGAGTTCTGCGTCCGGGTGAAGGCGAGGCATAAACCGCCGTCCGTGGGCGTCGCAAAGAAGGGCACCATCACCGCGCAGGGCCTCGGTGGCCAGGGGGGCAGGGTCTTTGCCGACATCAAGCCCCGTTGGGTGGAACTGTACGAACTCAAGGTCCCGCAGGACGGCGCCCGCTTCATAAGCAAGGGCAAGGCCATGGCCTTGCGCGGTGAGTGGATTGGTGGTGACGGCGAACAGCCCGCCCGCCCCGCCGGTGGCCAACACCGTGTGAGATGCGGGCAGCAACACAGCCTTTCCTGCCCTGACATCCCATGCTTGGGCACCGGTCACGCGATTATCTGTCTTCAGAAGGTCAAAGGCGACGAGCCCTTCTAAGAGGGTGATATGATCAGCGGCGCGCGCCTGAGCGGTCAGCACCCGCATGATCGTAGCACCCGCCTCATCACCGCCCACATGGACAATGCGATGGGCGGTGTGGGCGGCCTCACGACCCAGGGAGAAGGTTCCATTGGCGTTGCGGTCAAAGGGGACCCCTAGGTCAGCGAGGTGCTCCACCCGCGGCGGCCCTTCTTCACATAGGATCCGCGCGGCCTTTTCATCCACAAGACCGGCGCCAGCCGCCATGGTGTCAGCAAGATGAGCTTCGGCGCTGTCGTCAGGTCCAAGAGCGGCTGCCAGCCCGCCTTGGGCCCAGCGGGAGGATCCGCCACGGCCCGCCTCCCGCGCAGTGATCACGGTGACGGGCAGGGGCGCCAGACACAAGGCGGTATAGAGGCCCGCAATCCCCGCACCAATGATCAGCACACGGGTTGGTGAAGCGTCTTCGATGATTAAGTCACCGCCGCTCAACAGCGATCACATCCGCGCCCTTCCGCGCCACGAAATTAGAGGTGGTGCCAAGGGGGGGCAGGTCGATCATCCGCTGCACGGCGAGGCGCGCCGGCTCAATAATGGCCGGATCCACCGTCACTTCATGCTCACCGGTTTCGAGCGTTCGCAAGATCCCCTCCAGGCTAATCCGCTTCATGTGGGGGCATAGATTGCAAGGGCGCACGAAATTCACGTTCGGATTTGCCGCTGCCACATTGTCCGACATTGAGCATTCGGTGATGAGCACCACATTCTTTGGTTGCTCCTTGTCCACATAGCCGGACATGGCGGCAGTAGACCCCGCAAAATCCGCTTCGGCTAGGACCTCTGGCGGACACTCTGGGTGCGCCAGAACCACCACGTCCGGGTTGCCGGCGCGAATTTCCTGAATGTCCTCGGCCGTGAACCGTTCGTGCACTTCGCATGAGCCGGCCCAAGTGATGACTTTTTTGTCCGTCATCGCTGCGACATTCTTGGCTAAATATTGGTCCGGGATCAGGATCACATGGTCCGTACCCCACTCAGCGCAAATGTGTTCGACCACCTGCACCGCGTTGGAGGAGGTGCAGCAAATGTCCGTCTCAGCCTTCACATCGGCTGTGGTGTTCACATAGGTTACCACGGGCACGCCAGGATAACGCTCCTTCAGTAAGCGGACATCAGCGCCGGTAATGGAGGAGGCGAGACTGCACCCCGCCTCGAGGGAGGGGATGAGTATCGTTTTTTCCGGGCTCAAGATTTTTGAGGTTTCGGCCATGAAGTGGACACCGGCTTGGACGATGATGGGGGCATCGGTCGCCGCCGCCTCCCGCGCCAGGGCCAAGCTGTCCCCGCGGAAATCGCCTACCGCATGGAAAATCTCCGGCGTCATATAATTGTGCGCCAGGATGACCGCGTTCTATTCACGCTTCAGATCATTAATCCGCGCAATCGTTGGGGCGTGCAGGTCCCATTCCAATCGAGGAATAATATGCGATACGCCTTCATAGAGTGCGTCCGTCTTCTGGCGAACAGCGTCCGTCAGGGCCAAAGGTACTTCAGCGTCAAAACCGTGGGCTGGCATGGGAATGCCCCCTTTCTGCTTCGCATTCGCGCTCGTTCCCGGGCGCTTTGTGATCGGGCATTGCCGGAACGCAGCAACCATCCCTTTTGCTCACATAGAGTATATCGGTGATGAAGATATGCCCTTCAAGAGCAAAAGGCAATCGAGAATGTCATGATACCCATTTTTCTCATTAGAGACTGGGCTTACCTATACTCCCTTTTACCAGGCGAGTTTTTCGGGGCGTAGGGGCATAGAACGGGCACCATTGACGGTGTTGAGATAAAATTTACACGCATAGCGGGAAGTGTCTCTGGTCGAATTAGTTTGCGTTTAACGACTCATTAACTTATGCTGCGGGTGCGAAATTAGCCTTCATGCGTTGCGTAGGAGTGATGAAGATGACGAAGACACTTGCGATTGCTGCGTTGACGAGCAGCGTCATGGCATTGAGCAGTGCCCATGCTGCGGTTCAGACCGTTGATTTCGAGGGGCTTGCTCGCGGTACTGTGGTCACTAACCAAGTGGCTGGTATTACCGTTAGCGCCACAAAGAAAAATAAGAATAAACCAAAGCAGGCGATGATCTTTGACACCAATGATGTGTCGGGGGGCGACACTGATTTGCAAAGTGACTTTAGAAACATTGATACCAATAAGTTGGTGGATATGGGTAAGTCACTGATCATTTCCGAGGACAATGATTCGTCGGATCCGGACGATGACGCCAAAGGCGGTAAGTTCATCTTTGACTTCGCAAATGCCGTCTCCTTCATCAGCCTTGATGTGCTTGACATCAATAAGCGCGAAGGCGCCACTATTGAGCTTTTTGACTCGTCAGACGTTGGTACGCAGACCTTGTTGGCGACTATCTCTAATGGCACCAAAACCGCTGGGGATCGGGAATTCTTCACGCTCGCGGCTGCAGGCGGTGCAATCAATGGTGTGCTGCAAATGACGGTGACGTTCACCAGTTCGGGTGCGCTTGATAACCTCATTTACGATGACGGAAATCCGGTGCCTGTTCCAGGTGCGTTACCCTTGATGGTGTCTAGCCTTGCCGGTGCAGCGTGGATGCGCCGCCGTCGGAAGGTTGCTGGGTAATTAAAAGACATCAGGGACTTCTTCTTTCCCAATCAACCTTGGAAAGAAGGAAATAGGTTGTCTCCCGTTCACGGGCTGCACGCCGCTCAATCGAGTAAAATTCGATTGAGCGCTCCTTGTGAAGCTTATGACTTTACAGTTTGCAATGTCGTGATCGGCAGTGATCCATCCACGTAGGCCTTTATCCCTTTTTGAGCGTGCATTGCCGAATACATGGCCGCTACACGCGTTTGAAATTTAGCGATCTCGACAGACATTGACCCAGCCCCGTGATTCCAGCCGTTTAATTTGAGAGTCTGTTCGCCTTTCGTG
>CALFRH010000605.1 GCA_937919225.1 uncultured Parvularcula sp.
AGTGGAGGTCGTATCAACAAGAGCATCTCGCTTTTGCTGGGATTCGAACGCACGGGTAACCGACTGTTCATACTCGACCAACATGTCCTGCACCGCGTCGAGACCATCTAGGCCTGCGTAGGTGTTGGCGAGTTCGGCAAGCTCGGCATTTAACCCAATGACCTCTTTGAGGTTGTTTCTAACTTCCTCGAGGTAACGCGGATCCTTTGTTAGTCGGTACTTTGATGATGCGAGGCGTGCCTCAAACACGTCCGCCTGTATGTCGGTCGCAAGCAAACTCTGACGCGCTGTGGCGCGGTATGCGACGAAAATATCCGTCTGATTGGTTGTTTGAAGTGCCGCGAACCCACCAACACCCACAAGTATGCTGACCAGTAGGCCCATTCCCAAATAGACCCGCATTGCTATAGACATATTCATTAGCGCCCTAAACTGATCGTTCTTTCCTAGTGACCCTTAGGCGCTAAGGCCTTGACATTGGCCTAACAGACTAGGTTCAAGGCATGGGAATTTAAGAAAGTTAGCCGGACAAACTCGCTTTCGTGACGCCCCCAAGCGGCTGTTCATACGACTAGGCATAGCAATGCCAAAAGTATCCAAGCCTAGTCAACGACTGGAATTGAACCAGAACAAGGGCTTCCAAGAAGACACGGACTATTGTTTGAATGATTTTCATAGCCGCGTTCCCCTGGCGCTAGGACTGAGCAGCCCCCGCCGAGTTTTCCATTAGCTGGTTTTTAAGTCCCACTGGATATAACATGCGGATGTCTACGTCCGCCATATGGCTATTCTCCGGCGCTCTTCTCGCTTTGCTAGTGGGGCCTACGGCCGTTCTCACTACTCAGGTCGGCCGACCAGATCCTGCTGATCTCTACATCGTGATCGACGCCCTAGGACCGCCTCTTTCCGAACAAGAGCTTGAGGCCTCCGGCGGTATCGGCGTCGGGCCGCTACGGGGCTTGATTGCAGAGGTTGTTCACGCACCTCCTTCTTCTCGCGAGCAGCTAGCACAGGCTGGTTACATCATGTTGCCAGCTGGAAAACTGGCTTCGATTTGCGGAATCCAACTTTAGCTAGTCACTTCGAATGGGGCCACTTGAGATGCACCGTTTAAATTCCCTGAACCCCGTTGGCATGGTTTTTGGCTTGTCTGCCGCTTTGCTCGTTTGTGTCGGCTTCTCTTCGTTGATCGTTGGCTCACACTTGATTTCAACACTGGCAACATCACTAGCGTTTCTCTTGTTCGGTGTTGCAATGGCCCGAAGCAAACCTGCACTTGCGCCAGTTGGTGCAGCTGTTGCGCTTATCGGTCAGGCGATAGCTTTCACTGCTGCTTTTCAAGGACATCCTTGGCAGCTCGATAGCCACATGATGTTCTTTGCTTTGCTAGCCTGCCTCGTCAGTCTACGCAGCATCGCAGCGATCCTTGCCGGTACGGGCATGATTGCGCTGCATCATCTGTCGCTATCGGCAATCCTGCCCTCACTGATCTATCCATCCGGCGAGTTAGCAGAAAACTTGGCCAGGACAGTGTTTCACGCAGTCATTGTGCTAGTAGAGACCGCCGCGCTCGCAGGAACAGTGTATCAGCTCAACAGCGCCGACCGCGAGATGCGCGCCCAAAAGGAAGCGCTTGAAAACAGCCTAGAAGAAGCAGGTGTCGCAAAAACCGAGGCCTACTCGTCTAAAGAGACTGCAGAGATTGCTCAGAGAGAGGCCCAGGTCTCTCAATCAGAAGCGGAAGCTGCATTGAAACAGTTGCGAGAAGCCGAAGAAAAACGCAGGGCAGTTGAACTACAGGAAAAAGCTTCCATGGAGGAACGTCAGCAAGCAGACGACGCCAAGGCCAAGGAACAAGCTATGGTCGTTGACTCCTTGCGCGTCGCCTTGACGCGACTTGACGGTGGCGACCTTACAGTCCGAATTGAGCAAAGTTTTCCCGATGGGTACGAAACGCTTCGCGAGGAGTTCAACGCGGCTCTGGACACGCTGGAAGAGCTTGTTTCGGCAGTGGCAAAAAAGTCAGAGCAAATGGACTCGGAGATCCGAGACATTTCTACAGCCGCTAACGACCTCGCACGTCGAACTGAGATTCAAGCTCAAAACCTAAATGAAACGTCGGAGGCTTTGGACAACTTGACGCAAAGCGTGCGCGAGAATGCAAGTAGTGTGGAAGATGCCCACCGTTCAGCACAGTCCGCACAATCGAATGCGAAGACAAGTGGCGGTGTAGTCTCCCAAGCGTCACAGGCAATGGAGGCGATCAAGACTGAAGCGGGCGAGATTGCGAAAATAGTCGAGATCATTGAAGGCATTTCATTTCAAACAAATCTGCTTGCTCTCAATGCGGGGGTAGAAGCAGCCCGCGCAGGCGAAGCGGGTCTTGGCTTTGCAGTTGTTGCGTCTGAAGTTCGCGGTTTAGCGCAAAGATCCTCCGAAAGTGCAAACAGCATTCGGGCTCTCATTGAGAGGTCAAACGCTGAAGTTCAAAATGGGTCGTCGCAGATTTCCAAAACGGTTGAAAGCCTTCTTGGTGTTGAAGGCAAGATTTCCGAAATTGCCTCAAAGATGGACAGCGTCACCGGAAGCACCCAGGCCCAGAAAGATCGAATTTCCTCTCTCAACGCTACCATTGCTGAAATGGGTGCGGTGACGCAGCAGAACGCTGCTATGTTTGAAGAGACAAGTGCTGCCTGTACCAGCCTTGCGAACGGGGCGAATGCACTTCACGAACTGCCCCAACGTTTCCAAGTCTCTCATAGTTCGAGGCGAGCGCGCGCAGCTGCCTAGCTCAACTCGGGAGCCGCGTTTATACCGCGGCGGCGGCGTCTAATCTATAGCCGGTCTTATGATAAATGGCACAGATTTGAATTGGCGCCAAAGGCCACCTAAGGATGGAGCGCGCCACCTGTATTGGAAGCTGAAGTTTACCTAACGTAAGTCTTGAGTCGAGAACAACTATAAGGTGAAGATCTATTACTGTGAAATCGGTATATTACTGAGGCCGCGGAAAACTGGGAACTGAAAGTTGGAACAGTGAGAAGGAAATACAAAAACTAAGAGGAAGCAGACAAAATGAAGTATGGTCCAGACTGGATTCTCGCCAATCTCCAAGACATGCAGGCGTGTTGTCAGGAGAACGGCTTGGTGTCTTGCGGGGAGGCGCTTGAAGAAGCCAGGCGGCACTGTGAGCGGGAAATCAGCAGGCTTTCTTGGCTCAAGCAAC
>CALFRH010000606.1 GCA_937919225.1 uncultured Parvularcula sp.
GTGATCGACAACCGCAACGGGCTCTTCCACCAACCGCATTGCAACTGACATACATTACGAGCAGCAATCGGGCACAAGTACTCATTACTCGAGTCGCTTTGAGCCTGCTTGGGGTATTGTTGTTCATTGCTTCTGCAACGGCTGTCTACACTTACGACACCGTGCTGAGAGCCGAGTTCACGAATATCCGTTCGACACTCCGCCTTGGCCAACTTGATCAAGCGTCAGACGATTTTCGCAGGATCGCTGCAAATCCGATAAACAGAATCTGGCGACGATCAGAGGTCGCGAAGTCCGTTGCGTCTGAGATATTAGCGTTTGGTGTTCTTTCTAGCCCGGATTATTCTGAGGAGCTGGAATTAGCGATACTCTCGAAGATATTGCCCCCTGCCGAGGACGAGACATTTGAGGCGTCCACCTGTAGCCGCGACATGACGCTGTGCCTAACCTACTCGTTTCGCGACGCCAGAGCTTCAATTCGTACATACGCACTGTCGCAGTCTAAAAATAATTCCACGGCGACCGACCATTTTAGAGCAATTGAACCTGCTCCATTCATAGCGAGTAATTCTCGATACGAGAATGAAGTTACCGCCGTCGAACCAATTATCCAAACCAATGAACTCCAGATAGAACCAAACGAACCCTCCCTAGTGGAGTCAAATACTGGTCAAATGGACCTGCTTGACGAAATTTCGCCTGATGATCTCCGCTTTCCGGATGGAGTTGATCAGCTTCCTAACATCGCGCGAGACGCTACAGCCAACGCGCATGCGGTAAGTTCAGACGGCAGGTTTGTTGCTGTCAGCGCTAATGAGCAAATTAACATTTGGAGCACTGCACAAATCCTGAGTGGTGAGAGGGACCCTCACAGATCATTTCTCATTGGGTTTATCCCAACATATCTTTATTTTGATGAGCCTTCCAACGACCTGGTAATCATGAAATCGACCGACCCGTTGGGCATTGAGGAAAGTCCGCATATAGGCCCTGGCGAAATTCGTGTGTTTAATGTCCAGCCGAGACTAAGCAAAGCATCATCTGATCAAGGTTTCGCAGCACTTAACTCTATTTCGCACCTGAGTTTCATTGAAGAGGTCGAGCCAAACCACGCACTAAACGAGGAGCCAGAGCTAGCAATTAGGATGCTTGAAAACGCGTTTGACCCTGAAAATGACACACTACGACTTGGAGAGGACACTGTCATAAAGTTGAATGGGTCCGAGACGTCGCTGGAGATTGGCAGACTACTGACGTCGGCGCTTAATGACACGACGTCTGCGGTCGTGCACCTATGCGAAGATAAGTTTGCCTTATCCCTTGACAGTTCAGAGTGTTCTAGTCAGGAGAATACTCTCCATGCCATACCCTACGACGATAGGCAGCCCCCCACTTCTGATGTATTGCTACTATCCCTCGAGCAACAACAAGTCAAAAGCGCATGGCTTATTGTTTGCGGACCAACGTATGCCGAAGATCACGGATGGAACGCATCAGGACGCCTGGTCGTTTCGGAAGTAGCGGGCCGGGGAGAACAGAGGACATTTTTAAGCACCCGGATTTCACCAGGATTCTTTGAAATCGATGAAACTGGCATGCCCCTATTTCTGCATGCGATTTGCGGTACGCCCAAAGTCTTACAGCCAACCGCAATCAGCATGGTTCGCGGTGTTGAATATATCTCATTTAATTGGGAGCACTCATGTAATGGCGCTACAAAGATGTACTACCACCCAAAATATGAACAAATTACTTTCTTTGGAGCCTCTTACAATAGCCCAAGTGGTGATGTGAGTGTTAACAGGTATCTGCTACGTGACCAAGAGCACGAC
>CALFRH010000607.1 GCA_937919225.1 uncultured Parvularcula sp.
GGGGTTATCCACCGGCTTACGGCCGGGCGGTTTCTCCTTAAGCTGACTAACATCCATATCGCCATAGGCGGTAAGGGCCAGGGTGCGGGGAATGGGGGTCGCGGTCATGACAAGCAGGTCCGCCTTCTCCCCTTTGTCTTGCAGTTTGAGACGCTGGGCCACACCGAAACGGTGTTGCTCGTCAACGACGACAAGGCCCAAATTGCCAAAAGACACATCGTCAGAGAACAGGGCATGGGTGCCGATGACAATATTCACATAGCCCTTCGCGACACCGTCCCGTTTGGCCTGTCGTTCGGGTCCGCGGTCCCGTCCGGTGATAAGAACCACGGACAGGCCCAAGGCCTCGCAAATGGGTTCCATACTGTCTAAATGCTGGCGCGCTAAAATCTCCGTTGGCGCCATAATGGCCGCCTGGGCGCCCGCTTCCACGGCGGTGAGCATCGCCGTGAGGGCCACCATGGTTTTGCCTGACCCCACATCCCCCTGGACGAGGCGGACCATCCGGGTCGGGGCCGCCATGTCTGCGGCAATGTCGGTGAGGGCTGCCTCCTGCCCACCGGTGAGGGCAAAGGGCAGGGCCGCCCGAGCGGGGCCGACTAGGGTGCCATCTCCCCCAAGGGCCCGGCCCGCGACGGCGGTCCGCCGCTGCCGGATAAGGGCGAGGGCCAGTTGGTTCGACAACAGCTCATCATAGGCCAACCGCTCCCGCGCTTTGGTATCGGCGGACAGATCAAGACGGGATTCCGGCCGATGGGCACTGAGGAGAGCCTCTTGCGCGCCCGGCCAATCTTCTTGGGTCAGAACATCCGCTCTTTGCCACTCAGGCAAGGGGGGCGCCAGGTCCAGCGCGTGGTGGACCGAGCGGACCATGGTCTTGTGGGGTAGGCCGGCGGTAAGGGGGTAGATAGGCTCGAACAGGGGCAGGTCCCCCGCAGCCGCCGGATCCACAATATAGTCTGGATGCGCCATTTGCCGTGCGGTGCGGTAATATTCTACCTTACCGCTTACCAGACGTTTTTCCCCGACGGGCAAAGTCCGTTCCAACCAATCAAACCGAGGGCGGAAGAAAATGAGGGTGAGATATCCCGTCTCGTCTGAGCACAGCACCTTATAGGGGATGGTGCTTTTGCCCCGCGGCGGCGCCTCGTGGCTGTCGACCTGCACCAGAATGGTGGCGAGCTTATCTTCTTCTGCTTCGTCAATTTTGGGGCGGTAGGAGCGATCAATCACCCCGGTGGGCAGGGTGAGGAGGAGATCCACCACCCGTGGGCCTGCCACCTTCGACATAAGGGCCGCCATTTTTGGCCCCACCCCTTTCAGGGTGGTGATATCGGCGAAAAGGGGGTTGAGAAGGGCCGGACGCATGGGGGCGTTCTACCCCTCGCCGTCTTGGGTGGCCAGGTTCACCGTCACCTGCCACAGCGCTTGCCCACTCCGCGCATATTTTTCCTCAAACGGGGTGAGATAGAGGCTGTCGGGGATGTGGCGCTTGAGAGTGCCTTTATGACCAAAGACCTTAAGGGCCAGCGAAAACTCCTCCGCATAGGGACGCCAATTGGTACGGAGGGTGAGCCCTCCACCGAGGGCAAGGAGTGATGGAAATATTGGTGAGCCATGCCAGCGGCGCATAAGATGTCCGGGCTTGGGCCATGGGTTGGGGTAGAGAATATAGTGCTGCGCCAGCTGCCATCCTGCCTTCTCGGCAAGGCGGTAGAAGTCCATAAGGTCCGCGCGGATGAGGGTCATGTTCTCAGGCGGCGGCACCTCTCTTTCCTTTGTGAGGCGGTGAGAGGACTTATCCACGCCGAGGACAAGATGATCGGGGTACGTTTGCGACAATCGCCGCGTGCTGTCCCCGGTCCCGCACCCAGCATCTAACAGAAGGGGGGCGTTGCCCGACTTCTGGGCGATTTTGTCCGCGCCCTCGAACGCTCTTTTCGTGTGGTCTGCAATAGGCCGCCGGAAAGGGTGGGTCCGGTGTTTTTCCACGATGGGAATAAGGTCCGGGTGGGCCCCGTCTTGGGAGCTGTTAACAGGACGTGAGGGGTCGCTTTGGTGTTCTACCATCTCTGTTCGGACTTAAAAATCCTTCCCCCCAAAATAGGGGGAAGAAAACCTTAGCGGCCGCAATGGCCTATTCCTCCCCCGCGTGGCGGGGGAGGTGCCCGGAGGGCGGAGGGGGTGGTGCCTTAGCATCGGCAAAGCGCTCACTCCTCAGCAGCGACATC
>CALFRH010000608.1 GCA_937919225.1 uncultured Parvularcula sp.
TGAAAGGCGTTGTCAGACTGACGTGGCAGGCGAGGGCGCTCACTGCTAGCGGCGGCTTATGAACCGCGAGTCGAGAGCGAAACCCCCAATCCCGTTCAAGCGCTTCATCAAGAAGGCGCTCGAGACTCACGGCCCAGTCGAGACAAGTACCACCAATGGATTGCCTTCATACAAGGCGGCGAAGAGAGAGCTTGGTAAACAAAGGCGCCAGCAGATCAATCGCTTGGCCAACAGCCGGGCTCAGACCACCTTTCAAGCCGTAAATAGCCGAAATCCTAACTCTGAACCTGGCTCACTTTTTTGGGGCAGGTCATGAGCTCACTAACTTTATTGATTCGCGCCAGAAAGCTCGGGCAGGCCGTTTTGAAACTGCTATCGAGCCAGCAAATGTCACATCCCCAATTGAACGGATGCAAACTATCGCCGGTGCTCGGGGACGCGATGCGATTCCGCGATCAAACGGACACGGCCGTCATGAACAGGCAATCCCTTCCCTTCGCGCCCCTGGATCCGCTTGCGCCGCGGCACCTGAACCTCACTTTGCCCCCCTCGTGCAACCCCCTCCAGAGCTCTGGCGAAGGCGAGAAAGGGATCGCGGCGCCAGCTATTAGATCCAACATCATAGGCTGCCGGATCATGCTCCGTCATGGCTTGGGCAGCAGTTAGCCCATCTGGGACACCCATCGGTGGTTGGTCGAGTGCATTGGCAAATTCCTCGAGGACCAGCTCGAGTTTGGGCAGCAGCGACAGAGCGCGAGCATACCGGTGCTGGTCGAAACCCTTGGCGTCGATCGTATAGGAATATGCCTTAACCAGCTGCTTACCAGCTCGCTTCCCGAGATCGCTGAGCATCTCGATAGTGTCTTTGCTCATGGCGAGTTTCATCCCGCCTTCTTTTGTCGGATCGAGCCGGATAGTGACAATTCGATCGGCGTAGCCAGGCATCATCGACTGAATCGTATCCTGCCAGTCTTTGGCAGTATTGAGGATGCTCATAGCAAAACCACCAGGAGAGCTAATCTCGCGAACGGCAAGGTCAGTGCTTTGCAAAGCATGTGTTTCCATAGTCACCCAGTCTGCATCAGAATGGCGCCCCTCTTCCCATACACCCAGCGTAATCCCAAAAGTCGGCCTACGTGGCATAGGTGCATCAAAAAAATGGATCGGGAAATTGCTGGAGATGCCTCCGTCCGAGAAGAGGCAGCGACGCATGAAACGGGCCTCCCTGTCGCCTAGCTGATCGTCATAACGATACAGCGGTACGGCAGCAATCAGCCCGGGAAAGCTAAGTGACATGCGCGCAGCAAGCGCGACTGGATAATCTCTGCCGACAGGCAACTTGTAGAGATCGTCGGTTGGCATCACGGTGTTGTCGGCAATGTGCTTACCTCCCGTTTCGCAGAGAAATTTCACGAACTTAGAGTCGAAAAGGCGATCAAACTCGCGCTTGCTGAAATAATGGATGCTGGTTTCGAAGGGTAATTGATAGGGCCGCCCGGTCGAAAGGTCGGTGGTCATTGTGGCAAGCGTGACACCTCGAGCTTCCAGGTCTCCAACAGTCAGCGGAATATCTGGATTACTTCCTAAACCGGCGATGCGATCGACATTGCTCCGTATCCAATCACCGACTGCTGGTTTGTTTTTGGGTGCGTAATCCTGCGTCTTCCCACTACACAGCCCAAAATCGGCATTGGGAAAATGGTGGAACGCAACCCGGGAAAGCGAAGCGAGAATTATTCCGAAACTGATAAAAAAGGCGATGAGTACAATTCCAATCCACTCCCATAGATCGCCTGAGTTGTTGAACAGCCACCAACCAAGCGCGAATGCCGAAGCCAAGATGGCCAATGGCCAAATCAGAGCGCGCATGGTCGCGACCAAGACGCTGTCGGTTTCAGAAACAACAGCAATCAGAATATCAAACAACCGCTTGAACGAAGGATCGGGTTGGAAAAGTGTGCGCATATCGTGCGCCAGGTACTTTGCCAGTTCAGCAACCCCGTCGAAGCCGATCGGCGGCTCTTGACCGCCTTCTTCCTCTTTAGGTTCTTCACTTTCTAGGAGTGGAGCCTGACGCTGAAACTCAGCAGCAGCAGCAAATACTGCGGCGATAGCACCCGCTGAGGCGCCCCCGATCTGCTTAAATCTGTAATGCTCAGAAAGCTCTTTGACCACGTGGGGATAAACGACGCCAGAGGTCAATCCGCCCTTCATAACCATATCGCATTCTTGCATTTTGTTTTCCCAGTTTCATCATGGTCTCGACACTAACGAGGCGGCTCAGACTGATCATTGGCACCGATTGGCAACGGCTTTCTAATGATCAAGGTGTCGAACCAATTCTAGATCGCCACACACTCGTTGATACACGCATCGTATCGGCGTTTACCAAGCTCTCCCTTCACTTTCATCTCGGTGACTTTGGCTGTCAGGCGAGCATTTCTGGAGCCGTAGGCTTTATTGATCGTTAGAAGTTCGGCTTCTTTGCCATCCTTAGCCAAGGCTTCTCGGACTGTTTTCTTGCTGGCCCTTCCCTGATGGTGGATGTCTGCGATGATCGCGCAAATTGTGTCGGTAGCGCCGTCCAGATCATACCAACGGGAATACCTGCGAGACATCTTGCGCTGAAGAAGCTCCGCAGAAACCCTGATTTGTGCCCGACGGCAAAGCGGATCAGCAGCCGTCCAATGCATCATTCGCCCTGCGCTCAGTATCTCCTGTTCGTCTATCGGGACACGCAGTGGATTGAGGAAGTTCATGAAGAATTGCAGCTGTCCCTCGAACACAGTCTCGAGGTTTGTCGTTCCGCCGTCTTTCTTAACACGATGGACCTGGTCATTGATCAGTTTTAGCTCAGGAAAGTAGAGCGCAGCCTGGGGCAAGCGAAGCAATTCCCTGAAGAGCAGTATGAGGTTGTCGTCGGGCGTGTGTGCAGCCAATTGATAGAAGCCAAACGTGAACTTTGCGCGATCATAAGTGTTGACGACGTTCAGGTAGTTTCCACTTTCGCAATGTCCCGTTAGCTCAAGCAAGACGGCCCACTGGTCAACTTCCTCGAAATAATCCGAGGCGCGAAAACGTTCTCCGTGGCGACTGCCTGCAGGCTGATGAATCCCGAAATACGCCGGGCCCTCCTGCCGGACTTCACGGCCAACAAAGAATTGCTCGCTAACCGGTTTCCCCCTTTCTTTGGCAAACCAATTACGACCCGCGTTACTCAGCTCGAATGCCCTACCTTCCTCAACCGTGTTACCGGTGGGATCGACGTCAAGCAGGATATCTTCACCCGGTATCGTACCAAAGTACAGGCCTTGATCTCCTCTATAAGCGTTCTGGAAAACACTGAGGAATCTTTCAGGGGTCCACTTTGATACAGCGTTCGCAGTGCTTGAATAGTGATAGATGTGTCCCTGGCAAAAAATACCGATGTGCTTTTCCGGAATATTGCCCATCCACTTTCGACCCAGGTCGACATTGTTCTTCCGGGTTACGAAGACCAATTGCGCGCGCGAAGTGTCTAAGCCAGCGAATCGGCCCACTTTCGGACACCGGACGAATATTTCATGCACTCGGATATTGTCTTGTTCCCCTGTTCCTCCTTTGTATTGGACGCAGTTAAAACCGAACGACAATCCGACTAAATGGCTGACATAGTGCGCGCAGTGATTGCTGGTACGGCTATGAAAATTGTTCGGGCAAATAGCGTCGATCGGATCACCCACCGACTCTTCTAATCTCGCAATCAATTCCATTGATCCCTCCTAGTTTCTCCTCTTGGCAGCGTTGGGGCATCGCCAGCGTTCAATGACACAGATTGTGCAACTGGGATTTCTCGATTTTGGTCGAGTTGGCCGAAACCTACCCTCAATTCGTCGCGTCGAACCGAGTTTCGGACGTTGACAGGACAAGGAGCGCCGAAACTGCGCGCCTACGATAGAAACCACATCTCAATTGCATGGCCATCTTGAATATCTGAGAAGTTCCCACTGCCGACGAAACCGGTCTTATCCCAAAGGTCGAAGTGACCTGTCGCATGCCCCCAATTTGCATGATAAGCGATTATTCCAGAGGACCTTGGAATGTCGGAGCTATTAATCGGCACGCCGGGCTGCTTGCTCATACCCCAGTCAGGCTGGCCATACTCACTGACGACTAGGTCGCGCATCATTCGAACTTTCAGAACGAGCGGAGAACCGGCACCATCCTGTGCCTCTTTGAAGCGCTGCGGAATGCTCAAGCCAGCCCCCTTCCAAGCGACCGATAGACGCACAGCGCACGTGTTCTGATAATTGGGATGGTCGACAAGATCTGGCCACTGTCCGCCCAGTTCACGGAAAAAGTCTTCCTTGACCATGCTCGGGTAGGAGCTCTTAAGTTGTTCAAATGATGCGGTCATTTTGTCCTCCGGTTTGTTAAACGCCCAGGCCGTGCGGCAGCGCTCCTAAGAGTCCGGCCTCTAGATCGAGCTTTCTCATGCCAAAATGTGCGATCCCTCTCTTAGATGCTTCAGTCGATATCGAGTTCTATTAACGGGCCCACGCGCATCAGTGCCTGCCCTGGCTCGTGCGGTGACGAGGTGCCTTCTGGCAGAAGCTGACTTGCTAATTCTTGCAGCTGTCCCATTCCGGTCTTGCTGTCGATGGGTTCAGCGCCGTGCCGCACCGTTTCAAAAATGCGCACATGCGTTGGCTGCTCTACCCCTTTGGCTACAAGCGTGAGTCTGTTCGCCGCATCGTCCGCCACGACGTCGCTTGCGCCTATCACGCGCAAAATGGTTTCACCGATGTAATTGGTCGTGGCGCGGAACAGCATGGCGCTCAGCCCTTGTCGCATCATGCGTGTGTCACGGCCTTCATCCTTCAGAATATGCAGCCATCGGTCCATAAGGCCGGCGCTGTCAGATGTTGAAGTAAGTGTGATTGTGCCTGCCGCGACGTTGACAACTGCGCTGATAGTGCCACTCTGAATCGTTGGTTCAAACTCGATCAACAGCGCTTGCGACCAATCGGAAGTAAGGGTTTCATCTGCCACAGTTAGCACCGCCCGGCACCGCAGGCGTGCGGTGTAGTCTGCGGGTATTGGTTGCCTCTCTGTCGACCCGTCGGCTTTGGCGGGGCTCTCGATCAACGCGTCGAAGAAAGCGAGCGATCCGGTGTAAATTGCCACTGCGCTGCCGCGGTCTCGAGTAAGCCCGATGACACCAACATCGTTTATACTGCGCGGTGCATCTTCGTTCACAATGTCCAGATTGTGCAGAGGTTTTCGGCC
>CALFRH010000609.1 GCA_937919225.1 uncultured Parvularcula sp.
AGCTGCATCAATACACTTCGCCATGGCGATGAGACCTATGTTGATGCCTCCGCCGGACTAACAGCGTTGGAACGTTTGTTGCAGATCTATGCGTGAACGGAACTTGTTTACAGACAACGGTTTTACCGAAATCCGCCTCTTACGCGGCTATATGATGTAAAAAGGAAGTCTTGCACATGTCTCAACCCCAGCATTTAAAGCCTGACCTGAATCTCACAAGCCTTTTCTTTTTGTCGTTTGGCACGATTATTGGGGTTGGATGGATTACGGTCATGGGGGATTGGCTTGCCGATGCCGGTCCTATTGGCGCGGTAATTGCGTTTGTAGCCGGTGCGTCTGTCGTGATCCTCATTTCGCTCTGTTATGCGGAAATAGGTGCCATGTATCCCGTTTCAGGTGGGGAAGTGGCCTATGTTTATCGCCTATACGGTTCGCCTCTCGCTTTTCTCTGCGGGTGGCTGCTTTCACTCCATTATATTGCTCTCTTAGGGTTTGAGGCGATTTCTGTCGGTTGGGTCCTCTCCGCCATGTTTCCAGGGTTAGAGGGGCCGGTGGTCTATTCTATCCTAGGCTCAGATGTACGGCTGTATTCTTTGCTGATCGGCATTGCCGTCATGGTCGCCTTGGCGATCGTTCAATATGCAAGTGTCCGGTCCGTGGGCCGATTGCAAAGTGCCCTTACCATATCGTTGCTGATCGCATCTGCCGCATTTGTGTTGGCGGGTATTGGTTTTGGGGATCCAGCAAATCTTGAGCCTCATATTGCACAAGATGATAGTGGCAGCTTTCAAATCAGCGGCGTTGCTTTTCTATTTGCGACGACTTTTTTTTGGTTCGCCGGTTTTGATGTCATCCCACAGGCCATGGGTGAGAAGAGCGAGAGTGCCCGGCTTGATCGGATGCAGTGGGTTATGATCAGCTCGATCAGTCTTGCCTTGCTGTTTTATGTTGCCGTTATTCTGGCCACTGCCATGGCCGCACCGCGTAACGTCATTCTTGCCACAGAATTACCCGTTGCAGGCGCTTTTCAAGCCGCCTTTGGCACACCATGGCTTAAAAATCTGGTTTTGGCAGCGGGTCTCATGGGCATTTTATCAACTTGGAATGCCTGCTTCCTTGCAGGTACACGTCTTTTATATTCGTTGGGACGGGCACATTTTATCCCTGCGTACTTTTCCGATGTGAATAGTCGGCACGCAACACCCACAAAAGCGATCCTATTTGCCGGTGTTATCGGTGGCATGTTAGCTTTTTTTGGACGCGATGCGATTGGTGTCATCGTCAATGTCAGTGCCATTTCCTTATCCTTCGTATTTTTGCTCGTGACATTTGGCGTTGCCCGCCTGCGCAAAACAGCGCCCGACTTTCAACGTCCCTATAAAGTGCCCTTTGGCGTGCTAATCCCCTATCTCGCCGCAGCCGGATCAGCACTTATTCTGGCTATTGCCATCTGGTCGTTGTCGGATTTTTCTGATGGCGTGCCTCTAGAATGGTTCATGTTAGGCAGCTGGTTGGCCATCGGCGCCTTGTTTTGGGTGCTATCTGCGAAGATGCGAAAAAGCGTGGAAGAAGCGGAGCGGACAGAGCTCATCCTTGGGACAAATGGTGATGTATGACGCGAGGGTCTTGGGTCGCTCCCTACTCGGCGGTTCGCCTATCTTATCGTTGGCCCTCAGTTGGTGGATCAAAATTGCGCCGACAAAACAACCGCGAGAGTGGGGAAAACAATTCTGTTGAAAATACGATGGTGTCGCAATCACTTTTTTCTTTTGCGGGAAAACGGGAGTAAACAATGCCAGTCTTCTTTCATTGGCGACTCACACAGGCGATCGCTTTGGGTCTTCTTTGGCTATGCGTCGGATGTTCCAGTGACGATTTTACCGGTGAATCAACCGATGACGTAAGCGCTTCTTTCGCATCCACCGTAGCAGACGGAACCGGTGCATCAGGCCGGCTGGTTCTAGATGGTTATCATTGGGGGATTCATATTTTTGAGCTAACCATTGACGGCAACGCCGTCTCTGTTCGGAAAAAAGATTTTCAATCAAATGCTTGGACAGCGCCTGTTGCAGGAACACGCGCTGAACTCAGCGAGAATCCCGCTTTGCGCTTTGAAGGAGGTCTCGCAAACTTTCCAAGCCGGTTTCGCAAACTCTCGAACATCGATTGGCAGAACACGACCGCCGTCAAAGCGCCGGACGTAGACATGTTATATGTAAAGCATCGTGAGATGCGAGAAATCGTAAATGGAGTGGAGACTGTTGCCCATCATTGGGCGCAAAATGACAGTGAAAGGCAGACGACCGATCTGATTGTTGGGGCAGACAACACTCTAATTGCCGCTTTTGACCCGAGTGACGACATCGTCCTTGTCAGGCGTGGATATGAAAACTTCACAACACTAAAGCAGTGGCGCGATCCCAAGGTTTCGCAACCAATATACGGGTACAAGGCGGTTCCATTACAAATGATACCGACGCAAGCAGGCCCGAAATTGGCGACCTTGGTTTACCTGCCACATGGCAATATCGAAGGGCCGTTTCCGACTATCTTTATTCGAACGCCTTACGGTATTTCGGACGCCATTGAGCGATACCAGCATTATCCAATCCGTGGCTACGCGCTCGTTGTCCAAGCTGTGAAAGGCTCAATTTACTGGGACCCAGACGCCCGTTCGCAAGGCGACCTGCAGTTATTAACGCAGTATGCCGCCGACGGTGCAGATGCTCTGGATTGGATTACCGCGCAGCCGTGGTCAAATGGGTCCATTTGCATGCAAGGATCGTCGTATCTCGGCTATACGCAATGGTCGGCCACAATCGCCCGAAACCCAGCGCTGAAATGTACTATTCCCGAAGTTTCCATGGGGACAGCGTTCAGCGACCAGCCTTATATGGGCGGCACATTCGTGCAGGGTTTTGCCTACTATTCTTTTTGGATGCTGGAGAAAAAACTCCTTGAGGGGCGCACATGGCCGCAGGTCTTTCGCCATCGACCAATTATAGACATGGACCGATTTGCGACGGGGGAAGATATCCCTTTATGGAACGACATCATCGAAAATGCATCCAACAACGCCTATTGGCGTGCACACAATTGGTATGCTGGCGATCATCCACGTGATTTCGCAACGCTTCAAATCAGCGGATGGTTTGACGATGACTATCCGGGCACCCGCAGTAACTGGGCGCTTATGGAAAAACATGGCGCTAAGCCTAGCCGGCTCGTGGTGGGGCCATGGCGGCATGGTTATAATCGCGACCGTATGCTGAACGGCTATCGCTTTGGCGCTGATGCAATACGTTCTGACATCTGGCTTTTAAAACAGAAATGGTATGATCATTATTTAAAAGGCGTCGATAATGGTGTTGCGGACCAGCGCGTTGAGTATTTTGTTCTTGGCGCGAATGAGTGGCGCACAGCTGATGCTTGGCCGCCACGAGACGCTGAAGCGCGCGCTTATTATTTTCATAGCGATGGACAGGCCAACAAATTCACGGACAAGGGCCGTCTGAAGACTGTAGCGCCCACTGGCTCGCAGCCACCCGAAAACTATATCTATGATCCGAGCGATGCACCTAAAAACTGGTATCGCTTTGATTTGATGACGTCCTGGGCGGACTATCAATCCTATCCCTACGACTTTAAAGATATTGAGACGCGGTCGGATGTTGTGACGTTCACTACAGAGCCTTTAGAAGATGACGTCACCATTGCTGGCAACATCAAGGTTGTGCTGTACGCCTCGACAGATGTAAAAGATACAGACTGGTGGGCCTATGTTTCCGACGTTGCACCAGATTATTCATCGAACCGGTTGAGCGTTGGCGCGCTGCGGGCGCGCTTCCGCAATCTCGATGATCCCGATACCCATATATTCGGATCAAATTTCGTAAAAGAAGAGCTTCTGTCCGGCGATCTTCAAGATGTAGTTTGCTATGAAGTCAGCATTCCCTCAGTCGCCAACACCTTTAAAAAAGGACATCGGATCCGCATCGCCGTGATGAATGCCCACGAAAACTATAGTTTTCCCAACTCCAACACGGGTGGGCATGAAGGCCATGTTACAATGAATATGCCAGGCGAAATGCGTATCCATCACACACAAGAGCACCCCAGCCATGTGGTGCTCCCAGTGCTGGTAAATGAGTAGGGCTATGATGTCGTTGTCCTTTTACTTTTCTAATATAGAGCAGGAGACCGCTGATTTTTAAGCGAAAAAGAAAGGTGAGCAATTGGTTGGGAGCGTGATTGGTTTTGAGCTGTAGCGGTGGTACATGCGACCGATTGGCTAGAATTGAAGAGATCAGAGCCCAAAGAAAGAGGCGAAGGCGTCGCCAAAATTGAAATGGATTGAAGATAAGAGCAAATAATAGCGGAGTGTTAGGCCGTAGACTCATAAAATCGTAGTCGAACACGGATTGCAGCAAGTTTCACC
>CALFRH010000610.1 GCA_937919225.1 uncultured Parvularcula sp.
ACACCAAAAGCATGGTGAAAGATCTGCCGGATCCAGCCCGACGCTATTTCAATTTTGCCATAAAGGAAGGAACGCCGCTTTACACCGTTGCCGAAATCTCAATGCGCGGACGGTTCGCCATGGGCAACAAGGCTTCACCAAACTACTGCCCGATGACTGCGCAACAAGTCTTAGCAGCCCCGGAAGGATCTGTCTGGAAAATGTCTAGTGGAGGAGGTGCGATAAGGGTTTCCGGTTCGGACAGCGCGCGTTGGACACGGTTTTGGTTGGCCGAAGTACTGCCGGTGGCGCGCGCCGGCGGAACGGAAGACCACGCTCTATCCGGTTGCGGGCGTTATGTGTCGGAGGCCATTTTCTGGACACCCGCAGCCGTGCTTCCCTTAGAAAATGTGATTTGGGAAGGTATTGACGCAAACACAGCACGCATGACCATCAATCACAACGGCAAACGCCAATCCGTCGATCTGAGCGTTGATCCGGACGGCCGCCCGTTTGAAGTAACCTTGCAGCGTTGGAGCAACGCAAACCCTGCCAAGGAATACCGCTTTCAACCCTTTGGCGGCTGTTTGTCGGAGTTTCGGACGTTCTCAGGTTTTCAACTGCCGACGCATGTTGAAGCAGGAAACATGTTCGGAACAGACGACTATTTCCCGTTCTTCATTGCTGACGTCAGCGATGTTCGTTTCGGCCTGCCGAACCGCCCTTCTTGAAGCAAGCGCTCTGACAGGATGAGCCCCGCTCTGGGTCGAAGATCTGCTTGCTGATATCTGATTTTGCCCGTGACAAAGCGGGGAGTCTTGGTGCACTATTCAATAGGAGTTTGTCCTCTGGTCTTCCCGGGAAAGGCGGGCTTTTTCCTCCCTGTTGGGCAAGAGCGGGCGGCTCTGGGCAACAAGAGCCCGAAGCCGCGTCAATCATATGGCTCAGTCGTATACCGGTCGCGCCTCGCTGCTTGCTGGCCAATTTGCCAACTCAAATGACGGACCATTATCGCGCTTCGATAAAAAACGTGAACAAAGCGCATTGACCCGCCAAGCAATTGGCGGTGATCTGCGTCCAAGCATGAGACACAAGCATCAAAGACTCAAAATCAATGCAGAAAACAATACTTGTAAGAGCCCTTTCTTGCAGCGCCATGCTGCTGGCCCCGATGGGAGCTTTTGCCGGAGAACTGACTGGCACAGCATCTTAACGCGAACGGATCGCCCTGCCGCCAGAGGCAACGTTTCGGGCGATCCTCTATGACATCTCAAACACCGGTCAGGTTGAGATCGGGCGGTTTGAAACAACAGGTGATGCTGGCCCGCCCTACTCTTTTGTCATCGATTATGCGGATGAAGATGTGGCCCTAGAGGGCCGCTATGCGATCACAACCGAGGTGATCTGGCCGGATCGTGCCTTTGTCGCAGCAGGCACCGTGCTCGATGGCTTCCCTGCGACCATGCCCGATCTTGATCTTGTCATGGTTCGCCCAGGGCTGTCCCCAGCTACAACGGACCAGGGTACATTAGAGCCAGAGACGCAGATGATCGGGGCCCATGGGCTGCGCTTGCCAGCGCGTTTTGAAGGCACTGTCGACGGGAATGCAGGCGCAGAGACCTGGCGCTTGCACTTGTCCGGGAACCAGACGTTTCTACTGTCGCGCAGCTTTGATGGCACAGCCCGCGATAGTCTGGGGCGCTGGTCCGCTGACCCGACAGCGAGCACATTGATCCTGCGGGATGGGGCCGAGATGCCCTTGGTGGTCCAGCCCATTCCCGCCTCTGGCGCGCTGCGTGTTGTGGATGCGAACACGGGGCGCGCCTTCGAGGGTGATCTGAACCCTGTTGAGGCCGAAACGCTTGAGCTTTCCAACATGACGATGGGCGGCATGATGACCTATATGGCCGATGCCGCGCTCTTTGAGCATTGCGTCAGCGGGGCAACCTTCCCAATCGCGCAAGACGGCGACTATCTGGCGCTGGAACAAGCCTACCTCGCGGATCGCGCCGCACCAGGCGCATCGCTTTATGTGCTCTTGGACGGTGGGCCGGCGATGCGCCCCGCCATCGGAGGCCCGGACCGCCAAATGGTTGTGGTGGACCGGTTTACACGCACCCGTCCCGACATCACTTGTTCGCGCCAAGGCGCGGATGCGGCGCTGACAAACACGTTCTAGCGACTTGAGACCTTGAAGGGCGAAGCCTTCCCGATGAAGGCCACCGAGCGCGAGCCGCATCTGGTGCTTGAGACCTCCGACCCTCCCGCATACCGGGCCACGGTGGGGTGCAACCGCATGCGCGGGTCCTATGGTCTTTACGGAGAGACGCTAACCTTCTCGCCCGCCGCGTCGACCATGATGGCCTGTCCCGAGCCCTTGGACGGGTTTGAGCGTGGCCTCGGTGACGCGCTGGCCGAGGCAACGGGCTTCGCCGTCGAGTGCGAAACGTTGATCCTGAAAAACGCTGAGGGAGATCCGCTGGCAATCTTCACAGCCGTCTACTTCTGATGATCACGGACTACAGCGACACGGCGAGATGCGCCGCATTTGGGATCGCGCTGGTGGCGGCGGTAACGTTGTTGACGCGGATTTATCTACGCACGGGCGAAGATGGCAGCGTGTTTGGGGCGATATCCTATCTCTCCCAGTTCTTCACGATCCTCACCAATGCGATCATCATGGTCGTCATGATTTTGATCGCCACCGGGCGCAATCTGTCCGCACGGTGGGTCAAAGCGGTGATGATCGCTATTGTGATCGTGGGGATCGTCTATCATCTGCTGCTCGCGCATCTGGTGGAGTTTACCGGATTGGCGTTCTGGGCAGATCACGGGGTTCACACCGTTGTTCCGACGCTGTCGCTGCTCTGGTGGCTGTTTCTGGCGCCGAAACTCACGTTCCAATAGCCCGATCTCGGACTTTGGGTCGTCTGGCCCATCGTCTATTGCACCTACATCCTGATCTGTGCGTCGTTCAGCGGGTTCTACCCCTACCCCTTCCTGAACCTGCGCAAACTGGGCTGGAACGGTCTTGCGGTTTCTATTACCAGTCTTCTGGTCAGCTTCATCGTGATGGGTCTGGTCATCACAGCAATTGGCCGCGCGATCACCGTAAGGAAGCCTTGAGGGCGCGCGAAGAATGCGTGCCCCACCGCCTGAAAGGTCAGTGCAGGTGGGACGGTGTTCCCATGAGGTAATCGCGGGGATAGGTCAGTTGCTGAACGCGTGGATCGTCGCCACAGCGTCGCGTCACCGTATCATGGTCCACCATACCGGTGATATGGGCTTTGAGCTAAGATATTTAGTCTGCGAGACGTCGTCATTGAAACCACTTCCTAGTGTGACCCAGAGAAGCTTGTCCACCCCCTGAGAATCTGGCCAGGTAACAGAGTTGTGACGATCTCGAGGGCACTATGAAGAACACAGAGGTACTGTTTATAGCAGAGACTGATGCTGATGGTGTTATCGCTTGGGTTTGGCAAGCCGACCACGCAAAAGGTCGTGCTCGGGCAATTCGAGACCCAAATCGTGCTGTGGGTGACCTTGTCAAAGCGTAGTGTGCGGGCGCATCGCGCGAAGCTATCCGAGAGTGGTTGCAAACTCAATCGACGCGATCGTTACAATAGGTTCGGAATCGCATAGGCCGTCGTGAAGCTTTGGGGCAGATAGTGGTTTGTGTCCCGCTAGCCCGCTAAAATCGATTAGACGGACCTTCCAAGGGATGACGGGCACCCTCTCGCATACGAAACGCGTGATCGCTAGGCACCCGTCAATCAGGCACGGAACACTGATTGCCAAAAAACTACGCGATTTTGATGTGAAACCAAATTGTTTCCTAATAATAAGTACTTACGCAGCCTGACGGGAGCTCTGAGATTCCGTCATATGTTCACTATTCGCTTACCCCGATGGTCGGCGAACAAATTAGGTAATCTTGAAGCGCAAAATAAGCGCGCTTATCAGCCTTACGTCCAATTTTGCGGTTGTTTCTGGCAATTCCGAGCCCCCTGCCCCGCCGAAAATACGCGAAATCTGCGGGAACATAATAAACCTTACCGGTCCAAAATCGCTCGATATCGGGAGACCCTCTACACCCCTTCTAACGCTCCGTACGGCCTTGATGATGAAGCCTAGAGAACTTCTGGAAGCTTGATGGCTGTTGCTTCTTCAAACTCACTGAAGCTGGAATTCAACGTCTTCAGCACAACCAGAAACTCAATAATATCGAGCCTCCGCTCGTAGGTTTCATACTTGCCCACAAACGACGGCGGCTTAGAAAGCCTTGTCGCCAGATCCGCCTGGGACAACCCTTCGCGCGCTCGAAGCTCGGCTAAGAACCGCACAGCCGATCGATAAGCTTCTGTATGAAGAGTCCCCGCCAATTGTCCTGTCCATCCTCTCGACAGGACCAGCTACTCCCGATATAGGATTAACCCCAAAATGGGAGTATCGTCGGATGTG
>CALFRH010000611.1 GCA_937919225.1 uncultured Parvularcula sp.
CAGAGATGTACCCTTTGCTGTACCCAACTTTGTCTACAGCATCCTGCTGAGTTAGCTTCCGAAACTCTCGCCACTCTTTAAAGAAATTCTTCTTCCTCGTCATGGTTCGCTTATGGCGTAACAAATCATTATTGTCGTGACGCAGAACGCGAACTTTTCCTTGACAATGTAGTTCGCACTATGCGAACACTCAATTTATGACCTTAAAAGAGTATTTCGACGAGAACGGGCGCGGCTCCTTGAAGGGGCTCGCTGACGCCATTGACACTTCAAAGGGCTATTTGAGTGACATCGCATGTGGTCGACGTAGGCCCTCACCTGATGTGGCTAAGGCTATCCAGCGGGCAACCGAGAACCAAGTTCTTGCGGCGACGCTCTTGGAATTGGATGCGGCTTAGTATGGTCGGCCCGTCACCCTCTCAGCTGATAGGCGCGCGCGACTCTTTCGTCGTAGTCCTCAAACAGCTCACGGGCGCGGAAGACGTGATCGTAAAAGAGGTTTCTCGGCAGAAAAAGCTGGAAGGCCTCAAACTTCGGAGACTTGATCAACAGACCGCCGATGTAATCACTGTATCGATAGATGACCTCTCCGCGGTCCGCAAAGTCGGTGAAAACCTTTCTTGGTGCCGCGAACATGACGTGTCCAGTGGGCTCATCAATGATGAGCAGGATTCCAGAGTCATCAAGCTTGAGACCGGCACGACCTTTTCCTTGAATTTTAAATTCGTTTCCACGGTCGCCCCACAGAGGAAAACTGGCGCCAATATTATCAACGTCAGGTTGAACGATTGGGCTCTCGTTGATCATCCAGTACATAATATCTCCACACATCCAGCCATTAACGGGGTTGCCTCACTAGCTGATCCTCATGGCAACCGCAAGAAAAATGTTCTTGCAATGTTCCACACCGCGCAGGTTGTGAAACCGGCTCGAAAAGCCGTCCCAGTGTTTCAAATCTGCAACGATAATGTTGTTAACCCTAGGTTGTATGTCAAGTTAAAACCTTGTTTCGAGTCCATTTTTTATCAAGCAGTATGTAAACAAATATACGTACTCACCCGTATTGGGGAGAAAATCCGGCGTATTGCCAAGTTAAAGCTATCAGCTCTGAAGTCTTGGGCTATCGGCGGGCGTGATCTGTGTCACGCGGGAGCTTTCTAGCATGGCTCGGGGGCAGACTTGCGAGAACTGCGAGGCAATGGGTCGCCATACCAAGGCGGTCAAAACCTACATCTCCGTTTTCTCTGGAGAGAAGACGCATGTTTGCGGCGCTTGTTATACGGACGCGATGGCCGTCAAGGACGCGATCAAGACGGGTCCTTACACAAACCAGACCGATAATGGCATTGGACACAAGGGTGGCATGTCCCGCGAGATGGCTGAATTGCTATCAGGTAGCAAGGCTGCTGATGCTCGCGCAAGTCTCATCAAGATACTCATTGAACCGCTAACAGCAGAACAGGCGAGCCGCAAAGCTGGCCTTGATCCAGACTATGGCAGCCCCCGCATAAGCGAGCTGATCAACAAGGGCCTAGTGGCCAAACACGACGGCAAAGGCCGTTCAGACCGAGGGAATCCCTGCGGTCGATACATCATCACAGATTTAGCAAAGGGGCTGGCGGCATGACCGAGCACCAACACTCTCATTGGCTATATGAGGGCATCCCGTCCCGTGGTCGTGATGTCGAAGAGTTCGAAGACCAAGGAACATGGGTCTATAGCTGCAATTACACGTTTGGGGGCGAGCCATTCCGCGTTGTTTTCGAGCGCGAATACAAGCTCGCGCCAAACCTGATCGATGCGGTCATAGATAACCATCAGATCAAGACGCACGGCAAGATCATCATTCCTGAACGTGAGGGGGTGTCTTGTGGCTGATGGATTTACTCAAGTTGCCGAGTCTCGAGACGCGTTTGGGCAAGATGATTGGGCGCTCGCAGCTGAAGCGGGCCTGATCGGTGCGATGATGTTTAAGCCAGATTGGTTTGAGCGCCTTTCAGTGGTTCCCGATCCCGACGACTTTTTAGCGCCAGCGCATCGCGAACTGTGGCGAGAGGTAATGACGCTAAGGTCTGATGGCCGAGGCTGTGACGGGTTGGCACTGCGCCGCATCGTGGAAGCGATGCCTCAGTACTTCCAGGAGTCTGGCGCTTACGGTGCAGAATACCTTGGCTACCTGCTGGATAGCTGCGCCTTCTGGCCTGAATGCGACGACTACGCACATATCGTGGTGGACCGCGCCAATAGACGAAAGATCCAGGTCTCTGCCGCTGGCCTAATCAATGACCTTGAACAGGTTCGCCATGCGCCAGAGGCGCTGGATAAGCTCAAAGCAGCACTTGAGCCGCTGGAGCAATCAATAGCTAACACGGTTGATGACGGCTCAATTGATCCGGCAGAGGTCTTCCGCGTCACGCCTCAGACTGCGTTGTTTAAGACAGGCATTCGTCGCCTAGATAGCGAGTTTCGAGGGTTTCAGCGCGGGCTCATGTCAGTGGTCGGCGGGGCTCCTGCGATGGGTAAGACAGCCCTCGTCATCCAAATGATGGTCAATGCCGCACGGCGCGGTGAAAGCGTTGGAATGTTCACACTGGACATGACCAAGCAGCAGGTATGGCAGCGCGTTGGATGCTGTGTGGCGTTCGTAGATGAATTGCTTCCTGTAGGCCAAATCCCGACCTTCGGCGAGGTGCTGGATAAGCCCCTAAGGCAAGATCAGGACCTAGCTTTGCAGAAGGCTATTCGATCAGCTAAGAATATCCTCGTCAGCGAAGCCTCGAGAATGACTGTGGAGGATATAGAGCGTCAGGTCACAGCTTGGCAGCTCATGCTC
>CALFRH010000612.1 GCA_937919225.1 uncultured Parvularcula sp.
GGGAACAGTACCTAGAGTACGGATTTCTCGACGGGCTTTGCAAAGTCATGTGGCAACGTGGCGAGCTGATGGATGTACTACGAAGCCATACCGACCAATCGGGATACGATCTGGTGCTCGAGGCACGGGGCGTCCAACGGCACGTTCAGCTAAAATCAAGCTATCTGGACGCGAAAACCGCCCGCCAGAGTATCAACGTGCGGCTAGCGGAGCGCCCCAGCGGATGTGTGGTCTGGATCTGTTTCGATCAGAATACGCTGGAATAAGATAGTTTCTGCTGGTTCGGAGCTTCCCCCGGTGAGCCGTTACCCACGTTGCCCGAGAAAACCGGGAAACACACAAAGGGCAACGCCGAAGGTGTCAAAGCGGAACGGCCAAACATCCGCATCGTCAATAAGGGATCCTTTGCCAAGATCATCGGGTTTGAGGCCCTTGCCGACAGGTTGTTTGGAGCGGGCTAAAAGACAGGGTTTGGCGATCGATCACTCACGTGACGGCACCAATACCTTACATTCGGGGCATTTAACACAACGACCCGTTGTCGGTCGGCGGCAACGGCCACAAGAGCGGACATGCGCTTAAGCTCGTCCCAAAGTCTGTTTTGCGGACATTGCCGTCTTTCGTTGCTGGCTTCGACGACACTGGAGACCGCCTGACACCCTCACACTCGAAGACCCGGACAGGAACGCGGCTCCGCTACTACGTCTCGCATCGGATCATCGCGAAGAGCGGCGAGAGGCAACCGGGAGCCTGGCGCCTTGGCGTTGTCTTACATAGGTTGCAAATTCTGCCTCGGGCATCGGGGGGGCGAAATGAAATCCCTGAAGGCTGTGGCAGCCGAGATCTGCAAGGCAAAATGCCTGCTCACTGGTCTCAACACCCTCCGCGATAACGCCGATATTCATCACTTCCGCCATGCCAATCACGTGGGTTACCAAACGGCGACACTTTAAATCTACCAGGATGTTAGCCACAAGAGATCGATCGATCTTCAAAAAATCTGGTTCGACCTGAAGCAACGCAGTTATCGACGCGTGTCCGGTGCCGAAGTCATCAACCTCCAACGAGACGCCAACTTCCCGTAATCGATCCAGATTATGCGTAACGACCTCACTCGTCGTGCCATCGAACGTGACCGTCTCTACCAATTCAAAGGACAACTGCGTGCGACGATCTTGCCATAGCGCCTGTACTTCTTCGACGATATGGCCTTCAGCTAGACGGTCAAAGCTTACATTTATTGACAGCCTCGGCAAAACGTGACCGCTCTGTGCCATTCTCGATGCGAAGGCGAGCGAACTACTAAGAATTTGACCATCAATTTCATGCAATATGCCAAGACTTTCGGCCATGTGCATGAATTGATCAGGTCGTACCACTCCACGCTTTGGACATCTCCATCGCATCAACGCCTCGACACCAGACACCGAGCCGGAAATTGCCTCAATCTGAGGTTGGTACCAAACCTCAATCTCGCCATTCTTGACACCAAGTTGTAGATCGTTGGCAAGTGCTTTCTCTTTGGTCAGGCGACTGTGCAACTCGGGCGTAAAGATCTGCGCCCGATTTCGACCAAGCGCCTTCGCTTCGTAAAGTGCAAGATCTGCGCGAGATAGCAATTGATGTACGTTTTCGCCGTGGACTTCACTGAATGAAATCCCAAAGCTTGCCCCAGGCTCCACTAGAGTCTCGCCAAACGAAATACTCTGACTCAATACCTCGATTGCTGCGTTTGCTTGCTGAAGAATGAGGGTTGGGTTGGACGCTTTGACAAGCACAATGAATTCGTCTCCGCCCATTCTTCCGATTTCTGAAGGTATCGGAAAGCATACGCGTAACCGTTTGGCCACAACGCGCAAAACTTCATCACCAGCGCCATTACCAAGTGTATCATTAATTTGCTTGAACCGATCGAGGTCCGCGTGCAAAATTCCAAATGAAGAGCTAGGATCCCCAGCAAGTCGCGCAAGTTCTTCTTCAATGAACCGGCGGTTCTTAAGGCCGGTGAGTGGGTCTTCATAGGCCATGCAC
>CALFRH010000613.1 GCA_937919225.1 uncultured Parvularcula sp.
AGAGCGGACGCAAATCCGGAATATCTAGTCGAGGCTGGCAATGTGGGAACAGTGCGCCTTTGCCAAGAGGCTTGGTGCCGCGTCACAATCGGGGCAGCCACCGGCTGGATTTTGCGAACGCACCTATGGGGCACGTTTGATGGCGAAGACTTCGACCAATAATCGGAGTCTTTCGGTGAGTGAGGGCAAGCGTGTCTAGTTGTCGTTGACCGCCCTGTCTTGCCCATTGGCCTTCATTGGCTCTAGGCGAAACACTACGTCCACGGACACAATCATCATGCATGGGGGCGGTGATGCATCAAGGTCGATCTTAACTTGGTTGGCAGGTATGTCTTCTAGAAGACCAGAGGTTTTCTCGTAAAAATGGTGATGCGTCTCTGTATTTGTATCAAAATAGGTACGGTTAGAATCAATAACGACCTCGTTGAGAAGGCCCACTTCAACAAACTGATGCAAGGTGTTATAGACCGTCGCCAGAGAGACCTGAATTCCTGCTTCTAGCGCTTCGGCATGCAACGCCTCAGCGGATACATGACGGGTGTCTTCTGCATCAAACAATAATTTCGCGAGGGCAAGCCGTTGGCGCGTCGGTCTCAGTCGGACCGAGCGAAGTTGGTGAACTACATGACTATAGGGTCGCTTAAATTCAGCGCGTGATACACTCATATCCATATTGTTTAGCCCTCGCACCGTCGTCTTAGGTATATACGACCTAAGAACTATTACAGAAAGACTATATGGACACCAGAACTTTCTTAAAGACTATAGTAAACATAAATACAAACGGATAAAAACGAATGAAAAATGCTAATCGCCTGTTCGTATACGATCCACCAATTCCTTCACCGTCGGGATGAATCCGTTCGAGTAAAACGGATCCTTTGCAAAATTATAGGCGCCATGGCCTGCAAACATCAGATTGTGGTCCACGTCCCCACCATGCGCGATATCTTGTAGCGGCTTTTGAATGCAGAAGCTGCGCGGGTCTGCTTTGCGGCCTGTGGAGTTCTTTTCGTTATCCGCCCAATTGGAAAACTGGCAATGGCTTAGGCAGCCCATGCAGTCGGCCTGATCCTTGCGGATTTCATCGCGCTTGTCTGTATCGACAAAAATGATGGTCTGGTCGGGGGTCGTGAGCGCTTCAGTAAAACCGACAGACATCCACTCTGTCGCGCGCTTGAAATCAGGTCCTGTCACAAAGACTTTTTTACCTCGCGCGTTTAATTGCAACTCCGTATCCAATTCACCCACGGGTTGAAGCGCAAAAGCAATTTGCCGATCAGAGCGATCTTGGAGCTCTCTTAAAAAGCTGTTGTTGACTGCCGAAGAATAGAAGCCGGTCGGGGAAAAGCGGTGGAGAAACACATCGCCCTTCACCAGCCGAAGCAGCTTGTCTTTCCAATCCTGGGAAATCTCGCTTTCTTTGGTCAACAGCGGGCGTGTCCCGAACTGGAAGGCGATCGGTCCGATCTCTGGGTTATCAATCCAGTGCTTGAAGTCGCGCAGATACCAAACCCCGCCCGCCATAATAATAGGGGTATTGTGAAGACCAGCCTCGTTCATAACCTTGCGCAAGGCCACAACGCGTGGATAAGGGTCTTCCGGTCTTTGCGGATCTTCGGAATTTGATAGCCCATTATGGCCACCAGCACGCCAGGGGTCCTCATAAACCACCGCGCCCAGATATTCCGATGCCTTGTGATAGGCCCGTTTCCAAAGGGCCCTAAAAGCGCGGCCCGAGGAGACGATTGGATAGTAATAGACACCGTATTGGGACGCGATTTGTGCTAAGCGGTAGGGCATCCCTGCCCCGCAGGTAACGCCATTCACAAGGCCTTTGGTTTTTTCCAGAACACCGTGCAAAACCCGCTCTGCGCCGCCCATTTCCCACAGCACGTTGATGTGAAGCGCGCCTTTACCTGAGGCAATATCGAAGGCTTTTTTGACTTGGGCAATACCGCCTTCGATGGCGTATTTTATTAGCTCATCATGGCGTTCGCGGCGGCGGCGGCCATAATAAAGCTGCGGAAAGATGTAGCCATAATCGTCATCGCTATCTGCGTTAACGGCAGAAACCGTACCAAAGCCGCCGGCGGCCGCCCACGCACCG
>CALFRH010000614.1 GCA_937919225.1 uncultured Parvularcula sp.
GTTCGATAGAGCAACGGACGGGTTTCCTTCAAGCCGGCGCGGCGTTTTTTGACGTGGTCAGCGATCCCGAGCGGCCATTTGGCGTCGAAGCGGGGGCGCTGAATGCGCGCGTGCTCGGAACCGAATTCGAAGTGTCTCGTAACACCGAACTCGTGCGTGTTGCAGTTGCTGAAGGATTGGTCGAAGTTAGCCATCCATACGTTCTAGACGAGCAATTAAGTTCACTGCGCTCACTCATAAAACTATCTGCGGGCGATTCCGTGAACGCGACGCGCGATGAAGGATTGAGTGTGATCAAACGCATGAATGCCCCGGCCATTGGTGCCTGGCGGCAAGGCAAGTTGTTCTATGACGGGGCGCGCCTCGCCGAACTCGTTGCCGATGCCAATCGCTACACTGAGAAGCATGTCCTTATTGCTGAGGGAAGCGATATCATAGCGGATTTTCGCGTGCGCGTTGCATTCAACGCATCAGACATTGATGGCATGCTTTCAACTTTATCTGACATTTATCCGGTCACAATCGACCGGAGTGAAGCGGGTACTGTTCGTATTTCCTCACGGGAATAGTCAGCTGCAATTCAGCTCAACAAGCGAATGAGAATTTTTCGCAATTGGAGGGTGCGCTTTGGCCTCCTCAAGCATCTTATCCATAAGGGGCGAATGAAAGGCATTCGCTACTATTGTTAAAAGGGAGCCCTTTCTGTGGCGGGAATGAACATACGAAAACTCCGAGCGAAGCCGCTTGTGGGGATGGCATCAACGCTAGCGATCGTCGCGTTTTCACCAATGGGTGCAACGCAAGAAGCGATGGCCAACTCCGAGATAAAAATGCTGACGCTCGAGGAAGCGCCTTTGGGGGAAGCGCTCTTCGCCATAACGACATCCTATAATGTCAATATCATCGCAGACGATGCCCTCATTACAGGAAAAATGTCTCCGGCCATATCTGATGAGGTTTCAGCGGAAGGTGCGCTTGAGCAGGTTTTAGCGGGGTCCAACCTAGTTGCCTCTTAGGGGGGAAATGGCGCATTTATCATCCAGGCTCAAACTGCGCCGCGTCTATCCCCGGCGCCCGAAAACGATCAGGGTGAAGAGTCGACAGCATCTGACCCCACCGATGAATTCAGTGAATCACGTGTACTCGATGTGGTGATCGTTTCCAGTTTTGATCGGGAATACTTGGCCAATAAAGGTCAAACCGCTGCGGTAGGATTAGACCTCACGCAGCTTGAAACACCAGCTGCGATTAGCGTTATTCCCCAGGACCTGTTGCAGGACCAGCAAGTCAACAATGTCGACGATGCGCTTCGTAACGTCGCGGGCGTCGTAAAGTTCAAGACGGGTAATGGCGGCGAAGAACGATTCTCGATCCGTGGCTTTGAATCATCCGGGTCGATTTACAAGGATGGTGCGCGGATCAATAACAGCTTGAACGTGTCAAATATTCCATCGACCGAAACGGCCAATATTGATCGTATTGAGGTTCTGAAAGGTCCGTCGGCGCTCATCTACGGCCAAGGTGACCCGGGCGGCATCGTGAATTATGTCACAACGCGCACCGAGCTGGAGCGATCAACGTCTGTCGAGTTTCTAGCGGGTAGCTTCGACTTCTACAAAGTCGAGGCGGATACGACCGGCGCCGTTCCAGGCACGAATGACAAACTCGCTTATCGTGTGGTCGGTGCTTATGAAGATTCAGAAAGTTATCGAAACTTCGTCGAGCGTCAGCGGTTGCTTATAAACCCGACGCTTTCTTGGATGCCGACCAATAATTTCGATCTGTTGCTTGGTTTCGAATATATAGATGACGATTACTCGCAAGATCGGGGTCAGGTTCTCGATGGCAATTTCGTAGATGGCTATTTCTACAACGAAGACCGCTTGGATCCTGAGGATTTTATCGGGCTTCCCGGTTGGAACAATCGTTCGCAGGCTGAGTCACAGCGCCTATACGCGATTGCGAATTTCCAAGCGACGGACAATTGGAGAATTGAAGGAACGTTCTCTAACACCGAGAATGAGAAAACGATCAGTGACTCTTCTGCGAGTTACGTCTCAATCCTGCCTTTGGTCGAGATAAATGGCACAGTCGGCTCTTTTCCTTTTGGAGATCAAGTCAACATCGGGCCAAGCTTGGGCGTCGGCAAAGGGGAATCGACACAGTTCACGGTAAAGAACTTTGTCGACTTCACAGATGGGTTCGGCTTCGAGCATGAACTTCTCGCGTCATATACATATGAGGAATTGTCGAGCGTATCGCGAGCCGCCGGAACGGATGGCGTGCATACCTACAATCTTGGAACCGGCGTTTACTCGACTTTGAATTTCGCGACGTTTGCACCGTTTACTGAAAGCGAGATGGATGCGCTGCAGGCCCAGGTCGAAGCTGCGGGCGGGGATTTTGTCAGATTGAGCCCAATACTCGGCTTCACACTTAGTCCGCTCTCTGAACAGGGGACTCAAAGAGATGTGGAAGAAGCAGGTTTCAACGCGCTCGATTACATCACACTGAATGACCAATGGGCGGTCCTGATCGGCGGGAGATACTCAGAATTCGATGATATCAATAGCGGGTTCTCAGATGATGATTTCAGCATCAGAGGCGGAGTTGTTTATACGCCCCAGGAAAATTTGTCATTTTATGCTTCATATTCTGAGGGGTACACATCGTCTGGCGGAAATCTTGGCGTGGATGATCAGCAAATCGATCCCGAGCGATCTGAGTCTTTCGAATTGGGCGGAAAACTTGCGCTGCGTGACGAGCAAATCCTCCTGACGGCCGTTCTATTCGACACCTTGAAGAATGGTATTGCATTTGTCGCCAACCCATTCCAACCAGATGGAACACCGACGCCCGATGCAGACCTTCGATTTGGAAACATCGGCGAAACGCGGTCTCAAGGCGTAGAGTTGGAAATCGTCGGTCAAATCACCGACAATTGGCGGATCGTGACCGGGTACCCTTACAACGACAATCAGATACTGGAGGGTGATCCAGATCCGGATCCCCTGATTGGTAGCT
>CALFRH010000615.1 GCA_937919225.1 uncultured Parvularcula sp.
ATCGGTACGACGATTTTCTTCCACCAGGATTATTTGGCCACCTTGCGAGATTGGCCAATGGGGTTATTCCCCCGCGGATTTTCGCTCATGGCGGCGACCACCGTGATTATCGCACTGATCAATGGGGGGCTCATCGACAGGTTTGGCGCCAAATCGGTGTTGCCGTTTTTCCTTGTGCCACTGGGCCTTGCCTGCTTCGCCGTCAGTCTCGGGACAAGCGAGGGGAGTCTGTACTTGTTTATGGCGCTATTGGGGGTGAGCTATGGTCTTGCCTCGACCCTGTTCGGATCGCTTTGGCCGGAAGTGTACGGAACGGCTCATTTGGGGGCTATCCGCTCAATCATTGTTCCGTTCATGGTGCTGGCGACTGCCCTTGGGCCATTCATCACCGGCAGTCTCATCGATGCGGGCATGGGGCTGCCGCCTCAGCTTATAGTGATGGGCGTCTATTGCCTCGTCACGGCAGCGCTCATGGGGCTTGCCTCGGTGAGATTGAAGCGACGGGCCTCGCCTCATGAAGCGCTCATTCAGAATGATTGAAGAGATGGCCCATCGATCCAGCGCCATTCTTAAAGAAGTAGAGAATAGTTGGGGCGGCAAATAGACCCCGGCGCTCCCCCGGGACAAGTCCGGGGTCGGCCGGGGTGACCAAATTAGTCTTCCAGCTTACGGAAGGTTTTAATCTTCGTTGGGGTTGCGGGTGGCTCGCCCTTTTGGATGGCGTGGACCGCATCCATACCTTCGACCACACGGCCCCAGGCGGTGTACTGATTGTCGAGGAACGTCGAGTCATCGATGCAAATAAAGAACTGGCTGGAGGCAGAGTTCGGATCCTGCGCCCGGGCCATGGAGACCACCCCCTCAACATGAGGAGTGTCATTGAACTCAGCCGGGATATTTTCATCGGCACCGCCCATGCCAGTGCCATCGGGGCAGCCGCCTTGGGCCATAAAGCCTTCGATCACCCGGTGGAAGGTGAGATCATCATAAAAGCCATCTTCGGCTAATTTTGTGATCTGCGCCACGTGCTGAGTGGCGTTGGCGTCAAAAGTCTCGATAACGACGTCACCGGTTTCAAGTTCAAGTTTGAGTTTTGTCATTCAGGAAGCTCGCCATTCATGCGGATAGGAACATTGACGGCACATGTATCTGGGAAAAAGCCGTCATCTGTCATGGCCCTTGTGGCCTTCAAATAGTCGGTAAAGCGTGGGGACGCTGTGTCAAGATACTCCACCGTTTTTTGGTCCGCTTCGGGAATATCGGCCATGACCCGCATGCGCACGATGGGGGTCGGTCGGGGGGGCGGCTCACCACGATTAATGCGTCGCGCATTTCGGTACCCATCCACAATTTTGCCCCACACCGTATATCCCTGGTCAAGATTGCGGCGACTGTCGCCAAACATGAGGAAGAACTGGCTGTTCGCGCTGTTGGGATTGTTAGCGCGGGCCATGGACATCACGCCTTGGCAATGAAGGCCCCAGCTCAGGGGCTTAGCCTGGGTGAGAAAGCGGTTCAGCGTGGGGGCTTGCGTCGCAACGGCCACCGTGCCGATAAAACCGATTTGCGCGGCCCGATCGTCTCGACCAACGATATGAAGGTTTGCAGTCTCTTCAAGCGGCTTAACAAACTCCCCTGGCAAGTCCGGAAGGTCCGACGAGCCCGTGCCGGTCGCCGTGGGATCTCCCCCTTGCGCCATGAAGCCCTCAATCACCCGATGGAACAGGAGGCCGTCGTAAAATCCCTCACGGGTGAGGGTTTTAATCCGCTCCACATGCTGGGGCGCCATGTCAGGCCGCAGCTCAATGGTGATGGGACCAGACGGCAACTCCATCACGAGGAGATTCTCCGGATCAATCATCACCCAGTCGCTTTGCGGCGCCTGGGCCAAAATATCAGCCGGGGCTTGAGCGCCTTCATCCTCTTGAAGTGAGGTCGACATCGCCAAAAGAGCGAAGGAAATCAGCGAGGTACCAATGGCCATCATGAAAAGGGGCCCCTTTTACCAAAACGAACACAAGGGATAGCTCAAGCGGCGAGGGTTTGGAACCCGCCCCAGATGACGGGTTAGAGAGATGGCTTGCCCGCGAACCAGCATTGGGGGAGCGTTACGTAGCTGGCGAGTCCGACGTTTCTCCCGGCTGCGATAATTCACAGATTTTGTGTTGAAGCCTGCGTTATGATCCTAGCTTATAGTGGGTTAGTGCGCTTGGAGTCGTGGTCAAGACACCGGCGCTATCGCCCCAGTGCCTCAATCACACGCTCGGCCGCTGCCCGTCCTGAGTTTTGCTGTTGCCCTGTGATAAGGCGGCCATCGCGGACGGCAAATGACCCAAACGGCTTTGATACAATGAAGTTCGTATCACTGATGTCACTCGCCTCGCTTTGGATCCAGAAAGGCTGTATTTTTCCGCCTACTGCGCTTTCAGCGAATTCCTCCTCGCTGTTCGCAAAGCCGGTCCACGTCTTACCTTTTACGAGTAAATCACCGTTTGACAGGGTCGTTTTCAGTAAAATACATGTACCGTGGCAGATCGCGCAGACGACCTTACCACCCTCATACGCATCAGCGAAAAACTGATGAAGGGCTGTGTTATCTACCATTGTGACCATAGGCCCCTGGCCACCGATCACCATGATCGCATCATAGTCCCGCCAGTCTACTTCGCTGAGCTGCCGCGTCCCCTTAAGAAAGTCGGCATGTTTCGGTGACTGCTTAAAGCCCAATGAAATAATATCGTCTGCAGAGTAACCACTCTCATCTTCAGGGTCCGACAGACCATCACCCACAAGGTCGCCACCATCGGCTGATATGATGTCGATGTCGTACCCCGCTTCATGGAACGTCAGCCAAGGATGCGTCAACTCCGCCCACCACAAGCCGATCGGCCAACCTGTCACCGGCGAGGTGGCAGGGTTTGAGGCAATCATAAGTATGCGACATGGTTCGGCCGCTGCAATTGGCTCCGTCATGACTTGTGTTCCTTTTTCTGAGTGAAATGCTGTTACGGTATCGGCTGATGCAGCGGCAGCTTCGCGGCGCTGTTTGCGATTGAAAATAGACCAAATCATTTCAGGATTGAATCCCTCCAACGGCGTGGCGGAAAGGCAGCACCACTAATCAGTTGATATCGATATAGCTTTCATGAAATAAAATGCTATCGAATTGAGTGCATGACTGATTTAAATCATATTGATATCAGAAAGCTTGACTTCGGGCTGCTTTTGGTCCTAACCGAAGCGGTTCGGCAGAAGAAGCTTTCGACCGTGGCGGAGACGCTGGGGCTAACCCAAAGCGCGGTTAGTCACGCTGTCCAGCGTCTACGGACTTTATTTAACGACGACTTACTAATCCGCCGTCCCCATGGTGTAGAGCCGACGGCAAAAGCCCTCGAATTAGCAACGCAAGCGGACAGGCTGTTGAGTGCCGCGAATTCCATGCTAACCCCTGACCAACCCTTTGATCCCAGCGCCTCAGACCGGTCCATTCGGGTGGTGGCTTGGGATCAAGAGCTGATGGCATTGGGGCCTGCCGTAGAACACCACTTGTCCAGCATACGAATTTCTAGCCGAATGCTAGATCGAAGCGGCACCATAGACGCCCTCCGACGGGGAACTGCGGATCTTGCTGTCGGCATTTTTAACCGTACACCAAATATTTTGCGGCGGAAAGTACTGTGGCAGGACAGTTTCGTGACGATCGCTGCGCGCGCCCACCCTCGGCTCTCCGGTTCTAAGGCCCTTACCTTGGACGCTTTTTGCGAAGAAGGGCATGTCCTAACAACATTGACAGGTTCCTCGCGTGGGCGCGTCGATGAATCGTTAGCAGCGGTTCGGCGAACCAGAAATGTGCGCGTTGCAGCAGCGCAGTTTCTCACCACTTTAGAGGTGGTCGCCTCAACAGAACTGATCTCCACCATTCCATCTCACGTCGCGAACCGATTTGCCAATCGGCTGAATCTGTCTGTTTTCGAGACGCCTTTGGATATGCCCGCTCTTATCTATGAAGGTTTGTGGCACGCCCGAGCAGATAGTGATCAGACGGTCCAATGGTTTATCAACCTTTTGACCAAATAATATTCGTATACATTCTATTTTGAAAAACCGCCATCCTTACCCAATTTCGCGAACCAACTTCCCGAAGATCTCCACCCCGCGCGCCAGCTCGGATATCGCCAAATACTCATTAGGCTGATGGGCCTGCTCGATGGAGCCAGGGCCGCAGATAACGGTGGGAAAGCCTGCTTCTTGGAACTGACCCGCCTCGGCGGCGTAGGAGACAACCCTATCGGAATTGTCCCCTGTCAGACGGCGAACAAGGGTCTCTGCCGTGCTGTCGCGGTCGGGCATTAAGGGCGGTGCATTGCATAGCTGGCGGACCGTCACCCCGCCCTCCGGTACAGTCGCCTTGATCCGGGCATCAGCGGCCGCGACCGCCTCCATGAACGGCGCGAGAAGGGCGTCTGCATCCACCCCCGCTGGACGGCGCAGATCGAATGCAAAGCGGCATTGCCGGGCAATAATATTGATCGCGGTGCCGCCAGATACTTCGCCAATTGTCAGGGTGGCATGGGGCGGATCAAAGGTGGACCCTTCCGGCGGGGACGCTTCCGCATCCGCCGCAATGCGCCGCAATATCGTCATGAGATCGATGGCCTCGCCCACGGCCGATACGCCATGATGGGGCAAGCTGGAGTGTGCCTCTCGCCCGAGGACCTCGACCTCATAGCCCATAATGCCCTTATGGCCTGAAACCGCCTTCCACAGGGTGGGCTCCCCCACCCATACCGCTGACGGGGCCGCCCCAGCGGCAACCATCTTGTCAATCATCGGCGAAACGCCAGTACACCCCACTTCCTCGTCAAAGGAAAAAGCAAAGTGAACAGGTTTTGAAAGTGCATTCGCTGCGAAGGCGGGGGCAAATGCCGTGCATAGTGCGACAAACGCCTTCATGTCGCAGGTACCCCGACCATAAAGGCGGCCCTCATTCTCCGTTAGGGTCCAGGGGTCCGTATCCCAAGGTTGTCCATCCACGGGCACCACATCAGTGTGCCCCGACAAGACAATGCCGCCGGGGGCATCTGGTCCAATCCGCACCCAGAGATTAGCTTTATCCCCCGTCTCATTCGGAATACGGGTGAAAGTCACCCCGAGGGGGGCGAGTTGCTCCTCCACCCAGTCGATAAGGGCTAAGTTTGAGTCTCTGGATGTTGTGTCAAACGCAATGAGCTGAGCCAAATGATCTCGCGCAGTATGCAGATCGGTCAAACCCCACCCACCTTTGCAAGTAGCTTAGGCGCCACGGTTGGTGGCACGAAAGAGCTAATGTCGCCACCAAGACGCGCGATTTCTTTCACCAATTTCGAGGCAATGGCTTGATATTTGGCATCTGCCATTAAAAACACCGTTTCCACATCGTCGTTGAGAAACGCGTTCATCCCCACCATTTGAAACTCATATTCAAAGTCAGAGACAGCCCGCAGACCACGGACAATCACATCAACCTTCTGTTTTTCAGCGAAGTGCATCAGGAGTTCATCAAAGGGCTCAACAATGACTGTGGCCTTATCGCCGATCCCCAGGTCGGCAATCGCCTCTTTGATCATCGCCACCCGTTCATCAAGGGAGAAAAGCGGCCCCTTATCACGATTGATCGCCACACCGATGACCAGCGTGTCCACAAGTTTCACCGCCCGGCGGATAATATCCGTATGCCCCAAGGTGATAGGGTCAAAAGTTCCTGGATAAAGTCCGATGCGACCAGCCATAATTTATTCTTCCTCTGAGCCCTCATCTCCCCCATCCGTTTCGGACTCAGGGACGTGTTCGACGGAAACCACATGCTCGCCGTCGCGGGTGGTGATGACCTTCACCCCTTGGGTGTTCCGGCCAGCGATGCGAATGTCTTTCACAGGGGTGCGGATAAGCTGGCCCCCGTCGGTCACCAGCATGATCTCATCCCCCTGCTCTACTGGGAAGGAGGCTGCGACCTGACCATTCCGGTCATTGGCAACAATGCCGATAATCCCCTTCCCGCCGCGGCCGGAGACGCGATATTCAAAGGATGATGACCGTTTGCCATAGCCATTTTCCGTCACGGTCAGGATGAATTGTTCAGCCGCATCCATCTGCGCAATCCGCTCAGGCGACAAAGCAGCCTCCACGACACCGTCATCGGTATCCCCCTCCTCGGTCTCACCTTCCCCCGCCGCCCGGCGCATCGCGGCGGCGTGTTTGAGGTAGGCCTTGGCCTCCTCCGAGGTGACATCAAGGTGCCGCAGGATCGCCATCGAAATCACGCGGTCGTCGCCGAACTTCTCACCAGTGCCCAGCTTAATGCCGCGCACGCCGGTACTTGTCCGGCCACTGAAGACGCGCACCACATCCACAGGGAAGCGGATCGCCATGCCGTGCTGGGTGGTAAGGAGGATATCGTCACTTTCCCGCGCGATGGAGACGCCAACAAGCTCGTCACCCTCGTCAAGCTTCATGGCGATTTTACCCGCCTTATTGATATTGGTGAAGTCGGAGAGCTTGTTCCGCCGCACGCCGCCGGAGGCCGTGGCAAAGACGATGTCCATGGCCGCCCACTCTTTTTCATCGTCAGGCAGCGGCATGATATTGGTCACACGCTCTTCCTGGCTGAGGGGCAGTAGATTGATGAACGCCTTGCCCCGCGCCGTGGGTGCCCCTTCGGGTAAGCGCCAGAGCTTTAATTTGTACACCATCCCCCGGTCTGTGAAGAACAGAAGAGGCGTATGGGTATTGCCCACGAAGATTTGGCTGATGAAATCTTCGTCCTTCATGGACATGCCAGACCGGCCTTTGCCGCCACGGCGCTGAGCGCGGTAGGTATCAAGAGCGGTCCGCTTGACGTACCCGGAGTGGGTGACGGTCACCACCATCTCTTCGCGGGCGATAAGGTCTTCATCTTCGACCTCGATCGCTTCCATAAAGTCGGTTTTCCGCGGTGTCGCGAATTCTTCCCGAACCGCGGTGAGTTCTTCTTTCGCGATGGTGAGAACGCGATTTCGGTCCCGCAAAATGTCGAGATAGTCTTCGATTTTCTCAGCGAGGCCCTTTAGCTCATCGCCGATCTCATCCCGCCCAAGGGCCGTGAGGCGCTGAAGCCGGAGGTCGAGGATGGCTTTGGCTTGCGTTTCAGATAGTTTGAGGGTCCCGTCCTCTTGCAGCGCGTGACGAGGGTCCGCCACCAGCGCCACCAGGGGTGCGAGATCCTTGCCGGCCAGGCGCGCGCCATCAGCTCTTCCTTCGTGGACTGAGGGGTCGGTGCCTGGCGGATGAGTTTCACCACATCGTCGATATTGGCGACGGCAATGGCGAGACCTACCAAAATGTGCGCACGGTCACGGGCCTTCGCCAGTTCGTACTTCGTCCGTCTGGTGATGACCTCTTCCCGGAAGCCAATGAAGCTCCGCAGCACCGTGCGCAGGGTCATTTGCTCCGGCCGACCGCCATTGAGCGCTAGCATATTGTAGGAGAAGCTGGTCTGAAGCTGGCTCTGCTTATAGAGATTGTTCAGCACCACCTCGGCATTGGCATCGCGCTTCAGCTCAATCACGACCCGGATGCCAAGACGATCGCTTTCGTCCCTTAGGTCGGCAATGCCTTCGATCTTTTTCTCCCGGACAAGGGCCGCAATGCGTTCCACCATGGAGGCTTTATTCACCTGATAGGGCACTTCGGTGACGATAATGGCGTAGCGATCTTTCCGAATTTCTTCGATTGTCGTCCGACCACGCATAATGACAGAGCCGCGCCCCGTGAGGAGCGCTTGGCGAGCGCCGGAACGGCCGAGAATCGACGCACCGGTGGGGAAATCAGGGCCCGGCACGATTTCGAGAAGGTCCTGGTCCGTCGCGTGAGGATCATCGATCAAGGTCAGGGTCGCATCGATGATCTCGCCCAAATTATGCGGCGGAATGTTCGTCGCCATCCCCACAGCGATGCCGCCTGCCCCATTGACGAGGAGGTTCGGGAACCGCGCGGGTAGGACGACTGGCTCACTTTCCGAGCCGTCATAATTGTCCTGGCGGTCAACCGTGTCCTTATCGATATCTTCGAGAAGCGCCGTGGCGGATTTTGCCATCCGCACTTCCGTGTACCGCATCGCGGCGGGCGGGTCGCCGTCAATGGAGCCAAAGTTCCCCTGCCCGTCGAGCAGCGGTAGGCGCATGGAGAAATCCTGGGCCATGCGGACCAGCGCATCATAGACCGCCGAATCGCCATGGGGGTGATACTTACCAATCACATCCCCGACTACGCGGGCGGATTTTTTGTAGGGCTTATTCCACTCATAGCCGTTCTCGTGCATCGACCAGAGAATGCGGCGGTGAACGGGTTTTAGCCCATCCCGCGCATCGGGAATGGCTCGGCTAACAATGACCGACATGGCATAGTCGAGATAGGACCGCTCCATCTCATCGGTGATGGAGATGGGCGAAATACCCTCCGGCAGGCCGCCATCGCCGCCCCCATTTTCACTGCCATTTTCGTTATCGTTTGGCGTATCGTCTTTGTTATCCGTCACGAGATACCTTATTACGCGTTATGTGAATCAAGCTGGTTAGGTGTAGCATTTCGTGCACAAAACCGCCACGCGAAATGCGGGAAAACCTGAAGTAGAGAGGCCGGATATGAAGACCATGCTGGAGCGATTGTTACTTGTCGCGATCCCCTTTGCCCTTGCTGCCTGCGGCGGCGGGACATCAGCGAATCAAACACCGCCTGCAGGTGAGAGTGCGAGTGAGAAGGCTGACGATCATGACCATGATGCCGACCACCATAATGCAGAGCATGAGCCGCTAACGGCGCCGATCTCGGGGCTGTCAGCCTCGGAGGCGATGGTTGGCTTGACCAGCGACCCTATTGGCCAGGTAATGCTGACCGATGGCCCGAACGGGTTTTTGATTCGGGTTGATATTCGGGGCCTTACCGAGGGCTTCCATGGGATCCACCTGCATTCGGTCGGCGACTGCTCAGACCATGAGAATGGGTTCAAGGCCTCTGGCGGGCACGTGAACCCTGGCGGGCAGGCCCACGGCCTGATGAATATGGACGGGTTTGAGTTAGGCGACCTGCCGAACATTTATGCCCACCATGGCGGGCACGCGCGGGCGGAGTTCTTCGTCAAGGGTGCGCAGATTGATGATGTGCGCAACGAAGATGGCTTTGCCGTCGTCGTGCACGCCAATGAGGATGACCATCAGACCCAGCCCATTGGGAACTCTGGCCCTCGGGTGGGCTGTGCGGCCTTTCACTAATGGCCTCGTCTGAGAACAAAACCGTCGCCACCGATGCGTCAGTCGATGACTTCCTCGACGCGGTGGAACATCCCACCCGCAAGGCCGATGCGGTTGTCCTCCGCGAGATGATGGAGCGCCTCACCGGCTGCCCCGCCGTGATGTGGGGCGACTCCTTGGTGGGGTTTGATCAGTACCATTATAAATATGATAGCGGTCGGGAAGGGGATATGCTGATGGTAGGGTTCAGCCCGCGCAAGGCGAACCTCTCCCTCTACATCATGCCTGGATTTGCTGACATTGCGCCCCTTCTGGCGAAGCTCGGGAAGCATAAGACCAGTCGCGCCTGCCTCTACATCAACAAGCTGGCGGATGTGGACCTCAGCGTGCTCGAAGAGATTGTTCAGGTTGCTATTGACGATATGCGGGCGAGATATCCGAAGGCGAGGTGAGCCACTTTCGTTGCGCCGCACACGGGATGGCGAAGAACGATCTACTCCTTCCGGCTTGTGCCCTAGATATCCTTCTCTCCATCCTGCTTACCATCGTCCTCCTCGTCGCCCATTCCCACCCGTGGATCGAGCTCAAACACCGCCGGTGATGTTCGCGGCACCGGTACATAGGGTTCTTGGGTTTCTGGCGCGGCGCGCTGGCTAATCCGGTAAAGGCAGAAAAGAACGAGTACGGCATAAAGGCCACTCACCCAATAAAAGAGGGAGGCTTGCCCCAGGGTTCGCATCACCACGGGGGCAATGATGGGCCCCGCGATGGCCGCGACACCGTAAAGCATCAAAAGGCTGCCATTGACCGACACGGACTGTCCCGGTTCTGCATGGTCATTGGCGTGGGCCACAGCAAGGCCAAAGCCAGGTAGCGCAAAGACGCCAAACACCAGCGCGACCGCAATAAGGGCGCCCTCTGACGTTTGGGCCGCCCAGGGCAGGAACACCGCCACAATACCGGCACCAACCGACACGAAGGTGATGACCCACCGGCGGTCTGCCCGGTCTGACATGAACCCGACGGGCCATTGGGCGACGGCCCCGCCAAAGATGATGGCGCCGATGAAATAACCGACAACCGCTGCCTCATAGCCATACTCGGTCACAAAGAGTGGCGCCATCGACCAAAAGGACGAGGCGGTGATTCCCACCCCAAGGGCGCTGGCCGCCGCTAAGGGCGAGACAGACCAAAGGCGCCCCAGATCTAATCGCGCCTCAGTTGGCACCGTTGGTGCCTTCACCTTAGTGAGCGCCACGGGGACCAACGCCACCGAAAGGGCAATGGACATAATGGCAAAGGGCACAAAGGCCGTCGGGTCGAGCAAAGCGACACTGGCCTGCGCAAGGGTCAGGGCGGTGAAGTCAACAATACGGTAAACGGATAAAACCTGCCCGCGGGTTGCGTTATCCGCGCGATCATTCAACCAGGACTCCATGATCATTTGAAGGGATGCCAGGGCAAACCCCGGCACGATACGGAGTAGAAGCCACCAAATAGGATCAACGATAATCGCATGGGCGATAACGGCCGCTGAGGCGATGGAGGCAAAGGCTGTAAACGCACGAATATGCCCCACTGCCGCAATGAACCCTGGGCCATACCGACAGCCAAGAATGAACCCGACAAAATAGGCCGACAAAAGAAGACCGATAATGGTCGGTGAAAAGCCCTCAGCAATACCGCGTAGGGCAAGGATCGTACTTTGCAGGCCATTGGCGCTCAGCATGAGCGCCGCAGCGACCATCAGGGGCCAGAGGGAGAAAACTGCCCTCATCGATTATGGCCGCCTTGTCGACGGGGCTTCGTAAGTCGAAAATTGCCGTTCCCCACGGCTCGTCCATAGGGTCCAAGGAACTATAAATTGGTTTCTCACCTTGACGGATGCCACGGCCAAACCGTGGCAAACGCGTGGTTTCCGCTGCTTCTCAACAAACCTTCGAGCGCCATAAACGCTACTCACCATAGCCTGCCGGTAGGGTCAGTCCCGAGTGATGGCCGCTAAAGGCCCAAATGTCCGCATACTCCTCGATAATCTTATCGGTAGGCTTCCCTGATCCGTGGCCTGCTCTCGTTTCTATCCGAATGAGCTTTGGGGCGTCTCCAGTTTCGGCCGCCTGGAGCGCTGCGGTGTATTTGAAGCTATGCCCTGGCACCACACGGTCGTCGGTGTCGGCGGTCACCACCATCACAGCGGGATAATCGGCGCCTCCTTGGATATTATGATAGGGCGAATAGGCGTAGTTATTCTTAAAATCTGCTTCGTTTTCGGACGGATTACCATAGTCATCGGTCCAATAGCGTCCGGCGGTGAACATGTTGAACCGCAACATGTCCATCACCCCGACCGCGGGCACGGCAGCAGCAAAGAGATCTGGTCGTTGGTTCGTCACTGCCCCCACCAACAGACCGCCATTGGATCCGCCATTAATGGCCAGTTGATCACTTGTGGTGATCCCTTCACGGATGAGGTAGTCGCCCGCCGTAATGAAGTCATCGAACACATTCTGTTTGTTGAGGAGCCGCCCGGCATCATGCCATGCCTTCCCATACTCCCCGCCCCCGCGCAGGTTCGCAACGGCCAGGACGCCGCCCATCTCCATCCATGCAAATCGCGTAATGGAAAATCCGGGGGTCAGCGAAATATCAAACCCGCCATAGCCATAAAGAAGCGTTGGCGCGCCATTGGATAGGTCGAGCCCCTCCTTATGGGAAATAAACATCGGGATCTGGGTGCCGTCTTTGGACGGATAGAAGACTTGCCGCACCACATAGCCGGAGGGGTCAAAGGGCGTCTGGGGCGCCTTGAAGGGAGTGCTTTCCCCTGTTTCAACATTGTATCGGTAAACGGCGGCGGGCGCATTATAGCTGGTAAAAACGTAGAAGGTCTCAGGGTCCGTCGCGTGGCCGCCAAATCCCTCAGCGCTCCCCACGCCGGGCAGATCCACCGTTCCTAACGCTTTCCCGTCAGTATCGAAAAGACGAACAACGGTTTTCACATCTTCGAGATAGTCGGCCACCAGGCGACCGCCCACCATCGACAGCCCCATAAGGACATTATCCGCTTCGGGTACAAGTTCAGCCCAATCGCCTTCGGCATAGTTGTCGAGATCGATTGCAACGACCCGCCCCTTCGGCGCGTTTCGATTTGTTCGAACAAAGAGGGTGCGACCATCTGCGCCCGCAACACTATACTCGTTCTCGAAACCCTGAACGATTTTGACGGGGTCTGCGTCGGGCTCATTCAGATCCTTGACGGCAATCTCATACGCCGCATCGGTGCCCAAATGCATGGTGATGATAAGGAAACGATCTGCCACCACATAGGCGGAAACACCGACCTCAGGGTTGTCAGGCCTTGCGTAAACCAACACATCATCTGCCTGGACTGTCCCAACCTCGTGGAAATAGAGCGATTGGTTGAAGTTGAGGGACTGGAATTCCTCTCCCTCCTCCGGCTCGGGGAAGCGAGAATAGTAAAAGCCCGAACTATCCGGCGCCCACGCAACGTATCCAGAGAACTTCGCCCAGTCGATTTTATCGTCGAGGACTTCACCACTATCGACCTTCTGGACGCGAATGGTGCGCCAGTCCGACCCACCGTCTTGAATAGCGTAGGCGACGAGCTTGCCGTCGGGGCTTGGCGTTACCTCCGCGAGGGCAGTTGCCCCGTCCTCAGACCAACCATTAGGGTCGATCAGAAGACGCGGTTCGGTATCCAGACTATCTTGGGTATAAAGAACAAATTGGTTCTGAAGGCCATCATTGCGACGGAAGAAGTAGCGCGCCCCCTCCTTCACCGGCATGGTGAATTTCTCATAGTCCCAGAGCTGCTTCAGCCGGGTTTTGATGGGACCACGCGCGGATAAGGTTTCTAGATAGGCGTCGGTGACTTTATTTTGGGCTTCAACCCAGGCGGCGACGTCCGCGGATTCGCGTACATCGTCCTCGAGCCAGCGGTAGGGGTCCGCCACGGCGGTCCCGAAAAAATCATCTGCCTGATCAACGGTGGCGGTCGTTGGATAGGAAAGTGAGGGGCGAGTCATAGGCCTTGCGTCCAATTCAGTCGCATTTTGGGGTTGGCCTGCCTCATCGCTGCCGCAAGCCGCTAATCCGAAAGACAAAAGAAGGATGGAAAGAAGTCGCATGATGATCTCCATACCCCCGTTCCGTGTTTCTTATTTTAGCCATCACCCAAATCGTAACTGGAGGCATTAGAGACTGCATCAATATAGCGTACCGTGCCCGTTTTACTCCGCATCACAACCGTTTGGGTTTTCACCACGTCACCCTGCCACTGTACACCGCGCAACATGGAGCCGGGTGTCACACCCGTGGCGGCGAACATCACATCGCCCGACGCCATATCATGCAGATCATATTTCCGACTAAGGTCAGTAATGCCTGAGCGTTCAGCCCGAGCGCGCTCGTCGTCATTGCGGAACACAAGACGGCTTTGCATCTGCCCGCCGACGCAGCGGAGGGCCGCTGCGGCGAGAACGCCCTCAGGCGCGCCCCCTTGGCCGACATACATATCGATGCCCGTATGGGCCTCAGTGGTGTGGAACACCCCAGCCACGTCGCCATCAGGGATAAGGAAGACGCGTGCATCAACACTCCGTGCACTATCGATAATGCTTTGGTGCCGTTCGCGGTCAAGGACACAAAGGGTGATCTCTGACGGCTTTACGCCCTTGGCCTTGGCAAGGTTCTCAATGTTTTCCCGCACGGGCGCGTCAAGGTCGATGACACCGTCGGGATAACCAGGCCCACAGGCAATTTTGTCCATGTACACATCAGGACTGTGAAGAAGCGACCCACCTGTCGCCATTGCCACCACCGCAAGGGCGTTCTGCATCGCTTTGGCGGTAAGGGTTGTCCCCTCCAGCGGATCAAGGGCGATATCGATTTTCGGCCCGCCGCGGCCGACCTTCTCGCCAATGTAAAGCATTGGCGCTTCATCCCGCTCACCTTCGCCGATGACAATAGTCCCATCAATATCGAGCTTGTTAAACGCAGCCCGCAGGGCGGTGACGGCGGCCTGGTCCGCCCCCTCTTTATCGCCACGGCCAATCATGGTCGACGCAGCGACCGCCGCTGCCTCGGTGCAACGACCGAGTTCAATGGTCAGAATACGGTCAAGATAGGCACTCTCATCGGCCATGGGATACTCCTGGATAATTTAGGGAATGATGATCGGCAGAACACTTGGGGGTTCAGCCACAAATGGTTGTGCTGCAATGGTATTGGCCACAGCTTCCGCCGCCGCAGCGCGGCAAGGGTGAGTGACAATGACCACGGGCGCGGTACTGTCATGACTTGGTGGTTGGCGCAGGCTTTCGATGGAGATGCGCTCCGCCGCCAACGCGTCGGCCACCGTCGCCATCGCGCCAGGCTCATCCTTCAGCGACAGGCGGATGAAGTAGGAATTCTCCATGTCAGCCGTTGACAGAGATGGAAGACGTCGCAACTGCTCAGCGGCTGTTGCATAAACCGGCGATGCTGCGCCGCCGCGTGCGAGATCACAAAGGTCCGCAGCGACAGCCGATGCCGTCGCGCCCGCGCCGGCCCCCGGCCCGCTAAAGGCCAATCGGCCCAAGGGTTCGGCGTCAACGGTGACAACATTCTGGGAGCCGCGGGTTTCGGCGAAGGCGTTCCGCTCCGGGATGAGTGCCGGGGTCACCCGTAAACCAAGAGCACCATCTTGCAATACGGCTTCCGCCAACAGTTTGATGGCAAGGTTCTGATGCTTTGCTGCCTCAACGTCCGCCAGCTGAATATGACGGATACCGCGGATCGAGATGTCCGCCATCGCAATCTCGGCGTCAAAGGCGAGGGTCGCAAGGATCGCGAGCTTATGGGCGGCATCTACCCCATCAATATCAAAGCTGGGATCGGCCTCAGCAAACCCTTCCCGCTGCGCGTCAAGGAGCACACTCTCAAAACTTGCACCGGTCTCCGCCATGGTGGAGAGAATATAGTTACAGGTGCCGTTCAAAATGCCGTTAACGGAGGAAACGGTACACGCCGCCACCCCATCGCGGATGCCATGAATGACCGGAGTCCCGCCCGCGACGGCGGCCTCGAACTTAAGCGCCACGCCTTTTTTCTCCGCCAAGGCCGCAAGCATAGGCCCATGTTCGGCAATGAGCGCCTTGTCGGCGGTCACGACGGGTTTACCTGCCTCAAGCGCCGCTGTGACCGCGGCTTTGGCAGGGCCATCCGAACCACCAATGAGCTCGACGAAAATGTCGGTGTCGTCATGGGTGGCGAGGGCCACTGGGTCATCGAACCAAGGGTAGGCGTCGATCGACACGGCACGATCCCGGTGGCGCGTCCGGGCGGAAACCCCGGCAATGCCAAAATCAACTCCCTGGCGGGTGAAGCGTCGATCCTCCACCAAAAGGGATAAAAGCCCGCCGCCCACGACGCCAAGCCCGGCGATACTGACCTTGATTTTGCGCAATGCCTCGTCCTTCCAAAATCTCTCGACTGTTCTTGGGGGGTGATAGCGGTCGCGCCCAATGTTGCAAGGCCCGTCGGCTAGGACTTCAGACCCTATTGCTGGGTTGCCCGCACTTTATCTTCAAAAGTCCCCTCAGCCGCCGCTGCGGCACGGTCCTGCTCAATCGCCTTTTTCAGCGCCTCAGCCCGCTCCTCAGGTGAGACCTGCGGACGGTTTGCCCGTTCATCTGCGATCTCTTGAGCCAGTGTCTCGCCCCGCGACAGGATAGCCTGCCGCTGGCGCGCCTGCTCCCGCAAGGGCAGCCCATCAGGCGGTGCGCTAGGGATCTCAGCGAGGTCCGGTGTCTTTCTGTCTTCCACCCTGGTCAATTGTTCGCGGATCCGCTCTTCTATAACTGGGTTGACGGCAGTTCCCGTCAAGGTAGACGACGGGGGTGAAATGCACCCCATTGTGAGGAAGCAAAGACCCATAAGGGTTACCCCTCCCCAGGTCTGTCGCGGCGTTCGGCGGCAATTGCCCATGTCGGCTTTATTTTTGCCATCATGCGGCGTCATCGGGACGAGGCCCTTAGATTGGTCATAAGAATCGATCACGAGCGGTGGGATACGCCACTGCGCCCAGAGAAGGCAAGGAACCAATATGGCCGATCAGCAAACGCCCCCTTCCCGACCCCGCCGTAAGGCTTCGGCATCGCCTAAAAAACCGGCGGGCAAAAAGCAGGCATCGGTGGCGGCGGCGGCTTCCGCGCCGAAAACCACTGCTGACCCCACGGCGCGAAAGGCAACGAAGAAAACTGCCGCCAAAAAGTCTGCAACGCCCAAATCGGCTGAAGCGGCGCCAAAGGCGACCACCGCGCGACCCAAGAAACCGGCCCCCAGTGCCGCCCAAACCGGTGAGACAAAAGCCGAGCCCCCAGTGTACACCGACATGGCGCGGTTCGCCCAGTATATGGCCGATATCAATGTCCGTACCCAGGACATTATGAATGAGGTGACAGAGCGTCACGCAGACTTTGGGCGCCGCGGCGTTGCCCAACCCACTGACCCGCTCAATGTGGCGGAGGCTGGCACTGAGGTGGCCCAAGCCTTATCAGCCAACCCGTTGCGTTTGATGCAGATGCAGCTTGGCCTGTGGGAAGATTACACAAAACTCTTCAGCACCACGATGGAAAAAATGGCGGGCGGGGAGACTGAACCCGTCGCGTCCCCGCGCCCAGGGGATCGTCGCTTTAAGCATAAGGCGTGGGAAGAGAACCCCATGTTGGACTTTGTCAAACAGTCCTACCTCCTTTTCTCCAACTGGGTAAATAAGACCATCGACCAGGCCGACGGGGTGGATGAAGCCACAAGGCGTCGGGCCTTTTTCCATGCGGATCAAATCCTGTCCGCCATGTCGCCTTCGAACGTTCCGAGCTTAAATCCAGAAGTGATCGACGAGACGATCAACACTCAGGGCGCCAATTGGCTGGCCGGCCTTAAGAACTTCATGGATGATCTTGAGCGTGGCCATGGCGAACTAGCGATTACGCAGACAGACCTTGATCATTTTAAGGTTGGGGAGAACATTGCCACCACGCCGGGCAAAGTTGTCTACCAGAACGATCTTATGCAGCTCATTCAATATGAGCCCACGACTGACAAGGTCGCGGAGCGACCCATCATCATTTTCCCGCCATGGATCAATAAGTTCTACATTCTCGATCTGCAGCCGGAGAATTCCTTCATCCGCTGGCTGGTGAGTCAAGGTCGGACAGTATTTGTCGTCTCTTGGGTAAACCCTGACGGTAAGCTAAAGGAAAAGTCGTTCCCTGACTATATGCGTGAGGGCGTTTTCGAAGCGTTGGAGGCGGCTGAACGCGCGACTGGCATGCGGTCCTTTGATAGCATCGGATATTGTATTGGGGGCACGCTGCTTTCAGTCACCCTCGCCTACATGGCGCACCATGGTGACGACCGGTTTAACAGTGCCACCTTCTTTACGGCGCAGACAGACTTTTCTGAAGCCGGCGACCTTCTTTTGTTCGTCGATGAAAAACAACTTGAGAATATCGAAGCGCAAATCGACGCAGCAGGCGGCATCTTAGAGGGCTCCGCCATGGCGCGCACTTTCAATATGCTGCGGCCCAATGACCTTATCTGGAGCGCCTTTGTCGACAATTATTACAAGGGCAAAGAGGCGAAGAAGTTCGATCTTCTCTATTGGAACTCTGACGCCACCCGGATGACAAAGGCGTGCCACCTTTATTATCTGCGGGAGTTCTACCTGGAAAATAAACTCAGCAAGGGACTGTTAGAAATTGAAGGGACGCCGATTACTCTCAGCAATGTTTCTACCCCTGTCTTTATGCAAGCGGGGGAAAAGGATCACATTGCCCCCTATCGCTCGGTTTATCACAGTGCGAAGCAGTTTGGTGGCGACGTAGAATATATGCTGGCGGGATCGGGCCATATTGCGGGCGTCATCAACCATCCCGATAAGAAGAAATACCATTATAGCCTCAACAGTGACCTGCCTGAGACCGTGGACGAATGGATTGAGGGCGCCGAACGGCATGACCATTCCTGGTGGCCCCATTGGCTGGAGTGGCTCGATAAAAAATCGCCCGGCAAGGTGCCGGCCCGTGTGCCGGGTGATGGTCAATTGGCCGTCATCGAGGATGCGCCCGGCAGCTATGTGCGGGTTCGGAGTGATTAGGGCATAACATAGATAGTCCGGCACCAGGACTGGACAGTAGAAGGGGTCAACTTGATTGCAACAGCTGTTCACGGACCAACCGAGTATTGCCACCTCACGACAGCGGACCGACAGAATGATAGTGAGAAAAAATAAGGAAAAGTCAGCGTTGAACCTTTCCGCGTTTCTCGTGATGGTATCAATGGTATTTTATGGCTCTTTTATGTTGTGGGTTTTTTCCGATATTCAGTTCTTCCTTATGATTGCTAGTGTAGCGGGCCCGATGATGATCGGGTTTTCGATACGCCTTTTCAAGAAACTGCAGGACGACCGCAGGGGGCCATAAGAGTAGTCCTTTCATAGGCTTAAACCTACCCTAGCGTAACGACGCCAGCACCAATGGTGCCGGGCGGTGCGGTAGCGGCGCCAGCGCGCTCACCGGTACAAGGTCAAAACCTCGGGCCGGCGCGGTCAAGAGCCATGGGCCTAATGTCTCCAGCGTGATATCGTAAGGGTGCCCAATGGCAATTGCTTCGCCGTCCCGCCGGGCGATCCGTTCAACGGCTGCAAGCTGCGCTTTAATGGATTGGGCACTGACATTCGGGTAATCGGAGTCAAGGAAGATATCACGCTCCACCACGGACCAACCCTTTGATCGCGCTAAGCCCTTCGCCACCGGTTTGCTTGTTGTCACGCTATCAAGGAAGAAAAGACCGCGGTCAGAGAGTTCTTGTAACACCAACTCCATCGCGGGACCGTTGGCGGTGAAGCGGCTGCCGGTATGATTGTTCACCCCGCGATATCCCTCAAGGCGGCCTAAATTATCCGCCAGCCGCGCCGCAATCCCCACCGGTCCCTCATGGGCGCGCAGCATGTTGGGGCCCGCATCGGCAATCTTGTAGAGCGGCTCCATCGGCAGGTGCAGCATAACGTCATGGCCTGGATCTGTGGCATCCAGCATCGCCTGGGCCTCTGTCCCATAGGGTAAGAAAGATAGGGTCACCGGTCCCGGTAGGCGGTTCACCGCCCGAAAGGCAGACCAGCTGAGCCCCAAATCGTCGATCACTATCGCGATTTTAGGCCGGGCTGGCGGTATGATTGTCGGCGTCTTCTCCTCGGGCGCGGTGAAGGAAATGGTCGGTAAGGGCGACGTTGGGTCAGCTTGGATATCGACCGCTGGGGGCGTCACCACCGATTCCGCTGCGGGTTCTGGCAGCGGCGTGTCAGCGACGACAAGACTGTCTGAGACTGGAAGGATGGCTGCGGGGCGCTCCACCGGGTCTTGCGGAGGCGGCTCCTGTTCAACGACCCTGAGCGCCGACCCGCGGGGGTTCATGGTGATGGCCACCTCCCGCAATCCCCCAATCGGGGCGGGACGGCTCACTATCCACCCCTCCTCTTGGGTGAGAGGGCTGGCACGGCCGGTCGATGGCAACCCTGCGATACCCCCCAAAAGGAAACCAAGGGCGATGCCAGCCGCCAAAAAAAGCGACCATCGGCCAGCGTCTGTCCCATTGACAAACCACCGCCGCGCAAGGCCTAAGGGCGTTTCCCAACCTCGCCTCAGCTGCCCGTTGGAGCGGCACATCACGCGTGGTAGGGAGCGTGGGAAAGGGATGGTCATGATCCTCGTCATCGATAATTATGACAGCTTCACATATAATTTGGTGCACCTCATCGGTGCCCATGCGGACGACATCGTTGTGGAAAGAAATGATTCACTTTCCGTTAACGAGGCGTTAACGCGAGCGCCCGACGCGATTATTCTTTCTCCTGGTCCGTGCACCCCCAACGAGGCGGGCATCTGTGTGGACCTCGCCAAAGAGGCAAAAGAGGCTAACATTCCCCTTCTCGGCGTTTGCTTAGGACACCAATCGATTGTTCAGGCCGCTGGCGGCACCATCGGTCGCGCCGGCCGTTTAATGCATGGCCGGACCAGTGAGGTAAGCCATTCAGGCACCAGTCTTTTTGACGGTGTGCCCTCACCCTTCACCGCGACGCGTTATCATTCACTAGTAGCAGAGCCCAAAAGCCTGCCCAACGATATTGAAGTGATGGCAAACGCGACCGACGATAATGAGATCATGGCGGTGCGCTGGGGGGATGGGCCCTGTTGGGGCGTTCAGTTCCACCCCGAAAGCATTGCTTCAGACTATGGCGATAGGCTGATCACAAATTTTCTGTCTCACACTTCCCCTAGAAAGGCGGCCGCATGACCAGTCCGTTTACCCCTTACCTTCGCGGGGCGATGGGGGATGAGCCCTTAAGTGATTCGGACATCACGGCTGCTTTTGACTTGATGTTGAAAGGCGATGTGGACCCGGTGCAGGCGGGGGCGTTCCTGGCTGCCCTCAAGGTGCGGGGGGAAAAACCGTCGGAAATCGCGGCTGCGGCGCGGGCCATGCGTGCTGCGGCGATCAGCTTTGACGGCCCGGAAGGGGCTGTTGATACGTGCGGTACGGGCGGGGATGGCGCGAATACCTACAATATCTCCACCGCGACAGCCATTGTTCTTGCGGCCTGCGATGTGCCCGTTGCCAAGCACGGGAATAAGGCGGTGAGTTCCGCTTCCGGATCATCGGATGTATTAACCGCGCTGGGGGTGAACGTCACAGCGGGCCCGGAGAAAGCAGAGGCGTGTTTGAACGCAATTGGCCTCGCCTTTCTGTTTGCGCCCCACCATCACCCTGCCGTCAAACATGTGGCGCCCGTCCGCGCGGCGCTTGGGGTGCGGACATTGTTCAATCTGCTTGGCCCCCTCACCAATCCCGCGGGTGCGAAACGTCAGCTGATGGGCGTCTACGACAAATCCCTCATGGTGCCGATTGCTGAGACCTTGCAGGCGTTGGGCGCCGTCCGCGCTTGGGTGGTGCATGGAGATGATGGCCTTGACGAGTTGACGGTCACCGGGCCGTCCCATGTGGCCATCTTACGCGATGGATCGGTGGTGAGCCGCACGCTGACCCCGGCTGAGGCAGGCCTTTCCCGCCATGATGCGGCGGACCTTGTGGGCGGTGATGCCCAGACAAATGCGGAGGCCCTTCGGGCTGTCCTCGATGGGGACAAGGGCGCTTATCGCGATGCTGTTCTTCTTAATGCTGCGGCGGGTCTGATTGTCGCCGGGGTGGAGGATGACCTGGCCCCCGCCGCCGTGCGGGCCATTAAAGCGATTGATGGCGGTGCGGCCAAAGCCAAGCTTGACGCCCTTATTCAGTATACAAATTCATGACGATCTTAGACGATATTGTTGAGTACAAAAAAGACGAGGTGGCAAAGGCCAAGGCCGAGCGATCCCCCGCGTCCGTTGACCGCGAAGCGCGGGAGGCATCGCGCCTCAGAGGCTTTGAAGCCAGCCTCGCGCAAGCCGCTGAGAATGGCTTTGGCTTGATCGCAGAAATCAAAAAAGCCAGCCCGTCTAAGGGGCTTATCCGCGAAGATTTCGAACCCGCCCGCCTCGCCGAAGCTTACCAGGCGGGGGGCGCGGCGTGCCTTTCGGTCCTTACTGATGTGCCGGCGTTCCAGGGGCATCCGGACTATATTCGCCAGGCGCGGGCGGCGTGCGACCTGCCGGCATTGCGCAAGGACTTTATGATTGATCCCTACCAGATGGGCGAAGCCCGGATGTGGGAGGCGGATGCGATCCTGCTTATCATGGCATGTCTGAGTGATGCGCAAGCCGCAGAACTGTACGCCGCGGCACGGGACTACGGCCTTGATGTCTTGATAGAGGTGCATGACGAGGCGGAGATGGAGCGGGCCCTCACCCTCCCCGGCGGCATGCTGGGGGTGAATAACCGCAATCTGCATACGTTCGAAACAGACCTTGCCGTCAGTGAACGCCTCGCCCCCCTTGCCGGGGATCGCCCGATTGTGGGGGAAAGCGGGATTGCAAGCCACGCTGACTGCCAGCGTCTTTCGGACAGCGGCATCCGCCGATTCCTAGTGGGCGAAAGCCTGATGCGCCAGGACGATGTGATGACAGCGACGAAGGCGTTGCTAGAGGGGTAAAGCTCTCCTTTTCTCAGCCCACCATGGACCGACCGCCACAGCTTGTGCCTCAGTTTGAATTCAACGGGCTTCTCCACCAAAAGTAGCCGCCCCAGGGCAGGCTTTGAGTGACCGATTTGAGGCGAGAATAGGACGTTCAGCTTATGTCTGCCTTGGGCGTCAAAGCGGCCATTATTCGCTCACCTTATGAGTGCGCGTCGCGAGCAAAACCAAACTCCCGATCACCGCCTCTATGGCAAGCGCGATTAAAATCGATGCATTCGGAGTGCCATCAATCCCCCAACTCACTAGCCTGCCGACAGCGAAAGCGAAAAATACCGAAATCGCAAGAACGCGGGATAGGTTGAACCAGTTTGACCTAATCGCACCTGCAATCATGATTAATCCCAAAGTGGCTAAGTTGGCACCCGGGGCGCGCAGTTCGCTAAGAAGGTTGGGGTCGGCTGCTATGGAAATGCTGTAACTAGCATAAAATGCGTTCGGAATGACTGTGATCGCTGCGCCAATACTGGCAGCGATGAGGCCAGCACCGCCAACGATTGTTCTTTGAGGCACAGGTACCGTAATTTGTGAGTTTGACACGAGTGAACTCCATCTTTGCTTGGATGAAGTTTGAGTAGAGCCTCATTAGGAGCCGGTATTGCTCGTGGGCGACATAGTTTTGACAATGTGCGCCAGATGGCTTGCGTCACAACTGCGAACAATCGAATGCCAATGCAACACTAGAGCATTTCGCGTTCGAATGCATCCACTCCCGCGTCACCCCGGTCGACCGGA
>CALFRH010000616.1 GCA_937919225.1 uncultured Parvularcula sp.
CTGCATATATTTCTTCAGCATTTCACGTCAGCGCGGTTTTGCATCATGATATGATCAGCCCCACTTGAGTGGTCCAATTTGATTGTTAGTGCATGTCCTACTCCTGTTTCCTGAAGAAATGCCGCTACAGCTGAACGGCCGGTCGGGCCACATCAAGACCGTCCCGAAAATACAAGAATTGTGTAATAAGGCCATTTCTGCACCTGATTAAATGCTGTCTGCACCACGCAGACCATCCAGCACGATCCTGATCTTCTCTTCGGATGAATAATGCTTGCGGGTTGCCCGCTTGATGTCCTTGACGATCTTTTTGCCGGAGCTCTTCGTTGTCTTTCTTATCGTCCACTCCTCGGTGGCTACGATGAGCAACAAACCCACTCTTAGCAAATGACCCTATTGGACCCACCAGCGCTGACGTCAGACACCTCTTCCAATAGTTGCTCAGCTTCTTGCTCACCCAAAATACTGACTTCCAATGCTGTTTCGGTCTTAAGCGAACTTTCTTCAAGCCGGTCAATTTTTGCTTGTTTTGGGTCGATAAGTGAGAAAAGCGGCATTGCCGCGAGCGTAGTCGCTGCGACTATTCCCAAGCACTCCGCAAAGTAGTTATCCCACAAAGTCTTATAATTCATGGTGTCGACTGTCCAAGTGTTTAGCAAACCGGACATTCATACAATCTGCAGCAATAGTCCAAATGGGCTCACTGCTGTCATTAGAGCAGCCGCAGCATCTTGGCATATAGGCTCAGACCACGTCGTCACGCACGACCCTTGGCTGCCATGGAAAACCCAGCTGCTACGCCCGAGCGCAGGATGCCAATGCGGACTTTCGCTATCGGAGCACAATCCGAGACACTCCGCTCGCTCACAACGCGGGCCGAGTTTGCAATTTAGAGTGACTAAGCCAATGCAAGTTATAGCTGCGTGACCTTGGACCGACGCTGAAACGATGAATGGACAACGCGTTGTCGTTGTAGCAGTTATCTTTGATTGTTCTCTGGCTCGCTCACAGCCAAAATCTAAACCGACCCGTTTATTTTTGTTTTCATCTTCTGCTGATTGGCACAGGCTAGGACTAGGATTCGACCATGGGGGCGACGATGATGAAACGACAGCTTACGTTTATCGTTACCGCATTGATGCTAAGCGGACAAACTGCCGCTGCGCAGGAGGCTGAACCGCGCGTCGCCATTACAATGCCGGTCGGCGGTGACGCGGAGGGCGTGACGCGCCAGTTTTTTGGGACGGTCGTCGCCCGCCAAACCGTTGATCTTGCCTTTCAGGTCGGTGGTAAAATCGTAGACCTGCCAGCGCAAGAAGGTCAGGTAATTCCAGCTGGCGGGCTGGCGGCCGCCCTTGATCTTGAACCATTTGAACTTCAGTTGAGACAGGCCCAGCTTCAATACGAGCAGGCCGAGCGAACGTTTAATCGCTTGGACCGATTAGGGAGCAACGTGTCCGGCGCTCAGTTGGATGATGCGGAAACCCAACTGGGCTTGGCAGGTGTGGCACTGCGCAATGCGGAAGTGGCATTGGAGGATGCAACGCTTCTCGTACCGTTCGATGCCCTGGTTGCCAGCCGAAACGTAGCGAATTTCTCAACAATCGGCCAGGGCACTCCGGTCGTACGCTTGCATGACATGTCCGAGCTTAGGGTCGAGATTGATGTACCTGAGGTGTTGTTTCAACAGGCCGGGCGTGATGCTAATATCCAGTTAGAAGCGCGTTTCCCAACCGGGCCTGAAACCTACACTTTGGAAGTGCGCGAATTTAATGCAGAAGCCTCGAGCGTGGGGCAGAGTTTTCGTGCCACGCTCGCTCTGCCATCGGATGCAGGGCTGACGGCGCTTCCCGGCAGTTCCGTGACAGTTCTGGCGACGCAGCGCGCCGATGATGTTACTTTGTTCGTTCCGCCCTCTGCAATCAAGCTGGGCAATAGTGGTGAGACCAGCGTGATGCGGTATATCCCCCGCGACGACACGACAGGAACGCTTGAAAATGTTGTCGTCAAGATTGCCCCGAACCGCGATGGCCTCGTCCAAGTGATCGACGGACTTAGCGCAGGTGATGAGATTTTGCGTACCGGCGCCAATGCGGTCTCGGATGGCCAGATTGTGCGACGTTTCACCGGGTTTTCACAATGAGCGCGAGTGCATTTTCGATCGCGCAAGGGGCGATTGAAAAACCGATCCTAACGTGGTTGTTGATCTTGATTTGCCTTTTTGGCGGCATTTGGGGGTTCAACTCTCTCGGCCGCCTCGAAGACCCAGCGTTCACTATCAAACAGGCCGTCGTGGTCACCCAATATCCTGGCGCATCTGCTGAACAGGTCGCCACCGAGGTATCAGAGACGCTTGAGGCTGCGATCCAACGTATGGCTGAGGTTGATCGGGTTACGTCGCAAAATCGACCAGGGGTGTCTCGTCTAGATGTCATCGTCGCTGATACTGTGCCCGGTGCCGATCTTCCACGGATTTGGACGGAGTTGCGGGAACGGATTGCAAATATTCAAGGCGAATTGCC
>CALFRH010000617.1 GCA_937919225.1 uncultured Parvularcula sp.
ACTCCACCCCCCTCCGAAGGCAGAGGTCAGAGGTTCGAATCCTCTTAGGTGCGCCATGTTTTCATTGCACTTTTTCTAAATCTGTGAATGCCCGTTTTGCGCATTATGCGTATTTCGGGAGAACAAACCGTGATTTCCACACACCGTAGGAGAAGAGAATGAGACCTTATGACGTAACTGACATTGAGCAGTTCTTGAAAATGGAAAGTGACAACCACCCATGCGAGCCCAACAAGTGGTCAATCCTTCATAACGGAGACTATGTGAGTCTTCATGCGCCTTCGAGCGGCGTTTGGTTTAAGATCCCCCGCGACCAGTTCAACACTATGGTTGATTGGTATATGGCTGATCAGCCAGAGAAAGACTGGTCTGAAGAGGCCGCCTAACCAAACCTCTTAAGGGAGAAAGCAGTGAGTGAGATACGGGAGATCGATCAAAAAGCACTGACAGAGGCTGTCAGTAAACTCTACGACTTTCTTGAGGCGCACCATAAGCCAGAACCCGATTTCCTGGGTCGGGCATTCTCTCGTGAAGCTATGGGCGTATACGCACGTTTCTGGATGCTTGCATGGGGCGAAAACGCCGATATGGACACGTATAGAAAGGCTATCGCCGAGGGTGATAAAGCTCGCTGGGAGCGTTTAGAAAAGGCTGTTGCCGATGCGAAGCAAGCCTATGAAAACGAAAAAGCCCGCCAGCGCGACTAACTAGCCGAATCTGGCGGGCTTCCCAATCGCTCAAACCCGCGTGGGTGGGGCAAATACGCATAAGCGAGCGACTGTCTCTTTATACTTGGGGAATGTGGCGGTTCGGTGGTGGGTGCTGCGGGTTGGCCGTTAACTCCAACTTACCAACGAAGCTTCCTAGGTCATCCGATGGGACTTAGTCGTCACTAAGCGCTGCACGTAATTAATAGCAGCCGCCGCAGCACTAAGATTCTACCCCGAAACCTCCGCCATTTCAAGTGTTTCCGGCTCTGTGTGGGTTGGGAATCTGAACTTTCTGGGCGGTTCAAGTTGAGCGCAGGCGTAATCGATCGGCTCATAGAACGCCATCATTCTCGATCTGCTTTCCAGAGTACAAGCAGCACCATCCCGTAAACCGTTGCAAAAAGCGAAATAGTCAAAGCTAGGCCGTTCAGCACAATCAATACTCTTTCCGATTAAGGTAGCTTGGCGGTTCGATGTGATGTGAACGGCGCACCAGATTAAAGCCGCCGCCATTGCAAGCCAGGACAGCGCGAAGATGAAAGGCGCCTTGCCAAGATCAATCGGTCTCGCACCCTTCCGCGCCACGCGGTACTTGCCGGGTCTCATGAGGTCATCGCATCCGGCGCCTTGGGCACTTCTAAAGAGCGAAACTCTGTGAACACCTCGTCAGGCTGGCGTGTGCTGGAAATATCGCGGTAGTATACCCATCCATCACCCATCCACAGTATGATGCCCCATCCGGTATATTCTTTGTTCCAGCCCCACAGGATACCTTGATGTGCTTTAGCTTCTTCGCGGGTAAGTTCACGCATCACCTCAACCCCTCCGCATACGCAATGAGGCCCAGTCCAAGAGCGGTAAGCGAAAGAGCAATCCAAAACCGGACATTAGCTTTCGCAGCGCGCCTGCCAGACTGTAGCTGCGGTGATGATGTAATCCCGCGCCCATTGTGGAGCCGTATTGAACTGTTCAGAAGTGACTGTTGCCGGTCGAAGGTCGGCACAGACGGAGGCTTCAACATCTACCGCAACTTCTTCAATTATCGGAGATGATCCAGCCGATGTCGTCTGGCACGCGCTCAACGTGATCAATGCCACGAGGAGCAGACTCGCGGGCACGCTCCACTTGCTTAGATTTTTCATTGTTTTGTTCCTGAATTTTGGCTTGCACTCTACGCGATTTCTTTTCGATCCGGCGCTCGACACGGGCTTTCGTGTGGCGGTCACGCATGGCGTCCCTGCCCTTTAAGAGCAGATAGAAGACACCAATGCCGAGCACGATCTGTGCCCAGCGGTTCTTGCTGACGTAATCAAAGGCGGGAAACAGAAGCGCTTGCATTAGCCTAGCAAGTCCTCTGCTTTGTCCTCGCCCTTTTCGCGCTGCCAGACACCCCAATAGTAGGTGATGACGCCGAGAATGGTCAGGCCGAGAAAGACAATTGCAATCGCGTTGAAGCTGTACTTATCGACAAACTTTACGACCGGTTCAGCCGCGCCGATCGCAACAGCAGCCGTTCCACCAGCGCCAACGATGATCTGCTGTTTGCCCTGCTCTGTCTTTGCGTAGCCTTTGCCACGCTCTGAATCTTCGATCCGCTTAACCGTGATGTTACCGGGCTCTTTGTCTTTCGGTTCGAGATACTCGACAGCCTCAACAGGGACTTTCTTGGTGAGGGGCGTCATCGGCACACCAAAATCTATCGGACGCTCTGGGTTCTTGAGCTTTTCAAGCTGCATCCAGTTGGCGTCATCGGTCGTGATTGGTGTGTCCTTGGTCGGGTCAGTAATTGGCTTCATTTTGGGGATCTCCAGCTCGTCGAAGATTTCAGCGTCCGCTGTAGGTTCCTCTAGGCCAATCAGCTCGCGCCAATTTGTTGACCAGTTAGCTTTCTGAGTGGCTTCGTAGGCATTCTCCCAAGGCCAACCAAAACCATAGACAATTGCCTCCATGAGGCGGCGTCGATAGAGGCCAAGCGCTCCGTTCCATTCGCCATCAACCCATTCATCAAGAATGTCTGAGATCGGCGCGCCCGCCTGAATAAGCTCAGTTGTTTTTGGGAACTTGGCGGTGGGTGTCCCCAAATTATAAACAATGCTGGAAAGAGCGTCCCGTTGATGGGGTTGAAGACGGCTTGCGTTAAAAGTGCTCGCCAAGACGGGCTCTATCTGCTCTCGAAAATAGTGATGCGTTTGAAACTCGTTTTCGTCCTCATCGATCTTGTCATCAGGGCCTACGTCTGTCCACGTGCCGTCATCTTTGCGCAGCTTGGTTAGGCCCGTTCCAATCGTCCACACAGGCGGATCAGCAACAGTATCAAGCCAAGCTTTCGGCTTAAATGGACCTTCCCATGCGAGGCTTAG
>CALFRH010000618.1 GCA_937919225.1 uncultured Parvularcula sp.
CCCAAGACCGAAGATAACTTCTTCGTCGTGCCAAAGGTGGTGGAATGATGGCTGATATCACCGACCTCACCCTGGCCCAAACCCGCGATGGGCTGAAGAACAAAGATTTCTCCGCCCGGGAAGCAACCGACGCCTATCTCTCTCGGATAGAGGCGGCAGCGGCGCTTAATACCTATATCCTGCCGACCCCGGACGGGGCACGGGCCCAAGCCGATGCGGCGGATGCCAAATTGGCAAAGGGAGAGGCCGGTCCGCTGGAGGGTGTGCCCCTCGGCATCAAGGACCTGTTCTGCACCAAGGGGACCCAGACGACAGCGGGCAGTAAAATTCTTGAGGGCTTTGTGCCGCCCTATGAAAGCACCGTCTCCGCGAACCTGTTCCGCGACGGGGCGGTGATGCTGGGTAAGCTGAACTTAGACGAGTTCGCCATGGGCTCGTCCAATGAAACCTCCGCCTTCGGCCCGGTGGTCAACCCCTGGCGCCGGGCGGGTGAAGAGACCAAGCTGACCCCCGGCGGCTCGTCGGGCGGTTCGTCCGCCGCGGTGGCGGCCAAGCTTTGCGCGGGCGCGACGGCCACGGACACAGGCGGCTCTATTCGTCAGCCTGCGTCTTTCACCGGCACTGTGGGCCTTAAGCCTACCTATGGTCGCTGTTCACGGTTTGGGATTGTGGCTTTTGCCTCTTCGCTTGACCAGGCGGGGCCTATCACCCGCGATGTGCGGGACGCCGCGGTGATGTTGAAGTCGATGGCGAGCCATGATGCGAAGGATTCCACCTCCATTGATCGTCCTGTCCCGGACTATGAGGCGGCCCTCGGCCAGGGCATTAAAGGCCTTAAAATCGGTGTGCCTAAAGAATATCGTGTGGATGGCATGCCCGCCGAGATTGAAGCCCTGTGGCAGCAGGGGATCGATTGGGCGAAAGCCGCGGGGGCGGAGATTGTCGATGTCTCCCTACCGCTCACCAAATATGCTCTGCCGGTCTATTATATTGTCGCCCCGGCGGAGGCGTCGTCGAACCTTGCCCGCTATGATGGCGTGAAATACGGCCTGCGGGTCGATGACCCCAACATCCAGGAGCAATATGCAAAGACCCGGGCTGAGGGCTTTGGCGATGAGGTGCAGCGGCGGATCCTCATCGGCACCTATGTGTTGTCGGCCGGCTATTATGATGCCTATTACCTCCGGGCCCAGAAGGTTCGCAAGAAGATCTTCGACGAAATGATGGGGGTCCTCTCAGGGGTCGACCTATTATTGACGCCATCGGCGCCGTCGGCAGCCTTTGGGTTAGGGGAAAAGATGAATGATCCCCTGGCCATGTATTTGAACGACATCTTCACGGTGACCACCAACCTCGCAGGCCTTCCGGGGATTTCAGTGCCTGCAGGGCTTGATGGCCAGGGGCTTCCCCTTGGGCTTCAACTCATCGGTCGTCCCTTTGAGGAGGAAACGGTCCTGCGCGGGGCGAAGATGCTGGAAGACGCGGCGGGCTTTACGGCGCAGCCTGATGAATGGTGGCGCTAGATATGGTGGAGGTCCGACCCATTCTGGCTGAGGATCGCGCCCGCGTGACGTATCAGCCCGCATAGGAGGCACATGTGATGGAATATCTTCACACGATGGTGCGGGTCTCTGACCTCGATGCATCGCTTCAGTTTTATTGCGACCAGTTGGGGCTCAAAGAGTTCAACCGCTATGAAAGCGAAAAGGGTCGGTTCACCTTGGTGTTTCTTTGTGCGCCGGGCGATGAGGGGAGGGCGAAGGACCAAAAGTCGCCTCTCGTTGAGCTGACTTATAATTGGGACCTTGAAGACTATACGGGTGGTCGGAATTTTGGCCACCTGGCTTTCCGGGTTGAGGACATTTACGACATTTGTCAGCGTCTCATGGATGCGGGGGTGACCATTAATCGTCCGCCCCGGGACGGCCATATGGCTTTTGTGCGATCCCCCGACGGGATTTCGATTGAACTTCTCCAAAAAGGCGACAGCCTGGCCCCCCAGGAACCCTGGGTGAGCATGGAAAACACTGGGACGTGGTAGAGGCGCGATATGACTGAACCCCGCAAATATCTGCAAGGCGAAACCGGCGAATGGGAGGTGGTCATCGGCCTCGAAGTCCATGCCCAGGTGGCGTCCAAGGCAAAGCTTTTCTCCGGTGCCTCCGCCGAATATGGCGCTGGGCCGAATGAGAATGTGAGCCTCGTCGACGCGGCGATGCCCGGCATGCTGCCGGTGATCAACAAGTTCTGCGTTGAGCAGGCGATCCGGACCGGCCTTGGGTTGAATGCCCAGATCAATACGTGGTCCCGCTTTGATCGGAAGAATTATTTCTACCCCGACCTTCCGCAAGGGTATCAGATTTCCCAGTACAAAGATCCGATTGTCGGCGAAGGCGAAATCGAAATCGAGCTGGACGATGGCGAAACCCTCACCATCGGGATTGAGCGCCTGCACCTTGAACAAGATGCGGGTAAGTCGATCCATGACCTCGCCCCGTCCGAAAGTTATGTGGATTTGAACCGCTCCGGCGTGGCGCTGATGGAAATTGTTTCGAAGCCTGACATGCGCTCGGCGGCAGAAGCGTCGGCCTATTTCGACAAGCTACGGACGATTGTGCGTTATCTCGGCACCTGTGATGGGAATATGGAGCAGGGTTCCATGCGCGCGGATGTGAATGTCTCCGTCTGCCGGGCTGGCAATTATGCTAAATTTAAAGAGACGGGCGATTTCTCTCACCTCGGTACACGGACGGAAACGAAGAATGTGAACTCCATCCGCTATGTCCGCCAGGTGGTGGACTATGAGGCCCGACGACAAGTCCAAGTCTTGGAAGCCGGCGGTGAGATTGATCAGGAAACCCGCCTTTTTGATGTCAAAACCGGGGAGACCCGGACCATGCGCTCCAAAGAGGATGCTCACGATTACCGCTATTTCCCTGACCCCGATTTGCTTCCCCTCGAATTCGAGCAAGCCTGGGTGGAGGAAATTCGCGGGACCATGCCAGAGCTGCCGGACGAGAAAAAGCGGCGCTTTGCTGCTGATTATGGCCTCTCGCCCTATGACGCGGCGGTGCTGGCCAGTGATCGGGAAAAGGCAGACTTTTTTGAAAGTGTCGCTAAGGGCCGGGACGGCAAGCTCGCCGCGAACTGGGTGACCACGGAGCTGTTTGGTGTCTTGAACAAGATGGACAAGGAGATTGGGGAAAGCCCGATTTCAGCCGGTCAGCTTGGGGGCCTTATTGATCTTATCCAGGACAAAACCATCTCCGGCAAAATTGCCAAGACGGTGTTTGAGATCATGCTGGAAAAGGGGGGGGAGCCGGCGGATATTGTCGAGCGCGAGGGCCTGAAACAGGTGACGGACACCGGCGCCATTGAGGCCGCGGTCGACAAGGTCATCGCCGCCAACCCGGCCCAGGTGGAGAAGGTGAAAGAAAAGCCTAAAACCCTTGGATGGTTCGTGGGCCAAGTGATGAAAGAGACCGGCGGTAAGGCGAACCCGCAAGCGGTGAACGAAATCCTCCGCGCGAAGCTGGGGGTGGAGTGAGTCGAAAGCTTGATCCCATGCCAGTTCCCCTTCTGGGTATCCTGGTTGTTGGGCTTGGGCTTTGGTTAGGTTTTTCTATTATAAGTATAAAGAGGTACTGCGATCCAAGTGATCAGGCTTTTGCTCTATCGACATTGGCTTTTTTCGCTGTGGCTTTGGCGGGAGTTTTTTATTTTGGTATTCCGTGGATTAGGTCGAGACAACTCCCCAACTGGATCCCAATTGGTGGCTTGATCATCGGCCACGTGCTGATGTTCAGTTTCTCTCCGAGCGAAACACTCCTCTCCTGTCCCACGAAGTCTATTGATCTGGGTGGAGTGGCGGTTGGCTGTGGCGCAATCGTTGGGAACGCATCTATCATTTACCTCTGGGGACGTTGGCGCTTGATGATCTTAGGATTACTTTTGGCCATGATAACATCGTCGTTGATCGTTATGCCTTTGGTATCCTGAGGCGATGACTCGTTGTGTGGTCAAAAAAACTCTTCGCGCGAAGCTGGGGGGAGTAGTATCCTTCCGCCCGCCTTCCCGCGGCAAGCGAAGCGTGACCGCGGGACCCATCTCCGATTATCAAAGATGAACAATCGTTTGTGTATCGTCCAATTCCGGTGCTGGACCCCGCGGTCTCCCTACCGGTCGCCGCGGGGAAGCGGGTGTCTACAGCATGCCCTGGGCTTTATCCCGCAGGTAATTGCTTTAATTTCTCTATGATGCGCGCGGGATTTTGTCCCAACGCCTCGGCAATTGTCATCAATTCCACAACGTCAATGCGTCGTTGCCCGCTTTCGAGCCGGGCAACAAAGGACTGGTATTCTCCCAACCGGTCAGCAAGCTCTGTTTGCGTGAGACCCGCTTTTTCCCGCGCCGTCACCAAGAGATCAATGAGGGCTGCATGGCGTTTGGTGGTTAAGGTCTTGTGCAAGCGATCGCCCATCCTTTGTGATGGGCAACGCATCTATATCTTGTTTTCAGTTATCTAAAAATCAGATATAATGATGCTATGCTGGACGTCCTTTTCATTATGGTGACTAGGGTCTGTGGGGATTCAGGATTCACAAATGTCTCGAAAGGTGATTCAAG
>CALFRH010000619.1 GCA_937919225.1 uncultured Parvularcula sp.
ATGTTGGGGAATTTTCAAATACCCGTTTTGGGGAGTTTAAGGCTGCCACTCATACAGACCTATGGCACTACAGCAGATGCACTTTACAGTTGACGGTTTCATCCGCACCAAAGGGGCTGTTCGACAAGCCGGCAAGTGAACGAATGTTCGATGGTCAGCGTGTGCTGGTCACGGGCGGAGCTAAAGGCCTTGGCCGTGCCATTGCGGAACGTTTAGCCGCTCTTGGTGCGGAGGTCTTAATTGGCGATATCGACTCAGAGGCTGGTGCCAATGTGTCGGCGGTGGCGCGCTCCAATGGCAAAGTGATCGAGTTTCACCACCTAGATGTCACCAACCGCTCGGATTGGGACCGGTTAACGGTTACTTTAGCGAATCTGGGCGGCCTAGACATGCTTGTGAATAACGCTGGTATACTAATTTGCGAGCCGATAGCGACCATGAGCGAGGAGACATTGCAGCGCACCTTTGATGTCAACGTCAAAGGGGTGCTGCTCGGATTGCAAACCGCGCTTCCTCTCATGACCCGTCGAAAGCAAGGACGGGTGGTGACAATAGCCTCAACTGGCGGATTTGTTGGAAGCGCAGGCGGATATGCTGCTTACTCTGCAAGCAAGGCAGCGGTACTGTTGATGTCCAAGTGCGCGGCCATTGAGTGGGCAGATCAAGATATCCGATTCAATTGCATTTGCCCAAGCGCGATTCCGACCAGCATGGCGGAGAGTCTTACAGAAACCGATTGGGCCGCGCGTGCTGAGGCCTCGCTATTGAACCGAACAGCTCGGATTGGTGATGTCGTTGATAGTGTTATCTTTCTGCTATCAGAGCAGTCCGCTTACATCACTGGAACCGAAATCATTATCGACGGCGGAACAACCGCCCAAACCGCGCGCTAGGTAGTCGTCGCGGCGCAATAAATGAAGTTATGACATAGGAGACTTCCCATGAACGCCAGCGACCTCGGCTTTAACGCTGAAAAAATGAAAGCCATGAGCACTAACAACACCATCATCGCAAGTGACGAAGGGCACCCGCGTGTCGATGTCTGGCGCGCCTCGAATGAAGCGACCGCTGGATATGCACCTGAACAGATCGATGAATTGCGCCAAGCATTGACTGGTGTGACCAAATATGTACCCGCCGTATTTCTCTATGACGATCTCGGATCTGCGATCGGTGACGAAATCGTCGATGCAAAGAGCTACTACCTTGCACGCAAAGAATGCGAACTGCTCGACCGCCACAACGAAGACATTGCAAGGCTAACCGTTTCCCCACTGGTAGTAGAACTGGGCAGCGGTAGCGGCAAGAAGAATGCTGGGCTTTTACGATCTGTCCAGCAGCAGCATAGCGCGCTCTACTACATGCCAAATGACATCAATGAGAAACTGATGTATGAAGGTGCGCAGGTCTTTGCCGATATGCTGCCTGGCGCACGCATCCGCTGTCTCGCTGGAACATTCGAACAAGCGATCCAAGAGGTAGTCCACGCCACAGAGATCCCGAAACTCTTCATGCTTCTTGGCAGCACTATTAGTCAGCTTGACGATTTTTCCTTGCTTCGCTTTTGGCGAAGCCAAGTCAGTAAGGGTGATCAGATTCTTATCGCCTTCGACCTGGTTAAGGATCCGGAAATCGTAAAAGCAGCTTATTCGAACTCTGAGACCCAACGTCATAGCGCAAATGCATTGATGAGTCTCAATCGCAGTTTTGCAGGAGATTTTGATCCCAATGCTTTCGAGTTCGTGGTTCGCTACCACTCGGAACTCTCTCGGAACGAAACCCACCAGAGGAGCCTTAAGGATCAAGTTGTGCGACTGGAGGCCCTGGGGCTAGAGGCGCATTTTGCCAAAGGTGAAACAATTCGTACTGCATATCAGCGTAAGTTTGTGCTGGACGACGTCACCGCGCAAACGGAGGCAATCGGACTTTTCCCGATTGCCCGTTTCACAGATGAGCAGGACTGGTACGCCCTCGTTCTTTTCGAGGCAGGTTAGATAAAGTGGCGCAACATTTGCACAACTTGGGACGTCAATCACAGGGCACTGTAGTACATGTGCCCGATAATATTGAGCTTGGCGGAGAGGTGACAAAGCACACCAACTACGTTGTCGAGCAGCTCGTTGCGGACGCTTTCGATGCCTTCGTCGATGTTATGGACATCAGTTGTCTGGAGGATACCCAGACATCCTGCCGAACCCGGCTCGCCCGCGTGCTGCGCAGCGACAGATGCTTCTGCGTTTATGACACACGGTTGCCGCACGTTACCAACCAGAATCAACCCGAAACCGAAGTGTTCAAAGGGCCGTGCCATCAAATGGTCGCAACACTCGGTCTCTACGATCTTGATATGGTTGTACCAGGTGGTCGGATCGAGATGGCAGGCGTGACAGCAGTATCAGTGCGGCCGACGCATCGTCGCCGCGGTCTTTTACGGCAGATGCTTTCACACGGCTTGCAAAATGCGCGGGCACGGGGCCAGACTATGGCTGCTCTTTGGGCGACGGAGCCAACGATCTATCGCCGATTTGGTTTTGGAAGCGCAGTGAAGGTCGCAACGCATCTGATAACGGCTTGCCTAGAAATCTTGGGTCCGAGTTTGGGTGATCCAATGATCGTGATGGTTGACCGCGCCACGTTTCTTGACTCGGCGCGCGCGCTCTATGATCGCAATCTTGACAAACGACCAGGTGTATTTCGGCGAAGCACAGATTGGTGGGAAGCGCGGCAGCTCGTTGCCTCACCATTCGGGAGTTTCCCTGGCGCGTGCCTTAGATACGCACTGGCCCTGCGCGGCGAGGAGGTTGTCGGATATCTCTTGTTTCACACCAACTCGGAGAAGCAGGATTCCAATGACGGGGGTGTGTTATTCATTCGCGAGATATTTGGCACCGATGTAGCAGCGGAATTGGAGCTTTGGAGGTTTGCAGCAAATCACGACCTTGTCTCTACGTTGCGCGCGCCCTTTCGACCATACCCGGATCCAATCATAGCGCTTGCTAGAGACTCTCGGATGATCAAAACGACCGTATCCGAAGGATTACACCTTAGGTTTCTGGACGTCGCAAACGCGCTTTCCGCGCGCAGATATGCAATCTCTGGGAAGATTGATATTGCGCTAGAGGGACCGGATGACGTGGCCGGTCTATACTGCATCTTTGTCACTTCGGACGGTCGTGCCCAGTGCCGGCGAGTAGCCAAACAGCCAATTGCAACAGATAGCTCTGTGCGGCTTCACGCATCCACATTGGCGGAAGTCTTTTTCGGCGGTCATCGAGTGTCGTATCTCGCTAGGGCTGGACAGATCGAAGGGCCGACCGACGTTATAGATCGTATGGATTTGATGTTTCTTCATCGTAACACACCAGTATCGCTAGAAATTTTCTAGTCGAGAGCGCGTTACGAACCGCAAAGAGCAATCGCAAAAAAAGGAGGTCAGAATGTCACAAATACATCTGAATAGGGAGTTGTCGTCCCCAACTGACGCAGGCGTTGAAGCGGTTCCAGGCGCAGGGTTGCAGTTGCATGGGTTCGAACCCTTCCGGCTGAATGAGAGCTACAGCACCTTCTTTGCAACCTTGCATCAAACCTGTCTCGATCTCGAAGCAGATCCTTACGGCGACGGTTCGACCCGTTTCCGTTGCTATGGCCGTGCGCTACTGCTTCCCTGGAGCAAGGCTCTGCATTGGTTCCCCAACACGTGCAATTCCGACGGCAGGGAGGCCAGCGAATACTACCAAGGAGACTTTAACCCCGAACTTGGCGATAAGTCGCGGCTCTTTCCGCCGCTCCCCGCCCAAATCTGCAATAGTGGCGATTTGGCCGAGGTGATCGTCGACAACTTTGATCGTACAGTATGGCAAGGCTTTGATCGCAGCGCCCCGATCCAAGTTGGGGTTGCGTTGATGCGGCTCTATGTAAATCGTACCTATCCAATAGCCAAAATCACTCCCGATTGCCTCCATCAGGATGGCGAACATTACACCTTCATCCATTTGATTGATCGATGCGGCATAAGCGGCGGAGACAACACAGTTGCTGAAGTATCGCAGGTCGGAAAGTTACCAGTCGATACACCTGCAGGGAGAATCCGGGCGAGCTTCACGCTCGAAGAACGGCTAGAAAGCTACGCTGTGCACGACCCTCAGGTCTCACATCACGTATCAGGAGTTGTCCTCGATGGTGCCGCGACCGAAGGCTGGCGACATACATTGGTAATTGACTTCACGCCGATGAGCCCTCGTTTCTGAGGGCGAGGAAATATCACATGGTATGCTCGGTCCCTCCGATCCCAGAGATCGCAAATCAAGATCCGCCGGATATCGACAAAGACTATCTCATCAATCTGCTTAAGCGCTTGTTAGCGACGCCAAGCCCAGTGGGCATGACCAAGGACGTAATGTTTCTTGTTCGGCATGAGCTCCAGCAGTTGGGGCTGCCCACTAGTGTCACGCGCTCTGGGGCGCTAAAGGCAACCTTTGAAGGACACGATTCGTCGGTGAACCATGAATTGGGATTTGCCGCGCATCTCGACACATTGGGCGCTATGGTAACGCAAATCAAACCCAATGGTCGCGTCTCGTTGACCCCTCTTGGTAGCCTGCCTGCTCGATCAGTCGAGGGCGCGCGGGCCTTGCTTCATAGCCGAGAACCGATCCGAGGCACATTCTTACCGTTATTGGCTTCAGGCCACGCGCATTATGATGAGATTAACACGCAACCGGTCGATTGGAGCAACCTAGAGATGCGGCTCGATATCCGTTCGGACAGTGCAGCGGACACTCATGCGGCTGGTGTTGAGGTAGGCGATATCGTTTCGCTCGACCCACAAGAGTTTTTCTCGGACACCGGCTTCATTACGTCACGCTTCTTTGACAATAAAGCCGGTGTGGCCGCGCTCATGGCTGCAGCGCATGCATGCGTCCAAGCTGGGATACGCCCCGCGCGTCGAGTACAGCTGTTGTTTTGCGGGACGGAGGAAGTAGGCGGCGGCGCAGGCCATCTCGCGAATGAGGCTATTGCAGACGTGATAGCAATTGACATTGCGCTGTGCGCGGAGGGTCAAAACAGCCATCCCTATGGCGTAACCATTGCATTCAAGGATCTTTTTGGACCATACGATCAGATTCTCGCGCACCGTTTGGTCAACCTGGCTGAAGACAATGGCATCGCCCACGCTCGGGACGTATTTCCGCAATATTTTAGTGATGCCCGCGCCATCCGAGATGCAGGCCACGATGTACGCTTGGCTCTCTTGGGTTTCGGATGCGACGCCAGTCACGGCTATGAACGAACGCATACCGCGTCACTTCTTTCGCTCTCCCGCCTGTGCGTTTGCGCAATGCGAGAACTGAATGCATCCTGACCCGGCATTCGCTATGTAGTGTACGAATAACTTCTCCATGCATAATCTGCCGCCTCACCTTTGGGTCGAGTTCTATGATCCGCGATACCCCCAATACTGAGTCATTATGGACCGCGTCTTTCTACAAGTTCTGGCAGCCGCACCGGCACGCGGCCCAGCCATGTTTTAAAGCCTTCTCCAAAATGCGCCAGCCAACCGGTTAGAACGCTTTCTGTCCGGATCGACACATCCGCTGGACCGTCTGTCCGTCATGGCCTCATTGCCGCCGCTCCCGTTTTTTGCATGCAGCAGCATTTCCGAAGTGACTTAAGCGCCGCTGAAATGCTCTTGCAACACAGCACTGCGGTCCTGGGCGCGCTGAATGTCATCCAAGCTACCGCTCCTAGGATGGCGGATGCGGGCTTTGGGCGGGTTGTCACGATCGGCACGAACCTCTTCC
>CALFRH010000620.1 GCA_937919225.1 uncultured Parvularcula sp.
CAAGAACAATATAATCCATATACCCATGGAAACCGCTGTTGTTTTGTGCTTTCCAAATCGGCCTGAAATCTTCACTGCCGGCCCGGTGGCAATAATAGCGGCGGCAAAATAACCTAGGAATATAGGTCCAGCCAACGTTGGTGATGCAACATAGAATGTTGCATAAAGAACAAATGTCGCTTGCGTCACTGCAGCCGATAGATACACTAAAAATGAAAACAAAAAGAACCATCGAAATGGCCTATTGGAGACCATGAACTTTAAACCGGCACTCCAATTGGGTTTGTCGACTTGCCGACCGGATTTTTCACGAATGCTCAATGTGAGGCAGCCCGCCACAACCAGTAAGGGACACACAACCAGGGCCAGCCATTTCATCGTCACGTTATCAATGCCATGCCCGTAAAACGCGGTAACAAAGGGCACAAACAACGCAGTGAACATACCCACAAGATGGCCAACTTCGCGCCACCCTGCGATCCGCCTACGCTCCGTCGGCTCAGAGGATAGATCTGCCGACCAAGCCGAATACGGTATATTGACGAGTGACCAGCCAAGATACGCTATCCCAACCCATACCATCAAATATCGAAGCCCCACATCGCCGGTTGGGGCATAAGACATCCAGACAGATGGCAACAGTAGGACGATGCCAAAAGCAATCCACGGACGACGACGTCCATACTTCGTTTTTGTGTTGTCAGAGAAATAGCCGATACCAAGATCAACAAACACATCCGCCATGCGTAAAACCATCAATGCGATACCGATCGTCCCGAGCGACAAACCCATCTGACTGGCATAGAAGGCAGGTATAAATGCGGTAATCGGCATCGCCACCCCAGCAAGAGGAACGGCAAGAGCGCCAAACGCAAATAGCTTTGTTGTTTTCATCTCATCCCAGATTTCTACAAAATTTAAACACTGTCATAAAAGAACTGACGCGGACCATAAGAGTCACGCGCCAGCGAGAAGGAGCAAGGTGGGCGACATATGTCTGGACGACATACGCCACCACCTCGCATGATGTTGACTTCTAATAGCGAACGCGTACCCGCGCCATGAACGACTGTGGCTGCCCTGGTGTGGCTAGACGACCCTGCGTTTCGAGGAAAAAGTCTGTCGCGTTAATAACGTAGTATTCATCAAACAGGTTCTCCGCATCAATGGACGCCGTGACCCTCTCACTTTGAACACCAATACTCAGACTTGTAAGGTTGTAAGAGTCAATCTCCTCTGTATTTAGATCATCCACAAAAAATTCATCGTTGTACCGCCAGCGGCCACGAAAGAAACCGTCGAGACTATCGGTGAGTGATTGGGTATAGTCCCACCCAATCGTCGCCCTTAGGTCAGGTGCTTGAGCAAAGGAATTGCCACTAAAGTCAGCAAGAACATCTTGTGTTCCATCGAACTGATTAACAACGTAATCCTGCAATTCTGTATCGAGCAAGGCGATGGATGTAGTTAGGCGGAAGTTATCCGTCACTTGCCACCCGGCAGCCGCCTCAATGCCCTTCGATATACCATCGCCAGGGTTGTTGATAGCGAAACGGCTGACGCCACCCGTGGTTCCAGGCACTTCTTCTAGCGAGAAACGTCCCTCGTAATCGACGTAAAACGCAGTAAAGTCGAAATCGAACTTCTTATCGAAGAGAGATCCGCGAAGCCCAATCTCATAGCTAGCAGCCGTTTCTTCATCAATAGGGGGATCATTCGGTTGGAAAGAGTATAGTGAGAACGTACCCGGCTTAAACCCAGTGGCGTAAGATGTGAAAACCGACACATCATCCGTGAGCTTATAAAGCAATGCCGCACGAGCAGAGACTTGCTCGAATTTCAATTCACTAGAATTGGAAAACGCTAAGTTCACTGGCGGGAAAAAGCCGGGGAAGAAATCAGAGAAGAAGCTCGTATCGACTCCGCCTTCTAGCTCAACAGACGTGTAGCGCAGACCGCCAACAAAATCGAGTTTGGGGGTAACGGCATATGTGAAGTCGCCAAACACCGCATAGGTCTGCGTATCAATCTCCGCATCAAGCCTTAAGTCTAAAACGGGGGGAAATTGATTTATTTGATCCTGGGTAAATGATTCATCGTAGTAATAAAGGCCCAGCAACCAGTCAAAGCTATCCCCGAAGCTCGAAGACAGTCTAATTTCCTGCGACAGCTGACTTTGATCATGCAGGAACGTATTCGCAATACCCTCTGAAGATATAGAGTCGTTGTTCGTAAATTCACGATAAGACGTAATAGACGTAATGTCGTAGTTACCGCCGCTATACGCGACCTTTGCCGTCACACCAGCATTATCACGATTACTAAAGTTACCATCCGGCTCAAATTTTTCGAATTCACCAAAGGGAACAAAATCAAGATAAGACCCTTGATCGTCATTATAATCAGCAATGAGATCAAACTTAAGATCGTCGGTCACATCGTAGGTTAAGACGCCGCGAAGACTGATGGATTCACTGGGATCTACCGTGCCGCCGATCGCTGTGTTATCCACGAAACCGCCAAACTCGTTATATTTGGCTACTAACTTAACACGAACACGGTCACTTAGCGGACCGGAAATATAAGCTTGCGCATCGAACTCTTCGAAACTGCCATATCCTAGTTGAAGCACAGCCTCTAACTCATCCGACGGCTGGCGCGTAATAACGTTGACAGCACCCGCAAGAGAGTTTTGGCCAAACAGAGTCCCTTGTGGTCCACGCAGCACTTCTACCCGTTCAACATCAATGAGATCAAAGTCTGCTAGAAATGTTGGCAAAGGTACATCGTCAAGATACACACCAACATTCGAGTCAGTACCATTATTGATCGTATCCCCGATACCGCGGATCAGCGGTCGAGTGTACGAACGTGTCGAACCTCCTCCATAGTCGAGGCTTGGTACCAATGCCTCTAGATCAGCGGTTGAGGTAATCCCCTCTTTTTCAATTGCGTCACCGCCTATCACTGAAACGCTTATGGGAACTTCGAGTAGATTTTGCTCACGACGCTGAGCGGTTACGACGACAACATCGTTTAACTCCTCCGCATCGGTTGTAGATCCTGATTGAGCCAGTGCGCCACCGTTGTTAAACGCCGCTGACATGACAAGCGCGAGTGCTGTAGTTCTTAATAGCATATTTGCCCCTCAAATTGGTTGTTACGAGTACTTTTCATTTCATTTTCTTCGGATGCGACATCTACGCGCAGGTTACCTGCAACGCTTCCACGCAAAGCCGAGTTCGAGAGCAACGCATTTTTCCGCAAGACACAAGGAACCGGCTTTGCTCATTCGGATCATCTGACCACAAGGCAAGATCCATTTTAAAACAGTTGTTTAAACGTCACACAGCTATGCTATGTTGACCCGGCGTTTTTCTTTTAGCGCCAATGCGCCATCGCCTTACGCTGCTGGCGGAAAAAATATAGTCCGTCTACAATGTTACCTTTGGTATCCTATCACCAACAACATTGCGAGTAGGTATGAAGCGCGGAAGTTCACATGAGCACCACTGCTCATTTTTCGTTGGAGCTGATTACGCCTGCGGCAAAGGAACGTCCGCATCGATACATATTCGGATCTTTTGCCCAATTTAGTTCTACTTTAACGTACCCAACAAATCGCTGAATGATGTGAAAAAGATGGATCGTTTTAAAGATAAAGTCATCGTCGTCGCTGGTGCCGGATCCATCGGTCCGGGATGGGGAAATGGTAAAGCGGCGGCTGTGGTCTATGCGCGAGAAGGCGCAATCGTTGTTGCGGGGGATATTAACCTGGAGGCCGCCCAGGAGACGCAGCGCACCATAGAAAGTGAAGGTGGCACCTGCACAGCAAAGAGCATCGATGTCACATCACAAGAAAGCGTCGAGGACTTTTTTGATTCTGTTCACCGAACTTACGGCAAAGTGGATGTTCTTCACAATAATGTTGGTGTAACCCTTATTAAAGCCATCGATGAACATTCTCTTGAGGAATGGGAAAGCGGTATCGCGATAAACCTCAACAGCACCTTCTTAACCTGTCGGAGTGTTATCCCCTTGATGAGGGCTAGCGGTGGCGGAGCAATCGTTAACACCTCATCAATTGCTGATCGGCGATGGGTTGGCGTGACGATGCCTTCATATGCCGCCGCAAAAGCAGCTGTTGTGCAGTTCACCAAATCGATCGCGCTCGAAAACGCTTCTCATAATATCCGCGCAAATGTCGTTATACCCGGTTATATGGATACACCCACAATTGTTGCGGCGTATACAGAGACGGTCAGTGGCGAGATTGAAAAAATGCGGGCCAAACGCAGCGCGGTAGTGCCTCTTGGGCGCATGGGGGACGCATGGGATATCGCGAAGGCTGCAGCATTCCTTGCGTCGGACGATGCTTGCTATATAACGGGTACAGAGCTTCTTGTTGATGGTGGTTTGACGAACTCTATGGGCTATCAAATCTAGCGATAGAGAATAAATAAAGGTCATCATAGTTATAATGAGGAATGCTGTATCATATCGCTTTACCTGAAAAGCCGTAGGTCCATGAGTGTGTATCGCATGCAGCTAGAGAAGAACCCTGCACCACCAGCCATAGGTGCCCATAAGTGAGTAATTTCTATGCCCCGTATCAAACCACGATCCCCAGAGCATGCGCCCGAACTCGCCGAAATGCTTGCCAAATTTGAGGAACAATCCGGTTATATCTCCAACGCGGCGTTGACCCTGGCGTGGCGACCGGACATCGCCCAGGCGCTTGGAACGCTCGTGAATACGATCTACGCACCAGGTGCTATCGACCCTGGCTTAAAACGACTGATCGGAGAGGCGACATCTAAAGCAGCAGGTTGTTCTTACTGCGCAGCGCACACTGCGCATAGCGCCCATAAAGCAGGGGTATCAAAAGAAAAGATTGAGGCGGTCTGGAATTATCAAGAAAGCCCACTTTTCACCGATGCTGAACGTTCAGCTATTCATGTCGCTATGCGCGCCGGTATGACGCCAAATGCCGTCACTGATGAAGATTTTGAGGTTCTCAAAACCCATTACAACGAAAAAGCAGTTGTTGAAATCGTTGCCGTGATCGCGATGTTCGGCTTTTTAAACCGATGGAATTCGACAATAGCAACAGAGCTGGAAAGCGTGCCAGCCTCTTTTGTCGACGCGATATCAACAGGCACTTAGCACGCCATCGGATTATGTTGGATCAAAAAAAATCGGCTCACGCGCGAAAACAACAAGGCTATTGCATCTGCATGATCCAATCAGGCAGTCTGAACCGTAGAGGGCGTCGCGGAAACGGCCGTCCTCGACCCCCGATCAGAAGGGTTTCAGTTACCTGCGGAGTAAGGCGAACCAGGAAATGGGAACGACCCCGTTTTCTGTCTCTACCGCGCGCCATTGATCTATGATGTTGCCCAATCGGAGCGTACGATTAAATCTTTACACTGATTTATTGACTTCAGCGCAATATGGTTGCAACTCCACGAAAAGCGAATTCCACAATATTCGCAGGAAATGGCAACGACGGACAATACATCGGCTGAAGAACATCCCCTCCCCTCTCCATCATAAACATCAATGGCACGTATGCTCGATTGAGCAATACGAAATCCATTTGCGACAAGGAAAAACAAAGACAGTCATCACCGAGTGTGATTTGTAGAGTTCCCGGTGCACAATCGGGGCCAGAGTTCTTCTTACAACAAATAGAAGTGCCCGGCGTTTCCGATAAACGGAAAAGCCATCCGTTCGAAGTAGCTCAAGTACGAGGGTTCGCGAAATGTCTACAATATCAAGCCACATTGACGAAGCGCAAGCCATTGTGCGGGACGCTCTTGTTTGGGACAATGTTTGGCCGGTCGACCTTAAGGGGCTAGAATCCTATGATAATGGCTGGGATAAGCTCGACCGCTTCGCAGATGCTGGTGTCAACGTTCTGGGCGTTACTCTGGCGGGTGACAATCACAACATCACTGAGGCGATTGATTTAATCGCCTGGGCACGTGCGAAAATTCTAGCGCACCCAGATAAATACATTCTAGCGGAATCCGTCAACGATATAATCAATGCAGAAAACGAAAACAAACTCGCAATCTACTTCCAATTTGAAGGAATGCGTTGTTTTGAGCGCAATCTTGATATGATTGGGGCTTATCGCAAACTCGGCATTATGCAGACTATTCTTGCGTTTAATAATTCAAACTCCATCGGCGGCGGATGCGCAGAGGAGTATGATGGTGGCCTGACCAACCTCGGGAGAACTTTTGTCGATAAACTTCAGGCTGGTGGCATATTCATTGATCTAAGCCATGTGGGTCGACGTACATCCCTTCAGGCGATGGAACGCGCGACCAAACCGACGGCATTCACACATTCGACTGCAGACGCTATTCGCCCATGTTTTCGTAATGTTACGGACGAACAGATTAAAGCGGTCGCCGAAACTGGCGGACTCGTCGGCGTTTCTGGATCAAGCGAGTATCTCGGTGATCAAGCTTGTACAAGCGAAACACTATTCAAACATATCGACCACACTGTTCAACTGGTCGGGCCGACGCATGCGGGCATTGGATTGGATGTTGTTTTCAACCCCGCTCCTCTTAGCGCCTGGGCGCGAACGCGGCCCGAAGAATGGCCTATGACGCTGGATCCAAACTGGCCAGGATTTAACTACGCCAAACCTGAACAGATCGTAGATCTCACGGCTCTTATGCTGAGCGCGGGATATAGCACCGTAGATGTCAAAAATATTCTTGGTGAAAATTACATAAGGGTTTTCAAACAAGCGACAGAGATCAACTAACCTATCTATATCGGTAAAGCGGGCGCTCAACGAGCCTTTGAATATAGAAAATTGATATCCAGGACGGTGCCAGTACACACACTCTTCACACCCACCTCATGGTAAATCAGCAATCCTATGTACACGTTATTATTGAGATACTTATACCTTTGCCGATACCCGCGCACCCCAATTGCGAAACCTCTCAAAACTTATTCACAATCACTAATGACATGGAGATATTATGGAATCGACAGCAGGCTTGATTAAGTTAAAAAAGGGGTACAAGGATGACCTACAGGAGTGGAAAACAACACTTGAGGTACGCCAAGATGAGGTCATCGAAACTCTGCGTCGGGAAGGGGTAGAGCTAGAGTGTTGGTTCTATATTGAAGTAAAGGGTGACCCCTACCTTCTTTGGTTTATTCGCGTTGAATCTATGAAGAAGGCACAAGAAATTTTTGCCGATTCCGAATTAGAGATCGATATCTTCCACAAAGATAAGATGAGCAAAATTCGCGACTCAGGAATTGAGGCAGACCTGGTCTTAAGTTTAAGCGCCGTATTAGGTACTTATGGGATAAATCTAATAGCGATACTAAGACGGAGATCACAAAACCATGACTGTTGCCCCCTATGGAACCTGGACATCCCCACTATCGGCAAGTGATTTATCTGGTCAATCCTACGGTTTTTTTGATCTGCAGTTTGACGGCGGTGTCCTTCATTGGCGCGAGCACAGACCACATGAAGGGGGAAGATATGCATTAATGCATTTCACCAGCGAGGGAGGAGTCGCCGAAACTACGCCACAACCGTTCAGTGCTGCAACGCGTGTGCATGAATATGGTGGTCGAGCCATACTGGCCGATGGCCAATCGGTAATTGTATCGAACGGAACCGATCAGCAATTATATAATGTTAGTACGGACGGCCAATTCACTCAATTGACCGATACAGATGGCGCACGTTTTGCTGACTTTGTGAAGGATTCACACCGCAATCGTATTATATCTGTTCAGGAAGATCACCGGCGCGACGGTGAAGCAAGAAATACAATTTGCGCAATCCCACTGGAGTCAGGGTCTAATAGCAACGACCAGCACATCCTTGTTGATGGTGCCGATTTTTTTGCCTACCCCTCCGTGTCCCCAGATGGCTCGCGGATTGCTTGGGTATCATGGGATCACCCAAACCTACCATGGGACAACACATCACTTTGGATAGGTGAAATTGATGACAATGGCGAAATTATCAATCGACTACGGCTAAATGAAGGCGTGAACGAATCCATTCTCCAACCAAGATGGACAGATAGTAGAACTCTATATTTCATTAGTGATCGCACGGATTGGTGGAATATCCATGTGTGGGCGAATGGAGGGATCTCAACTGTACATAGGCGAGATGCAGATTTCGCGTTCTCTCTTTGGTCGATGGGCGAAAACCACTATGATTTTTTGCCAAGTGGAGAGATATTTGCTCGGTATATTGAAAACCAACATTTCTCAGTAGGGCGAATTAATCCCAAAGATGGTAGACTCACACCTATCGCACTGAATGATGGCGAACCTGGAGCTTTTGTCGTTGCAGATCAGAGTGTGTACATCGTAGTGCGATCAACATCCGGGCACGATGTTCTAGAGCGATATGATATTGAGACGGGTGATATTGAAACAATTCGCCGTATAGACTCCCCTTTACTCAGTAAACAATCTATATCACAACCTGAACCATTATCATTTCCGACCACTAGTGAGGAAATTGCATATGCATACTACTATGCTCCCAAAAATGAACAATTCAGCGGGCCGAGTGATGAAAAACCTCCCCTTATCGTACGTATGCATGGGGGGCCGACATTCTATTCTCTGCCATACCTAAACTATGAAATACAGTTCTGGACAACTCGCGGTTTTGCCGTTCTCGATGTAAATTATCGGGGTAGTTACGGGTTTGGTAGATCTTATCGTCGATCCCTGTACGGCGAATGGGGTGTTAAAGATATTGATGACGCAATCAATGGCGCCGTTTATTTGTCAGAAAAGGGATTCGTCGACCGAAACAGGTTATTGATCAGAGGGAGTAGCGCTGGCGGTTTTGCCGTGATCGCGGCCCTGACCTTTCACGATGTTTTTGCAGGTGGTGCGAACTATTTCGGCGTCAGTGATCTCGAAATGCTCATACGGGATACACACAAGTTCGAATCCCGTTACTTTGATCATCTCATTGGCCGTTATCCAGAAGAAAAAGAAAAGTATAGGGATCGATCGCCAATACACAGTATCGAGAGCTTAAATTCGCCATTGATCACATTTCAAGGAGTGGACGATAAAATTGTTCTTCCCAACCAATCCGAATTGATATTTGAGGCTCTCAAAGAAAGCGGAATCCCAACGGCTTATCTACCGTTCGAAGGCGAAAAGCATGGGTTCCAAAAATCTGAAACGCGTAAGCGAGCGCTCGAGACTGAACTTTATTTCTATGGGAAAATATTAAACTTCATCCCCGCAGATAATATTGAAGCGGTGGCAATCCATAACCTCAATGCAGATGGTTTATCTCCTCACTCACAAACAGAGGTATAGGATTGTAGAAGGCTGGCTAAAACCAAGCTCGTTGGATTTTAACATCTGCTTACTGATATTATATCCAGTATTTAGAGCTTTGGGCGATCAGCTTGAATCAAGTGTTTGAAGTTCTGGCGAAGCGTGATTCACCTTTATTGGAGGTGGATCATGCAAGCTTTATCGGAGGATCTTCGGATCCGCGTAGTTCGGTTTGTTGATGACGGTTTTAGCTGTCGAGAAGCTGCACGACGATTGGGTGACCCGTCCCCTTTGAATGCAGCCATGTTGAGTGAAAGAATGGCTTATTCAAAGGAGTTAGACGATGAGCGGTAAGCGATATTCGCCGGAAGAAATCATTTCAAAGTTACGAGAGGCAGAGGTCTTGCTGGCTGAGGGCGTCAGTGTTGGCAAGGTTGTGCGTCGTTTGGGCGTCACTACAGTGACGTACTACAGATGGCGCAAAGAGTGAGGCCGATAAGAAAAGAACGCACAGGTCGTTGTTTTCCGGCCGAACGCGGGATGAAGGTTGATCAGGCCAAGCGACTGAAAGATCTTGAGAAAGAGAATGCCCGGCTGAAACGGCTACTGGCTGATGCGGAACTTGATAAGGCTATTCTCAAGGAAGCAGCATCGGGAAACTGGTAGGGCCCTCTCGCAAACGTCAGTTCATTGAGCATGCGTGTGGCCGTCTTGGCAGATCAGAGCGCCGAGCGTGCAAGGCTGTGGGTCAACATCGTTCCACCCAGTGGCGGCAGCCTCAGCGATTGGATGATGAGGATGCGCTAACAGCAGCCATCATTGCTCTTGCGAGCCAATATGGTCGCTATGGCTATCGTCGGATCACGGCTTTGCTTCGGCAAGACGGTTGGCATGTCAATCACAAGCGCGTCTGGCGGATCTGGCAGCGGGAGGGCCTACGTGTTCCCCACAAACAGCCTAAGCGTGGCAGGCTTTGGCTGAACGATGGATCATGCACCCGTCTCAGACCAGAGCATAGGAACCATGTCTGGGCGTATGACTTTGTTCAGGATCGGACGCGTGATGGCCGCAAGTTCCGTATGCTCACGGTGATTGATGAGTTCACACGGGAATGTCTGGCGATCAAGGTAGAACGTCGATTGAACAGCAAAAATGTACTGGAGGTGCTGGCTGATCTGATGATCGCCCGAGGTGTTCCCGGTCATATCCGATCGGACAATGGACCTGAGTTCACCGCCAAGGCCGTGCGGGAGTGGTTGCCCAAGGTCAGTGCGAAAACGCTGTTCATCGAACCAGGCTCACCCTGGGAGAACGGCTATTGCGAAAGC
>CALFRH010000621.1 GCA_937919225.1 uncultured Parvularcula sp.
CAGAATGCAGATGACCTTTTCGGTGCCGTGGGGCGAATGGATATTAGTGGTCAGTCTGTGTTGGAGATGGTGTTCCCCAACCTTGATGTAGCCCCCGCGGGCACGGGCGAACGGGCAGTGGGGCGGGGCTCAATCCTGCCCTATGGCGCTGTTTCCCTCGACGGTGTGACCCCCGGTGTGGCGGTGGAGCTTGGTCGGTGTTGCGGTCCTCTTCCGGGGGAGCGGATCGTCGGGGTACGTCAGCCGGGGCGCGGTGTGGTGGCCCACCGGATTGACTGCCCGGTTCTTGTTGATCACCAGGATCAAGAATGGCTGAACCTCAAATGGGATGCTGACGATACGACGCAATTTGTTGCGCCAATTATCATTACCGTGAACAATCGGACAGGTGCCCTTGGGCATATTGGTAGCATGCTGGCGCGATACGGCGCTGATATTATGGACCTGCGGCTACAGGATCGGGAAATTGATTTCTCGGATATCCGTTTTGACGTCCTTGTCCGCGACGCCAGGCACTTGAGCAATATTCTCACAGGGCTTAGGGCGTCGGATTATGTGGTGACCGCCGACCGGCATGACGAAGCATCAGAACCACATCATGGCGACTCTAAAGAGACTTCCTATGACGGATGAAGACGTATTGGCAATTTTTGAGCAGTGTGGCGCGCTCCTCAAGGGACATTTTGTGCTGTCTTCGGGGCGTCACGCGGACACCTATTTAAACAAATCGCTGGTGTCCAAGTTCCCTGGGCCGACAGAGACCCTATGCCGGGCTTTGGCGGCTAAAATCAAAGAGCGGTTTGGCGAGGCGCCGACCGCGGTCATCTCTCCCGCTATGGGTGCCATTATTTTTGGGTATGAGACGGCTCGTCATCTGGGCAAGCCGTTCATGTTCCTTGAACGCGAAAAAGGGGAGTTCACCTTCCGCCGAGGTTTTGGTCTAACCCAAGGCGCGAAAGTGATCGTGGTCGAGGACATTGTGTCCACCGGGCTGTCCAGTCGTGAGGCGTTAGCAGCGGTGCGCGCGGCGGGCGGGGTGCCCCTAGGGCTGGCCTGCCTCATCGACCGGTCTGGTGGAACGGCGGACCTTGATGTGCCGCTGCTACCGCTCACCACGCTCAATGTCGAAAGTTGGCCTGCGGATAAGTTGCCCCCGCATCTAGCTGGAACGCTAGCGGTGAAGCCTGGGAGTCGGGGTGTCCAATAATGCAGGCGACAGATTACCCCCAAGGCAATAACCCGGCGGCTGAGTTCCCTCCTTGCCGCCTTGGCGTCAATATTGATCATGTCGCGACCCTGCGAAATGCGCGGGGCGGGGTGGACCCTGATCCTGTTCGCGCGGCCCATTTGGCCATTGCGGCAGGAGCCGATGGGATCACCGCCCACTTAAGGGAAGACCGGCGCCATATTCGCGATGACGACATTCGTCGGTTGAAAGATGAAATCTCAAAGCCTCTTAACTTTGAGATGGCGGCCACGCCGGAGATGGTGAGCCTCTGCCTTGAGGTGCAGCCGCATGCGTCCTGCCTCGTTCCTGAGCGGCGGATGGAGCGAACCACAGAAGGGGGCCTTGATCTCGTGGGCCAGGCGGAGTTCATCCGTCCGCATATCGATCGGCTGTTGTCGGCGGGGATCCGTGTCTCTCTTTTTGTTGACCCTGATCCCAACCAAATTGAGATGGCGAAGACCTTGGGCGCGCCGGTGGTGGAGATCCATACCGGTGATTATCAGCAAGCCGCCTTTTCAACGACGCCCGAGCGTATCCAAGCGGCCTTTGACGCCATTAAGGCCGCCGCGGAGCAAGCCTATGAGCTGGGCATCGAGGTTCATGCTGGCCACGGCCTTAACTTCCAGAATGTGCAGAACATCGCCGCGATCCCGCAGATGAGGGAGCTGAACATCGGTCACTTCCTCATGGGGGAGGCGGTGTTCATGGGCCTCGATCAAGCTGTGAAGGAGATGAGACGGCTCATCAATGATGCGCGGACCGGGCGGCTCGTATGATTATCGGGCTTGGCAGCGACCTTATCGACATTCGCCGGGTGGAGAAATCCCTCGAACGGTTTGGGGATCGGTTCACTCACCGGGTGTTCACGGAAGTCGAGCGGGCGAAGTCGGACCAACGGCGGCAGCGGGCGGCCTCCTATGCCAAGCGCTTTGCCGCCAAGGAGGCAATGGCGAAGGCCCTGGGCACCGGCATCGATCACGGGGTCTATTTGCGGGACATGGGGGTGGTGAATCTGCCTGGGGGGAAACCCACCATCGAGCTGACCGGCGGTGCAAAAGACCATTTGGATCGCCTCACGCCGCCAGGTCGCCAAATGGAAGTCCATTTGACCATCACCGACGATTATCCCCTGGCCCAGGCGTTTGTGATCCTCTACGCTTCCCCTGCCGCGGGTTCCGGTTCGGACGTGGCGGGATAAGCCCGTAACATTTGTTGAGTGAGCATGAGCGAAACCACCGAAAAACCAGACGCTTCATTGACCCCCGAATCGTCCGCGACTGTTAGCGAGGCCGCTATTATTGAGAGCGCTGGTGAGATGACCCCGCTTGAAGAGGCTTGGGATGTGGCCAAGACGGTGCTTATCGCTGTCAGCATCACGCTTTTTATTCGCTTCTTTTTCTTCCAACCCTTCAACATCCCTTCAGGCTCGATGAAACCCACGCTGCTGGTCGGCGATTTCATCCTCGTCGATAAGATGGAATACGGGTATTCGAAGGCGTCGTTGCTCTATCCGCTGACCCGCATGCCGGTTGAGGGGCGCCTGTTCTCCAGCCTGCCCGAGCGGGGGGAGATCATCGTTTTCAAGAACAGCAATGATGGCAACAAGGACTATATTAAGCGCTTGATCGGCTTGCCCGGCGACCGGGTGCAGATGATTTCTGGCGCATTGCACATAAATGGTGAACGGGTGGAGCGGGTGCTGATCACCGACCAGGAACCTAATTGTGATCAGCCCTCGCCCGTTGCACGGCTTTATCAGGAAACCCTGCCCAATGGTGTCAGCTATACCGTGCAGGAATGTAAGGGGAACCTAAATCCTGGGGCTGACAACACCGAGCTGTTTGTCGTACCAGAGGGGCATTACTTCCTGATGGGCGACAATCGCGACAACTCAGCAGACAGTCGAACGTTGACGGTTGGGTTTGTGCCTATGGATCAAATTGTCGGCAAGGCTACCCGTGTCGCTTTCTCCGTGGATGGGCAACGCTCACGCCTGTGGGAAGTATGGAACTGGCCCATGGCGATCCGCTATGGGCGGGTGTTTGATTCCGTTGACTGAGTTCAAGACGGCGAATAGCGATGCCGCCCACGCGGTGGAGGCGGCCCTCGGACATCACTTCAAAGACCGTTCATTGCTTGAGCGCGCCTTGACCCATGCCAGCCTGTCAGGTCGGGGGGTAAAGGACCTTGAGCGCCTTGAATTTCTCGGTGATCGTGTCCTTGGTCTCCTCACGGCCGAAGCTCTTTGGCGACGTTTTCCCGATCTGGACGAGGGAGAGTTGGCGCCTCGCTTGAACGCGTTGGTGCGGAAAGAGACGTGTGCGGATGCGGCTCGTGCCTGGGCCGTGGGACCGGCTCTTCTCCTGTCCGTCGGTGAAGAGCGTAATGGCGGACGCGAAAAGACCGCCATTTTGGGCGATGCGTGCGAGGCTCTTCTTGGGGCGATTTACATTGATGGCGGGCTTGCCGCGGCGTCCACGGCATATGACACCTATTGGGGGGCGAAGTTCGATGCCCTTACCGCGCGGCATCAAGATGCAAAAACCGCGCTGCAGGAATGGGCGCAGGAACGGCGGTACGGCACGCCGCGCTACCGCGACCTAGAACGGTCAGGTCCGGATCATTCGCCCCTTTTTACGGTCGAAGTTTCGGTCGGTGATCTTCATCCGGTAACGGCGAAGGGAAAGAACAAACGGGATGCGCAGATGAAGGCGGCCACTGAGATGCTTGTTCGCGAAGGAGTGTGGGCTGATGAGCGATAGCTCTTCTGAAACCAAATGCGGCGTTGTGGCGGTCGTTGGGGCGCCGAATGCGGGCAAATCCACCTTCGTCAACCATATGGTGGGGGCCAAGGTCTCGATTGTGACGCCAAAGGTGCAAACCACCCGCGCGCGGGTTCGCGGGATTGCGATGGAAGGGGAGACCCAGCTGATCTATGTCGACACCCCCGGTATCTTCCGTCCACGGCGAATCTTAGACAAGGCCATGGTGCAGGCCGCGTGGGACGGCGTGGATGGCGCGGATGTGATCTGCCTTTTGGTAGATGCGCCCGCTTACATGGCGACGGTGAACGAAGATGCGCCCGCGGCGGCCCGACGCGCAGCGGAAGACACAGACAATGTTATTGAAGGGCTCAAGGCCTCCGGCGCTCGCGCGATCTTGGTGCTCAACAAAATTGATCGCATGCCCGCACCGCCACTGCTGGTTTTGGCGGAGACGTTGAATAAAGAGGGGGTCTTTGAAGACACATTTATGATTTCGGCGTCAAAGGGCCACGGGATCGAGGCCCTGAAAGAGTATCTGATTGCCCGCGCGCCGGAGGGACCCTATCTCTATCCCGAAGATCAGCTATCGGACATCACCGACCGGCTCATGGCGGCGGAGGTTACTCGCGAAAAACTCTTTCTCCGCTTACATCAGGAATTGCCCTATAGTTTGACGGTGGAGACCGAGGGTTGGACCCGCACCAAAAAGGGTGAGCTGCGGATCGAGCAAGTCATCTATGTCGAACGAGATGGACAAAAGGCGCTGGTCCTTGGCCAAAAGGGCCGTACGGCGAAGGCGGTGGGGGAGGCCGCCCGGACAGAGCTGTCTGAACTATTGGGTGAACCCGTACACCTTTTTCTTTTTGTCAAGGTAAGGGGGAATTGGATGGCTGACGCGGAGCGGTATCGCGGCATGGGCCTTGAAGGATTGCCGTCTTAAGGGGCCTTTATGGAGTGGACGGATCGCGGCCTTATCCTTGCGAATAGAGCGCATGGGGAGAACCATTCGGTTGCCACGATTTTCACTGCTCAGCATGGTGCGGCCTCGGGCTTTGTTCATGGGGGGCAGGGGAAGACAAAGGGGCCCCTTCTTCAAGCTGGAAATGAGGTTGAGGCCACCTGCCGTGCCCGAACCGATGGGGCGCTGGGGCACTTTGCATTAGAGTTGATGACGCCGCGCGCTGCCGGTGCCATGGCGGATCGGCAGTCGCTTCTTGCCCTGACGACAGTCACCGACCTTCTGTACACGGTGTTGCCCGAGGGGCAGGCGTACTTACCCCTCTATGAGGCCACCGCCGCATTGCTTGATCATTTGGAGGCACAGCCCATCTGGCCCATTCTGTTGGTTAAATGGGAGTTGGGCCTGTTGGAGGCGTTGGGCTTTGGCCTCACCCTTGATCGCTGCGTGGCGACGGGTCGGGCGCTTGAGGATGGTGCGGCACTCACATTCGTCTCACCAAAGTCAGGCGGCGCGGTCTCTTATGAAGCAGGCCTTCCCTATAAGGAGAAAATGCTACCCCTACCGCCATTCCTCATCGACCAGGGGGAACCAACCCATCAAGATGTAAGGGCTGGCCTCAAACTGACCGGTCACTTTCTTTCGGAGCGATTGCTGGCGCCAGCGGGCAAGGAACTACCAGAGGCACGGGAGAGATATATCGCGCGCGCCTTGCGGCAGGGGTGACTTAAAACCGCAGGCCCACGCCAGTCACCATCTGATGACGGGTGACGTCTAAGCCCAGCTCGTCTTCACCATAATCCGAGTAGCGATATTCCGCCTTGGCGAAAACGCCTTCAACGATCTCGATTTCTGAGCCCACGCCAAAGCGCCAGCCATCTTGGAACTGTTCGGCGCCCGATCGGACAGGAGTTGATTCTGTTCCGGGGACATTATCGGTATTGTCATTGTCTTCGATGGTGACGGTCTCGGTGGAGACTTCTGACTTCAGATTGACGAAGGCAACAGAGCCATAGGCGGCAAGATATTTGCTAAACCGGTAGCCAGCGCGTATCCCCAGCTCAAGGTCGCGCTGAAAGGTTTGCTCCACAGTTTCACGGAAAGTGTTCGTGGTTATTCCGTTCACGACATCGATAGAGCTGACATTCTCCACCGAGCCTGAGGTCGCGTCTATGCCGGCAAAGGCGCCGACGAAGTATTTTCCAAAGCTCTTATCGTATCCGACGCCAAAGCCATAAAGCGCGCCATCAATATCGTTATCCACATCGGTGGCTGATGCCATAAGACGATCCCACCCAAGGCGAGCCTCTATACGCCCCCCCGGCATTGGCTTCGGGACGGAGGCGGCGGGGGTCGCCCCGGGGTAGGGGCGCGTGGGGGCGGCTTGGCGGTTTCCAAGGCCGGGTCGCGCACTGGCATAGACGGGCCGCCGTTGCAGCGGCGCTTGACCTTGGGTCTGGGCCCGCCCTTTGGGGAGGGCATTGGTCGGCGCATGCTGCTGCGGCGCTGAAAAATAGGGGCTTGGGCTGCTGCTCGTGGGCACGGGTTGGGCCAACACGGGGCTCATTGAAACGGTCATGAGCGCCCCAGATCCGATAAGTGGCGTGATTAGTCGATACATTACTCTGGCCCTCTTGGTCTCCCGCGTTCCTTTGGCTTGCCATCCAAGCCTTAATCACGCCTTAACCATACTGGCCGCCATCCGATGGGCGCACGAAAACCGTTGCGCTGGGCCGAAACGGCCCTATGGTCCGCCGGTTCTCAATATAAAGGCATTTCACCATGGCAAATGTGGCAGTGGTCGGCGCCCAATGGGGTGACGAGGGCAAGGGCAAGATTGTCGATTGGCTTTCCGCCCGGGCGGATGTGGTGGTCCGGTTCCAGGGGGGGCATAATGCCGGGCATACTCTTGTGGTTGACGGAGAGGTGTACAAACTGTCCCTCCTGCCGTCGGGTATTGTTCGCGACGGGAAATTGTCCGTTATTGGCAATGGCGTGGTGATCGATCCATGGGCGTTTAAGGACGAGGTCGTCCGGCTTCAGGCTCAGGGGGTGAAGATTGACACGGTGAACCTCGCCGTGGCGGAGAATGCGTGTCTCATCCTGCCATTCCACCGGGACCTTGATGCCCTGCGCGAAGGTGCTGCGGGCGATAACAAAATTGGCACGACGAAGCGGGGGATTGGTCCGGCCTATGAGGATAAGGTGGGGCGCCGCGCCATCCGCGTCTGCGACTTGCGCGATACGGCTAGCCTGCCTGGGAAAGTGGACCGTTTGCTCGCCCACCATAATGCACTGCGCGCCGGGTTTGGCGAAGCGCCCCTGGATCGTGAGGCGCTGGTCGCGGAGCTACCCGAGATCGCGCCCGCACTTCATCCCCATGCGACACCGGTTTGGCGGGTGCTGGATGATGCGCGCCGCGCGGGCAAACAGATCCTTTTCGAAGGGGCCCAAGGCATGCTCCTCGATGTCGATCACGGCACCTATCCGTTCGTGACCTCATCCAACACGGTGACGGGTCAGGCGGCTGCGGGCGCCGGGGTTGGTCCCAGCAGCATCGGGTACGTCCTAGGAATTGTGAAAG
>CALFRH010000622.1 GCA_937919225.1 uncultured Parvularcula sp.
TGGCGCGCTTGCCGTTTGGCTGCCGCTAAGATGATACCGCTGGTCACCGCCATATTAAGCGAACGCGCTCGGGGCGAGAGGGGGATGCGTACCCTTAGGTCTGCTTGTTCATGCACCCCAATGGGAACGCCCGCGCTTTCCTGACCAATGAGAAAAAAGTCATCTGGCGCGTAGTCGACGGTATCATAATCCGCGTCCGCTTTAGTGGTCAGGAGAATCAGCCGTCCTGAAATGCCGCGTTGAAACGCCTCCCAAGAGGCATGGCGAACGGGGAGAGCCGTCTCGCTATAATCCATCGCCACCCTCCCAATATCCTTGGATTTCCAAGGAAAGCCGCAAGGCTCCACAACGTGAAGGGGGGTGTCAAAGCAAGCCGCAATACGGATGCAGGCTCCTAAGTTTTCCGCAATCTCTGGTTGATAGAGGACAAGTCCGTGACTCACTGTAAAGATTCCTCAGCGCGACCCCGTGGCGCGCGACATGAGCGCCGGAAAGATGAGGCAGTACCTAGACTTGGACTATGACGCGTGGCAAACGCGGCGCAATTCCCAGATGGATGACACGAATGAGTGCTACAGACAGAACTGATTTGCCGGAAGGCCAGGTCGACGAAGACCGTCGAGATTTTATTCACCTGTTAGCGGGCGGCACAGCGGCGGCGGCCGGTTTGGGTGTCGTTGTGCCTCTTGTTGACCAGATGAACCCTGCTGCTGATGTGCGGGCGCTGGCGACCAAAGAGGTCAACATTTCCGCGCTGGAGCCAGGCCAAGCGATCAAAGCAATTTGGCAGGGCAAGCCGGTCTTCCTTCGTCGACTGACGGAAGAGGAAAAGGTCGCGGAGGCTGCGGTTCCCGTGTCTGCGCTGAAAGACAAGCAGGCGCAAAACCCCAATGATCCTGGGGAAGCGACCGTTGATCACCGGGTAGAGCAGCAGGACTTCATCATCGTTCTCGGCGTGTGTACCCACCTTGGCTGTGTACCGTTGGGGACGAGTGAAGGAGAGAATAAAGGCGATTATGGTGGTTGGTTCTGCCCCTGCCACGGTAGCCACTATGACGCGTTTGGCCGCATCCGAAAGGGGCCGGCGCCCACCAATTTGTTAATTCCACCGCTTGAGTTTGTGTCCGAGACAACTGTGAGATTGGGGTAAAACATGTCCCACGAAAGCACGTACGATCCGAAGACCGGATTTGAAAAATTTATCGACCGCCGGATGCCGATCATCCGTCTGGGGTATGATAGTTTCGTCGACTTCCCATCGCCGAAGAACCTCAACTATTGGTGGACCTTTGGCGGTATCCTCGCCATCTGCCTGATGGTTCAGATTGTGACCGGTGTCATCCTCGCGATGCACTATACCGCCCATGTGGACCACGCTTTTGCATCGGTTGAACATATTATGCGGGATGTCAATTATGGCTGGTTGATGCGATATGCCCACGCCAATGGCGCATCCATGTTCTTTATCGCCGTGTACCTTCATATGGCGCGGGGTCTTTACTATGGTTCCTACAAGGAGCCGCGGGAGATCCTCTGGATGATTGGTGTGGCGATCTTCCTTCTCATGATGGGAACCGCCTTTATGGGCTATGTTCTGCCATGGGGGCAAATGTCCTATTGGGGGGCCACGGTGATTACGTCCCTAGCGTCGGCGGTGCCGGTGCTTGGTGAGCCGATCAAAACCCTCCTCTGGGGTGGGTTCTCCGTGGACAACCCAACGCTCAACCGGTTCTTCGCGCTGCATTACCTGCTGCCTTTCCTCATCGCAGGCCTCGTGATCCTTCACATTTGGGCATTGCACGTACCGGGAAACAACAACCCATCGGGTATTGAGCCGCAGTCAAAGAAAGACACATTGCCTTTCCACCCCTATTATACGGTGAAAGATGGTTTCGCCATCATCGTGTTCTTGATCCTGTTCGCGGCGTTCCTGTTCTTTATGCCCAATGCCTTGGGGCATGCGGACAATTATATCCCGGCCAACCCGTTGGTGACGCCGGCTCATATTGTCCCTGAGTGGTACTTCCTGCCGTTCTACGCGATGCTGCGGGCGATTACGTTTGATATCGGCATTCCGTTTACGGAAATTGTTCTTATCGAAGCGAAACTTGGCGGCGTGATTGCGATGCTATCATCGATCCTGATCCTCTTCGTGTTGCCGTGGCTTGATAGCTCGAAGGTCAAATCCATGCGGTATCGTCCTGTTGCGCGTCTTTGGGTCTTTCTCTTTTTCCTCGACGTTCTTTTCCTCGGGTGGTTAGGGGCCATGCCGGCGGAGCAGCCCTATGTGGCCCTGTCGCAGATTGGGACGGCATATTACTTCGCCTACTTCCTAGTGATCTTGCCGATCCTCTCGGTGACAGAGACGCCGAAGAACTTACCGCGTTCGATTAGTGAAGCGGTTTTGGCGGACAAAAAGAAAGCGCCTGCGGCTGAAGCAGGGGCCATTGGCGGCGCACAGCCGGCACCAGCGGAGTAGGGCAGATGAAGACGATGCTAATAAAAGGTGCCATTGCCCTTCTTGGTGGCTTGTGCCTCTCTATTGGCGCAGCGCAGGCCGCTGGCGGCAAGGTGAAGGAATACAAGCACCCTCATTGGTCCTGGGAAGGGATGTTTGGTCATTACGACCGTGACCAGCTCCAGCGCGGCTATCAAGTCTATCGTGAGGTTTGCGCCGCATGTCACTCGATGGAACTGTTGGCGTTTCGGCATCTTGGCGATCCGAGTGGGCCCTACCACCTTGAGAAGTGCCCTAAGGAGTTGAACCTACCGGCCTCCGTGGACTGCGCTGATCCTGCGCAGAATCCGATCATTAGAAGCCTCGCGGCGGACTTTACGATCACCGATGGGCCTGATGATTCGGGCGACATGTTCGAGCGCCCCGGTTTGCCATCGGATTACTTACCGGCACCATACGCTAATCCAGAGCAAGCGACGGCGGCAAATGGCGGGGCCTATCCCCCAGATATGAGCCTTCTGGTAAAAGCGCGTCACCATGGGGCTAACTATATCTACAGCCTACTCACCGGCTATGTGGATCCGCCTGAGATTATTAGCATTGATCCTGGTACGCATTATAACCCCTACTATGCGGGTGATACTCTTTCGCTGATTAAGGAAGATTACTTCGATGAAGAGGGGCATTTGTTGCCGGGGGTCGAAGCGCCATATGGTGGGGTCTTCAAAATGGCGGCGCCTTTGTCCGACGGCGTTGTTGGCTATGAAGATGGCACGCCTGAAACCGTTGACCAGTATTCCAAAGATGTGACGGCCTTCCTCATGTGGGCGGCTGAGCCCAAGCTTGAAGAGCGTAAGAGCATGGGGCGCTTCGTGCTTCTCTACCTCTTCATCTTTGCGGGCATTGTGTATGCGTCCTATCGCCAGATCTGGCGCAACGTTCACTGATGACTGGCCAGGAGATAAGCCTGGCCGTCATCGGCGGTAGCGGTCTTTATAATCTTGATGGGCTTGAGGTCACCGACCACCACGCGGTGACCACCCCTTGGGGGGAGCCGTCCGATAAAATCATCGAAGGTCGGCTAGGCGGCGTGCGAATGCTCTTCCTGCCGCGCCACGGGATTGGTCACCGTATTCCGCCATCGGATCTTAATTTCAGGGCCAATATCGCCGCGCTCAAAATGCTGGGCGCCACGGATGTTCTGTCGATCTCGGCTTGTGGTTCTTTCAAAAATGAGCTTGCGCCCGGCACGTTTGTCGTGGTCGATCAATTCATTGATCGGACTCGCGGTCGGGTGTCTTCCTTCTTTGGACCTGGGCTCGTCGCCCATGTCTCGATGGCCCATCCTGTGTGTTCGGGGCTGTCCGCAAGAGTATTTGCCGCTTGCGAGGCGACTAATATCAAGGTCCAGATGGGCGGCACCTACCTTGCGATGGAGGGGCCCCAATTTTCGTCCCTTGCCGAATCCAAGCTTTACCGCTCCTGGGGCTGCGACGTCATAGGCATGACCAATATGCCCGAGGCGAAGCTCGCGCGCGAGGCGGAGCTGCCTTACGCCAGCCTCGCCATGGTCACGGACTATGATTGCTGGCACGAGGAAGAGGACAATGTGGAGGTCGCCAATGTCCTCCAGGTCCTTTCCGATAATGCCGATAAGGCCCGCGAGATGCTAAAGGCGTTGGTCCCAACCGTCGGTCCAGCGCGAACGCCGTCCCCCGATGGGATAGAGAGTGTTCTCGACTTTGCCATCATTACAGCGCCCGATCACCGGGATCCGGCCATGGTGGAGCAACTGAAACCCATCGCCGGCCGAGTTTTGGGCTAAGCTACGCTGATCAACACCTTTTTACGCTCACGCTTTTCGCGCTTGTGAGGGGCCCTCGTTGACGCAAGGCCTTGAATTTCTTGCGCCGATAAATATTTGTTTCTCAAATTTTATAGGTCGCGGCATAGGGCGGCGCGCAGGCCCATTCGGCACTGCAAAACCGCGTTGCCACAGGCCTACTGTGCCCCTACTGTCCGCTTCAACACGACCACCGCCACCCAAGCAGAAGGGACCAACTTATGGCAGAGGCCTATATTTACGATGCTGTCCGCACCCCCCGCGGGAAAGGCAAGTCTGACGGCAGCTTGCACGAAATCACCCCCGTCCAGTTGGGCGCCCAGGTACTGAACGCCGTGAAAGAGCGGAACAATCTTACCGACGATACCGCGCCCGATGATGTGATTTTTGGCTGCGTCATGGGGGTCGGGGAGCAGGGTTCGAACCTAGCTCGCGCCTCGGTCCTGATGTCGGACATGCCGGAGACCACCGCTGGCGTGCATGTGAACCGGTTCTGCGCTTCGGCGCTTGAGGCCACCAACATGGCAGCTGCAAAGGTGATCAGCGGCGAATCAGATCTCGTGGTGAGCGGGGGTGTTGAGGCCATGAGCCGCGTGCCAATGAGCGCCGATGGCGGGGCCATGATTTCCGACCCTGATATGACGTTCACCCACTATGTGGTGCCCCAAGGCATTTCCGCGGACATTATCGCAACGAAATATGGCATTACCCGTGACGATGCTGATGCGTATGCGGTGGAATCCCACAAGCGGGCCCATGCCTCGTGGGAGCGAGGCGACTTCGATAACCAGGTGGTGCCGGTCAAAGATGTGATTGGTCTTGAGGTCCTGGCGAAAGATGAA
>CALFRH010000623.1 GCA_937919225.1 uncultured Parvularcula sp.
CCCCGCCCCCCATGGTGGCGCCTTTGCCAAAGCCAATGCCTGGGCCGTAGCCACCCTCCTCGGCGCAGGAGGCTCCCCCCACCGCGGCGGGACCCGGTCGGGCTATGTCGATCCTGGCCACCATGCCGGCTTCTGGCGGGCACGATTTGAGACTTTAGGGGGGTATAATGAACGCCTGCCGTCAAATGAGGATGCTGAGTATGACACCCGCCTGCGGGCGATCGGCGGCAAAGTCTGGCTGGATGCTGAGAACCGGATCACCTATTATCCAAGAGATAGCTTTCGAGCGCTCTGTAACCAATTTTTCCGCTACGGCCTGGGTCGCGCCCAGCAGCACCTTAGCCAAGGTGAGCCTTTACGCCTTCGGCAGATGATCCCGGTGGGGCATATTTTTGCCCTGACCCTGTCGGCAATGCTGGCGCCTATCCATTGGGTGGGCTTTGTCTACCCTGCCATCTATGGCGGCGCCCTCGTAGCGGAGAGCCTTCGTCAAATCGCAACAAGCCGTTCCATCGCTGCCTGCTACGTGCCCTTTGGTCAGATGCTCCAGCGTCTTATCGCTATCGGGCGCGGTATCACCCGCGGACCCGACAAAGAAGCGATCGCTGAAGCGGACCTCCTCTGGGCCCGGAATTTAGACATGCTGCTGGTGGCGCGGGTCGTTCGGGGGCTTGGCGCAACCGTGCCGCCCCTCCTCTATGAAGCACTCGACGTTCATTGGTCTCTCAGCCGACCGGGGCCGAAGGGGGCTACCCTCCGCGCTGTCGAACGCTGGGCCATGAAAGAGGCGTGCGGTCTCGTCACTTCTTCTCCCGGCTTTGTCCGCCATTACTTCGAGCCGATGCAGGCGGATCATCCACCTATTCACTTGTTGGAGAACAAGGTACCCTTTGATCGCCTACCGCCGAGGCCGTCTTCGATCCCCAACAGCGACGCCTCGGACCAATGGACCCCACGGACCCCCTGCCTTCGCGGGGGGCAGGCAAGCCGTGGGGAACGGGAAACCCCTCCATCCGTGAGAGTGCCAGGCCCCTTGCGCCTGGGCCTTGTCGGTCATTTACGGTGTGAACGGTCTTTTCAGCTGTTGGCGGACACCGCCGCGCAGCTGGGTGGCAAAGTGCAAGTGCACCTCCATGGTCGGGTGTCTGAGGACGGTATTCCAAACTTTGAGGCGCGGGTGATCGCGGCCCCTCACCTCCATTATCACGGACCCTATCAGTCACCTGATGATTTAGGCACTCTTTATGGTGGCCTCGACCTTATCTGGGCGGGCGATTATCTGATGGCGGGGGAAAGCTCCGCCTGGTCGCTGGTGAACAGACTTTATGAGGGCGGCTATTTCGGGGTGCCGTGCCTTGCGCCCGCGGGCACCGAAACCGCGCGATGGATTGAACAGCATGGCACGGGCCTCACCCTTGCTGAGCCAACACCGGAAAGCCTTGGCGAATTACTGTTGTCCCTCACAGAGGAAAGCGTGCTGAGCAGTTTACGACGGAGCGTGGCGGCGGCGCCAACATCTCTCTTCGCTGAAGGGAATGAAACATTGGCGGAGATTTTGGAAAAAGCCGTTGCAACAGATGGGCACCGGCCATGACAGAGGCGTCCCCCATCACGGTGGCGATCTGCACCTTCCGCCGGGAGAGTGTCGTTGACACCATCCACTCGGTAGATGGGCAGGTGGGTGCCTCCGCCGCGGGCATTCTTGTCATCGACAATGATGATACGCCTTCAGCCGAGGAGCGTGTTGCGAGTCTTGCCAAGTCCATCAGCACACCCCTGACCTATATCCATCAGCCGGGGCGGAATATTTCCATCGCTCGAAACAGAGCCCTTAACGAAACGGGCGGCGGCCTCCTCGCCTTTATTGATGATGATGAGATGGCGAGAGCTGGGTGGCTTCAAGGATTGGTACAAAACTTTCCTCCCGCTC
>CALFRH010000624.1 GCA_937919225.1 uncultured Parvularcula sp.
AATGCCTGAAAACGCCGCTTGGCGGGTCAAAAATATTCACTTCGTGACCCTCCATGTGGTGGGGACGAACAATGGACGCCATTGGGTTACCGGCGATCCAGTGGAGGTCGCCGCGAGGGAAGCTCAAAAGCGTGACGCTGCGAATATTGAATGGCTTACTGAACAATTTATGAAAGCGCGGCAGCAAGGCGCCGATAGCCTCGTTATCGCGATGCACGCGGACCCAACCGATGTGAAGGTGGGGCGGCAGGGGGTGCCTTGTACTGGCGTCTCAACCGATGCGCAGCTGGCATGCGATGGGTTTGTCGAAATCCGGAAAACCATTCAACGAGAAGCCAAGCAGTTTAAGAAGCCTGTGCTGATTATTCATGGTGATACGCCGCCCTTTACCCTTGATCAGTCTTTTGCGGGGGATACGGCCCCCAACCTCTGGCGCCTGAACGCGGGTGGAGATGTTGGTTCCGATGACGGTGTCCCGTTTGGGTTAAATGACGTCACGCTGGTGCGCATAAAGCCATCTGCGTCAAACCCCTTTGAGGCCGAGGGGCTTTTAACCCAAAAACGTCCGACAGCCGATTAGCGGAATACGCCAGTCGGCCTTGCGCCAATCTTTTTCGTTTGATGAGAAAGGACGCCGACAAAGTTGGAGAAGCCGAAAAGCCTCTCTACCCTGTCTGTGCGGTGCGTGTTGGGCAGGCACTGACTTGCCGCCCTTTCGGCACATTTGCCTTAACATCACCAAACGCTAACCATTTGTTTACCACAGAGGCGAGGTAGGGACGGGGCGTGGGGGCTGACAAGCGAACTTTGAAAGGATGTTCCCATGTTAAAAGCCACACTCTCTAGCCTTGCCATTTCTGGTCTTCTTGCGGCCACCGCTGTGGCACAGACAGATGCTGCAACAATATTTGCGGCGATTGATACCAATGCGGATGGTTTTGTCACTGAAATGGAGTTCCTCGCTTACAATGGCGAAGACTCAAAAGACGAGTTTCCCAAAATTGCCGGCGACGATGGCGCGATTACGTTGGACGAAATGAAAGCCTATATGGGCGAGGGGCAGTAACGGCCCCAACAAAAAAACCTCCCCGCAACCAAGCGGGGAGGCTTCCTCAGTATAAGGCTGTTGTTGGTTGTTTAGTATGTCAACCGAACGCTAAACCGCACATTCCGTCCGGGGAGGGGAATCTCATCCTTCAGGAAGGAGGTGTGCACCCGTGCTTCTTCGTCGGTCAGGTTAAGGCCCTGCAGATTGAGGGACAGATTGCCGTCGCGACCCATTGGGTACCAAGACAGGTACGCGTTGAGGAGGGTGTAGCTGTCAGTTGGCAGTTCGAAGTTGGCAACCTCGTCCTGCTCTCCGGCATATTCGACCTCAAGGCGTGAGCCAAACATCTCGCTGTCTGCATTCACCCCAACGGTGGCCCCGAGGGGAGGGATGCGAGGCAGATTGTCGTTTCCGTCAAGATCAATACTGGCGTCGACGAAGTCGACAACACCATCAGTGCTCACAGAAAAGCCAGCGACTTCAGCGATATCAAAGGCCCCTTCAACTTCAAAGCCTGCAAACTCAGCATCAGCTGACCCGAACTGGAAGACGGGCAGACCATCTTCTTCTTCGCCGGTCAGCGCATCAAAGATGTAGTCTTGATAGTCCGTGTAGAAGGCTGTGAAGACGAGAGAACCCCGCTCACCTTGTAGGCGGAAGATACCCTCAATGCCGGTGGCGATTTCTTTGTCGAGATCGGGGTCACCGATTTCGAATTGGCCGGTGGCGATGTGAGGCCCGTTTGAGAACAGCTCTTCGGTAATCGGTGCCCGCTCCGTCCGGAACACGGTACCGCCCACTTTGATGGCGTCACTCACATCGTAAGCCGCCCCAGCACTGGCGCTAAAGGCGTCAAAGTCACGGGTCACCCCAAGGTCAGTGTTTTTGTGTTCGGTGTTCTCGTACCGCAGGGCCCCTTCAAGGGTGAGGGCGTCCTTGGACCATTCTTGGAAGGTGTAGAGTGCCCACTGGGTTGTATCCGTGGGATCGACAAAGCGCTCGGCCCCAACGGCGGAGAATTCCCGCTCACGGACATGGCTGCCGGTGGCACCACGCCATGCGCCTTGGGTCCGCTGCACTGCTTCGAGGCGAGCCTCCCAGCCTTCGTTCCGGAAAACCGTTCCTGCTTCGGTGGGGCTTTCGAACTCTGTATGCTTATAGTCCGCATAGCCAGCTGAGAGGTTCAGCGCTTCGATGAAGCCTGAATCAAGCTCAATACCGCCTTTAAGGTCATAGCGATGCTGGGTGAGATCGATGAAGACGCCTTCTTCTTCCTCTTCGCCATGCTCTTCTTCGTCGCCGTGCTCTTCGCCTTCTTCCTCTTCTTCGTGCTCATGACCGCCGGGGAGGCCGTAGGTGCTCTCGGTGGTTTTGAAGGAGAAGCCTAGGAAGCTCTTGCTGCCGATAAAGGAAAGGCCGGCGGCACCGGACCGCGTGTCAGAGAACGAGTTCTCTAGCGTGTCCCGAACTTCTTCTTCCTCATGGTCATGATCGTCATCGCCGTCATGCTCTTCTTCCTCAGCCTCTTCCAACGCTCTGAACGCAGCGGATTCGGCGAAGCCTGGGATGTCATAATCGTTGGCTTCCCGCACGGTGCCGTCAATGTGGGCAACCACGTCAAAATCGCCAAGCTTGCCAATGCCCATAGTGAGGGCGCCGGCTAGGTCGCGACCCTCATCGACGGTGGATGCACCCGCCCGCAGCGCGAGGTCGATATTGTCTTCCGGCACGGTGAGGGGGATGCGACCGTCGAGCACGTTCACAACACCGCCTGCGCCTGAGCTACCATACCGTAGAACACTTGCCCCACGGACGATTTCGATGCGTTGGGCTTGAGCGGGTTCAACGGGGACCGCGTGGTCAGGGCTAGATGCTGAGGCGTCGATGGAGCCAATGCCATTGTCGAGCACCCGCACCCGGTCGCCGCCGAGACCACGGATAATCGGCCGCGATGCACCAGCACCAAAGGAGGTGGTGGAGATACCGGGCTCACGGCGGAGGGTTTCCCCGATGGAGGCGGCGAGGTTCCGCTCTAGCTCTTCCCCATCAAGGATTGAGACGCCGACAAGGGCATCTTGCACTTCACGTTCGAGGGGGGAGCCGGTCACTAGGATACGGTCGTCTGCTTCGGCTGAGGTTTCTGCAGCAGCAGGCATAGAGACAGCCAACGCCATCGGCGCGGCCGCAAATAAAAGAGAAAATTTCACGGGTTTATTCCTTAAATCAGATAGCAATTCAGCATACCCTTTTCAAAAGGGCATGATACGGATCGTTAGAGGTAAATTGCCATCAAAGGAGGTGCGCGCCCGCGCGGTCGGATGTTTACCGTGGGAACAAGAAGAGCCGTCGCCTCGAACGTAACGGCTTGCGTGTTAGAGAGGGGGGCTGTGATCAGCCCGCGCTCGAGGGGCGTGACGTCGTCTTCATTCAGCTGCTTGGCGACCACGCACAGCTGACACTCAACGTCGTCCTTCTCATTATCTTTGTCTTTGTGACTCTGAGAAAGATAGTGTTCGATATGAACGATCTGGTGGTCATCGCAGCGATGCTCCATCGCGTGGGCGAGGCCAGTGGTATGCACACCCACAAAAGCAAGCCAACAGATGATAATAAATGCGCGCACACCCGCTCCTTAGAATGTGATTAACTAACAATGAGGAAATGGGGAGGCAAGAAAAAGTGGTTGGTAAACACCCGTTTGAGGCGCCTGAGCGCGGTTCATTCCACTCTGTGACCGAAAGGCCACTATTTCGATGTTAAGCTATTCGCTGAGCCCCTCTAGGGGGTGGTTTAGCTTCCCTATCTTCTTCGCAAGACGCCGCAGGTTAGAACGCATGCTGACTTTCATCGGGTCGAGCGAGGGTATGTCGGCCTTCACGGCGCCATGCTGTCGGCAAGACGCTCATATAAGGTCCGTAAATTGAAGCCATCGCAAATGCGACTTTCGCTGCAATCGATCATTATTTGGTGTTGCGTTTAGGGATAGTGACCTTTAGAACAAAATAAGAACTTTTGATGGTCTGTGGAAAATGAGACGCCCGTAGCCGCTAGCGGCACAAGCGAACCGGGCGTAGCGTAGGGCCGTCAGAAATTGAGCGCAGAAGCGGAGGACAGTGATGGCTGGTAGCGTGAATAAAGTGATTTTAGTGGGGAATTTGGGCCAGGATCCGGAAGTCCGTTCGTTCAATAATGGGGGGCAGGTGGCGAGCCTTTCGTTGGCCACGTCCGAAAGCTGGAAAGATAAGAACACAGGCGAGCGGCGGGAGAAGACCGAATGGCACCGTGTGTCCATCTTCTCCGAACCCCTTGTCCGAGTGGCGCAGAATTATCTCAAAAAGGGGTCTAAGATTTATATTGAGGGCCAGCTTGAAACCCGGAAATGGCAGGATAAGGACGGCAATGATCGGTATACGACCGAGGTTGTTTTGCGGCCTTATCGGTCGGAGCTGACGATGCTCGATAGTCGTGGCGGCGGCGGCGATTCGATGGGCGGCGGATATGGCCAGCAGATTTCCGGCGGCGGCGGCGGGCAATTCAATGAAGGACCGCCTGCACCTGGGGGCGGACAGAATTTTGATCTCGATGATGAGATCCCGTTCTAGGATTTTGCCCCGTGGCAAAACCACCACCGCGTCTGTGGACCAAAGAGACCTTGGCACATGGGGTCGCCTTCAGTCTCACTAAGGAACAGGCGCATTACTTGGGCACCGTGCTTCGCCTGAAGGAGGGCGACACGGTGCTCTTTTTTAATGGGAAAGACGGTGAGTGGAGCGCGCCGCTCGAGGCCATCTCCCGAAAGGGCGGTGTCGCGCGGCCGGAGGCGCAAACCCGTCCGCAGCCCGCCTCGGCCATGGGCCCCGATCTGTTTTTCGCGCCCCTTAAAAAAGGACCCACCGACTTCATCGTGCAAAAGGCGACCGAGCTGGGGGTCGAGATGGTGTGCCCTGTCCTGACGGACCGCACCATTGCGCAACGGGTACCGTTGGAACGGCTGGGGCTCATCGCCCGTGAGGCCGCTGAACAGTGTGAGCGCCTTGATGTGCCGTTGGTGAAACAGCCCGTGCGTCTGGCTGATCTTCTCGAAGATGATGAAATTGATCACATTCTTTTCTGCGACGAGGCGGGGGATAACCCAGATGCGCGATGGGGCGGGGCGGCGGGCCGCGCGGCGCTGCCGGGGCAGGCACTAGAGCGCTTCGCGACCGAATATGGGCAGAGACAGGTGGAGTCGTCGCTCAAAAACAAAGACTTACAGCAGGTTCGCGATTCGGAAGGAACGCGAACGGCTGTCGGTCAGACTTCCTCCTCATCTGGTGGACGTTGGGCCGTGCTCATCGGGCCTGAGGGCGGCTTTACCCCGGCGGAACGGCAGGCGATTCGGGCAGATAAACGAACCGCGGCGATCTCCCTCGGTCCCCGCATTCTTAAGGCGGAGACGGCGGCGTTAGTGGCCCTTACCGTTTGGCAGCTGTTCATTGGTGACCTCTCGGCTAACCCCGATGAGGAACGCTGAAAGCCGGTCCCAAAATTGACCAGCAAAGGTGGCTTGGTTCTCCAGCAAGATCGGCCTAGCAATCGGCCTCTATAGTTTTGGAATCACCGAATGACGCAGTTAGACGCCAGCGCCCGCCAGAATCTCCCCCCGGTCGAAGGGAAAGAAGATCTCACCGCCTATTTGGCGACGGGCCCCAAGCCAAGGGATGCCTGGCGCATTGGGACAGAGCATGAAAAGTTCGGTTTCGTGTGGGAGGATTTAAGCCCGCTGCCCTTCTCCGGCGAGGCATCCATTGAGACAGTGCTGGCCGGCTTGTCTGATCAATTTGGCTGGGAACGGCTTTATGAGGGCGATAATCTGGTGGCCCTTAAAAAGGAAGGTGCGTCCATTACCCTCGAACCCGGTGGCCAGTTTGAACTTTCCGGTGCGCCCCTCGAGACCATTCATGAGACCTGCAATGAGGTTCACACCCATTTGGCTGAGGTCAAGGCGGTGTGTGATCCGCTGGGTGTGGGCTTTATCGGTCTTGGCGCAACGCCTCATTGGTCGCGGGACGATATGCCGAAAGTGCCGAAGGGCCGTTATGCGATCATGCGGGCCTATATGCCCAAGGTGGGGGGGCTGGGCCTCGACATGATGCACCGCACCGCCACGGTGCAGGTCAATCTCGACTTCTCTAGCGAAGCGGACATGGCGCGGAAGTTTCAAGTGGCCTTAGCGCTACAGCCTCTTGCCACGGCGTTATTTGCCAACTCTCCGTTGACAGAGCGTAAGCCCAACGGGTTCAAATCGTGGCGCGCTCATATTTGGACCGATACTGATCCTGACCGCACGGGTATGTTGGACTTTGTGTTTGAGGATGGTTTTGGGTTTGAGAGGTATGCTGAGTACATGTTGGATGTCCCCATGTACTTTGTCTGGCGGGATGGCGACTATATTGACGCAAGCGGGCAGTCCTTCCGAGACTTTCTTGACGGTAAACTGCCGGCTGCACCGGGTCTAAAACCCACGATTGAGGATTGGAAGGACCATCTGTCCACTGCCTTTCCCGAGGTGCGGCTCAAAACGTTCCTCGAAATGCGGGGGGCTGACTCCGGAAGCTGGGGACGCATTTGTGCGTTGCCTGCCTTTTGGGTGGGTCTTCTTTATGATGACCAGGTCCTCGACGCGGCGTGGGATTTGGTAAAGGGGTGGACCCCAGCGGAGAGGGCACAGTTCCGCCTTGATGCCGCAGAGCACGGCATGGCTGCCCAGGTGGCCGGGGCGCCCGTCAAAGATCTGGCAGGGCAGGTGTTGAGCCTTGCTGCGCAGGGGTTAAAGCGGCGCGCTAGACTGGATAAGGGCGGGGCGGATGAAACCGGTTTTCTTGCCCCGCTGAGTGAGATTGCGCAGTCGGGCCGCAGCTTCGCGTGCCAGTTCTTGGAGGAATTTGAGGCCCACGACGGCGACCTCATGCCCTTCTTCAAGGCCCATGCCTTCTAAGGGCCCAACCGTCGACTACCGGGACGCTTATCGTGCGCTTGGCGCGTGCGACCCGGCTCTGGCCAACGCGTTGCGTCTCATTGGTGAGCCCGTCATCCGCACACGACCGGGCGGGTTTACGGGGCTCTTCCGAATCATTGTGCAACAGCAATTGTCGGTCGCCAGCGCTCAGTCCATCCTCAAAAAATGTCGACGTGAACTGACGATCACGCCGAAGGGAATTCTGGCTGCGAGTGAAGCCGATTTGCGGGCGGTGGGTCTGTCCGGGCCGAAGATACGATATGTCCGCGCCGTCGCCGAGGCGGTGGAGACTGGGCTCCTCAGCTTCCCCAAGCTCCGCCGGTTGGATATCTCCGACGCCTTCGACTGTCTGACGGCGATCAAAGGGGTCGGTCCCTGGTCAGCGTCGATCTATCTTTTGTTTTGCGAGGGGCGAACGGCCGTTTGGCCCCCTCGGGATGTCGCCCTGTTGGCCGCATACACTCACGCAGCGGGTCTTGAGGAGCGCCCGCCGATGGATGAATTCGACGCCATGGCGGCTCACCGCTACGCCCCCCATGCGGGCCTCGCGGCCCACATTCTTTGGACCTATTGCGGGCGGATCAAGGATCGCCCTCCCGTTTAACGGGATGTTCCGGTCTGAAATTGCGCCCAAAGCGCCCACATTTCTGGACACCCTTCCAATATGCCAAGAAAATGTCATATAGAATCAGATAAGCTTTTGCAGTGAGTGCTTGTTTTCACTGACTTGGAGGATCGCGCTTTCATAAGTGTGCAAAGACATAGAGTGATTTTCGCCCTGGCGCAGCGGCAGGGGTCCACCAGTCGAATAGGGGGCCTGACCAGGGCCCAAGCGGCCGGCCAGCATGTCGTTTCCCCGAGGCGGAGGCGGTAAAATGCAGCAACAGGTCCTCCGCCACTCCCCCGATGGGTGTCCCGCTCTCGTTCTAAATGCCGACTTCCGGCCCTTGAGCTACTTCCCTTTGTCATTGTGGTCTTGGCAGGACACGTTGAAGGCGGTGTTCCTTGATCGCGTGGATGTGGTCGCTGAATATGAAACGGTGGTCAGTAGCCCGACGCAGCAAGTTCGTCTGCCCTCGGTGGGTTCGCTCATAAGCTATGTGAACCATTCGCGGAAGCCAGCCTTTACCCGCTTTAATGTCTTCTTGCGGGATGGCTTTACCTGCCAATATTGCGGCTCGACGGAACGGGATCAGCTTACCTTTGACCACCTTATTCCGCGGTCAAAGGGGGGCAAGACCACGTGGCAGAATATTGTGACGGCTTGCAGTCCTTGTAATCTCCGTAAGGGGAACAAAATGCCCAAGGAGGCGGGGATGTTCCCGACCCAGGAGCCCTATCAACCCAACATGTTTGAGTTAAACGACAAGGGGCGCGGGTTTCCTCCCAACTATCTGCACGAAAGTTGGCATGACTTTCTTTATTGGGATAGTGAGCTTGAGCCTTAACCCGAGATCCGAAGGGCGTTGACGGACGCGGCGATCGTGTTGAACGCAGCTTGGATGTTCAGGTCTTCAACAAAAAAGTAATTGGAGTCGCTACTGGCGCACTCGCTCAACAGCTTATCGGCGGTCCCGTTGGGTTTGATCTTAAACCCAATCGAGTAAACCACGACGCCGTTACCTTCTAAATCGTCGCATACTTTTCGGAAATGGCCGACAGCCGTGCTGGACGAGGATGAGGAATTGCTGCTGCCCTTTGAAAGGATCGTTTGCTGATTTTTGTTTTTGCCGCCGCCATTGCCCTTGTGGGAGGTCAACGGGTCCTTATTAACGATGTTCTTTTTGTGCGTATTGAGCTTGGAAAAATCCTTAGGCCGATATTGCGGCGTGATTTCACCGTCGGTCATGATCACCAGAATTTTGAGAGTCTCATCATCATAGGCCGCTGGCCGACTGGGGAAATCGCCACCCAACCGACCAGACCATTCCGGAGCAAGCGCCTTGGCGCCCCACATGGCACCGACGTCCATGCCCGTTCCATCGGAGAGGAGCATGCCTGAAATGCGCGTCTTCAGGGCTTCCTTATCATTCGTGTTGAGAAGAACAGCGCTTTGATCTTGAGGGCACCACGGGTTAAAATTATTCCACTTCCAAAAGTGTGGAACTTGCGCCCGCTGATATGTCGGCAGCATGCCGCTATCAAAATCATCGTGCCTGTATTCAATACAGCGATCTGCGCCCGTGAAGCGAAAAAGAAGGTTCGGAACATTCGTCCCCTTACTATAGGTCGCGCTATTGGGGTCGACAGTAGCCGACGCCTCGGGCACCGCAAACTCATCGAACAGCTCTTGGATGTTGACTGTCCCACCAAAGGGGACAAGGCTGACCGATGTGAGGTCAATGTTCTTGTCGTTGAGGATTTGATCAACGAAGTCTTCTGCAGCCGACTTAAGACTGGTGAGCTTGCTCCCTCGCATCGAGGATGAGATATCAAGCACCATCGCCAACTCCACATTTGTGGAGGATTGCACCGCTGTCGTTTGTGCACTGACCGTCATTCCTGATACCCCAATAAGGGCTAAGAAATAAAAATCCACCTCATAGCTTGCGGTGATTGTTACCTGCTTTTTGTTAAGGGATACCGTGCTGTCCGGCACGTTGATCACCACATTGTCGCGCAGATCCTTATTCCGAACATTCGCTTTTAGGTACTCGGACACAGTCGTGGGCAGGTCATGTTTATTGGTGAGCGAGGCGGCGGCGAGGGCGGCGCCGTCTAAGGCATTTCGGAGTTCTGCCGAAGCCTCCGTATAACGTACAATATCAACTGCTCCACCAAGAAGCCCGACGGCGGGCACGATTGTCAATGCCGTTAGCAGAGCGATGTTGCCACGCTGGCTGGTTCTCTTTTTCCTATTGATCGCCTCTACGGCCATAAAAACCTCTCTGCACGCCCGTGAGCAGCGTCAAAACGAGCAATGGGAGCGCTTTCTGACCAGTTTGGACCGAAGTCGGTGTGGTCACCGCTCAAAACTATACCTTGGCGCAAGCGGCCTGAACCAACAGGCGAGCAATTTGCTCCAGAAGTTTAGGGGAGCAGAGATAATAGGCAGTAAAAAGATTCGTCTAAGGAGCAATGTGATAGGTTGCGCAAAGCACATTGCTGCGCGGCTATCAGCTGTTCGTCATCGTTTGGCGATAGGATGTGTGGATTAGGCCTTCTGCCGTTGGGCCAGTTCGCGAACTTGCTTCAAGGTCGGGGCGCCACCATTTGACAGAACGCCGTTGCGATAGATCCGCCCCATCAGGCCCAACACGTAGATGACCGTGATCCCGAGCAGAACCGAAGCACCTATAATTTCCCACTGGGGTGGGTCCGCGCTCATCCGCATCATGATGGCGTAGGGCGTGTAAATGGGGATCCAGGTAAAGATACGCGCAATCAGCCCGTTGGGGTCCTGCACAATCATTTGCAAAAAGGGTAGGGGCGCCCACATCGCCATGTAGAGCGGTGTGACAAAACTCTGCGCGTCTTGGATGGTGCTACACATCGCACCAATCGCAAGATAAATAGACGCATAAAGAAGATAGCCAACAATGAAGTAGCCAAGGAAAACCGGCAAAAGGTGACTACCAAAAAGCACCTCTTTTATGGCTTCAGTCACCTCGCTGCTGCCGGTGAGGGCAATGGCGATGCCGCCGGAGGTTAAGAAAATCAGCGGGATCGTGAGGCCCACAACAGCCAAGCCGATGAGCTTACCCACCATCAGCTGAGTGGCGGAGACCGACGATAGCAGCACTTCAATAATTTTGTTGGACTTCTCCTCAACGGTACTGGTGAGTAGCATGCTCCCCACGGTCGTGATCATCACAAGGAGGATATAAGCCAGCCCGAGGGGGAGGTAGGTGCGAATGAAGTCCGTCGCGGCGGCTTCACCATCCTCTTCGCCTTGCTCGCCAAGGGTGTAGCGCCCAATAGGGATGGAGAGCCGCTCAACAGCTCTCACATCCGCAGGCGTAAGGCCAGCGTCCTGGAACGCTTTCAGTCGTAGGTCTCGCGTGATCCAGCGATCAATGGCGTTGAGGAGGCTGTCATCGATTAAATTGTTGGTCCAAAACTGGATTGCGCCGCCGCCGCCCGCGTCCGCAGGGATTAAAATGGCAGCGAAAAGAGGCCGCCCCCCTGGCATCATCTGTTCCCCCCCTAAATAAGGCCGGAGGGCGTTGATTTGCTCCGCCCCGCCCGCGACCCTTCGTACATCGGGGGGCAATGACAGCCGGATAAAGCTGTCTTTGACCACGGGGGTAATGGGGGCATCGGCCCGCAAATAGGGCCCGGCCGCCTGCAGCGCGGCGGCAAGCCCGCCGGCTGCGGCAAAGGCGTCGAGCCGCTCATCGGATCGCGGCCCCGGTGCGAAGGGCGCGGATAGTGGAAACGCACTCGAGGCTTCCACCATCACCGCCTGGGCGGCGAAGCTGTCCCACGCCGCAAGTTCGCGCCGTGTGCGCTCTTTCATCAGCGCTTCGTCGATCACTGCCTCATACTGACCGCCGGTTTCATCAATGACCACAAAGGCGCGCACGGGCGCGGCATTTTCACTGACGACCAGCGAAAACGCAGCCAATACGCCTAAAATGGGGAAAAGCAGGAGAAATAGCAAAAATCCTCGGGTAAAGACATATTTGCGATACTCAAAACTGATCAGTTGGAGGAGGGTGCTCATTGACTATCCCTTTCCACCTGGTCGGTGCCTGCGAGTTGGAAGAATATATCGTGCAAGGAGGGGCGCTCCTCCCCAAAAAATTCCACTCGAATATTTTGGTCAAGGCAGGCGCGCAAGATGGGTTGCCGATCCGCATCCCGCCCAACCACAAGGGAGTAGCGCCCCTGGTCCCCCGCTACAATATCCGTGACCATGGGCAGGCTGAGAAGGGGTAGGGGGTCGTCAGGAGTTTGCAGAATAAGGGTGCTATCCCCCGATGCTCTCGCTTCCTCCAGGGTTCCTTCGAACACTTTTCGGCCCTTACGGATCATCAAAAACCGATCGCACAGGCGCTCTGCATGCTCCATAATATGGGTGGAGAACATGATGGTTCGCCCGCCCTTGCGCATTTCGAGGATCATATCCTCGAGCACCTGTTGGTTGACCGGGTCGAGGCCGGAAAAGGGTTCGTCTAAAATGACAAGCTCCGGCTCGTGGGCGATGCAGCTTAAGAGCTGAACCTTCTGCGCCATCCCCTTGGAGAGGGTTTCGATCTTCGATTTCGCAAATGCCCCGAGCCCAAATCGGTCGAGCAACTCATCGGCTCGTCTCTTGGCTTTTCCCCCGGGCAAGCCTTTGAGCCGCGCAAAATAGGCGATGGTGTCTCTGGCCTTCATCTTTCGGTAAAGACCACGCTCCTCCGGCAGGTACCCCACCCGCCGCTTCACCGCCCGTGGTCGGCTCGCGCCAAGCACATTGAGCGACCCCGCCGTTGGGGGAACGATGTCCATGATCATTCGCAGGGTGGTGGTTTTGCCTGCGCCATTTTGGCCCAAAAAGCCATAAATCTCGCCACGTTCTACCGAGAAGGACAAATCGTCCACCGCCGTAAAAGCGCCGTACTGTTTGGTTAATCGAGAAAGCTGTACGACCGGCACGCTATTGGGTGCTGTGGCCGATGCAGTATTGGATGCCATGAATGCCCCAAGGTGAACGCGACTGTTGGCTGGGCGACAAATGCCTCTCGGCGATTGTGGCGCGTGCCGCCCCGCGGTGCAACGGCAAGTTCGCCTTCCCATCTCGCGGGTGATGCCCTTTCACCGAAAGTAACGATTGCATAAGATAATGAACAAGGGCTTGTCCCTGGTCGCGGTGATGGTTTCCGCGGTGTAAAGCCAAGTTGAACTTGAAAGTGCGTTAACGATGCTGTCGATGAATTCAGACGAAAACACCCCCAGACGGCCCCTTGGCGCCTATCGTTTTATCCGCGGCAGCAGTAACAGCAACGGCTACGCCGCCCTTGGCAAAGCCGTAGAGCTCCAGTCGCAGCACCCGGCTTTTGGCAATCGTCCCTTCGGTGAATGGTCAAAGATCCTCATGGGGCAAATCAATCGCGGTCATTTTGCCTTTATTGCGTGTGAGGATAAAATTACTGGATTTATCGGTTGGTTACGCACCGACCGGGCCAGTGGTGAAGCGTGGCTGCACGAGAACAAGCATGTGAAAGACCCCAATGTCCCCATGGGGGAGGCGGTGGTCGTTAACGCGATCCAGGCCGAGGACCGTGGTGCTTTGCGCCTTATTCGGGCAAAGGCGACCGAATTAGAGAAACCCCCTTTTACGATTTACGCAAAACGGTTCTACAAGGATGGGACTATTCGTCCGTTAACCTATGATGTTTCGGTAGAGCCGGACGAACGGCGCATTCGCCCATGAGCACTGGCACCCTTCCCCTTTTTTCGGATGCCTACCGAAAAAAGGGGGAAGAGCGAACCAATCTGCCCTTAGAAAGTATGCTGGTACGATAGCGAGATCGCGCGGCCAAGGCCGGGGCGCACACGGTCCGGAAAGAATGTCACTTCGCCGGGGGGGATATAGTCTTCGTTAAAGAGGTTGGTGACCTGAAGGTTCACAACGCTGGCGCCCTTATTCCCGCAATCCAGCTGATAGGTCGTGCTGATATCAACAAGCGTGTACCCCTCAGCGGTGCGCGGGTCGGTGCCGGCGTTAAAGCCGGATTCCCTATCTGCCACATAGAATAACTGCCCCGAGACCTGCCAGTCCTCCGTGATGGTGTAGCTTGGGGTTAGTGTCAGCTTAAGCGGCGGTACGTCTTGGGTTGAGATAGCGATGAAATCATCCGTATCGTTTGGATCAACCTCACCGAGAACCCAAGTCAGAGCCCCCTGGAGGGTGAACTGGTCCGTTGCCTGCCAGTCTGCCGAGATTTCTGTCCCGTAAATACGAACCGGCGCTCTGTCACGATCAACAACCCCCTCTGTCTGGTCAATGCTCACGGTGGTCGCAAAGTCGGAAGTGGTGTGGTATCCAGCCACGGCGTACTCGACGTCTCCAAATCGTCCGCGCACCCCTATTTCGTAGCTGTCAGTGATGACCGGCTCAATAAGTTCCGACCCTACGATGCTGACACCCGGATCAACATTATTGCCCACAAACCCGATTGATGGGATTGCAAATCCTTGGGAGAAATTACCGAATAATGTCAGGTCACTGGTAACGTCGTAGACGGCGCCGACATTGTAGGAGACCCCATCGGAGGACCCTTTGCCGCCTGGTCGTTCGCCTGGAAACGTGATTGGCGGAAAGGAAAAGACGACATCATAAGGTCCAACCACTTCGTAGTCGAATTCGTCCCATCGGATACCCCCCGTTAGCCTTAGTTGATCTGTGACCTCGAAGCTCGTCTCCAGAAAAACACCAAATGCATCCAGGGTGAAAGGCGGGTTTTGAATGTCTTCCGTCGAACCGTCGAAGAAGAGTGTGCTGGCAAAATCGTCTGTAGACGAGATGATTAGCAAGCTATTGCTGTCAACGGAATTATAGTCAAATCCCACTGATGCGTTCAAACGGTCGGTAAGATCGCGAACATATTGTCCCCGCAGTCCAAATTCTTCATTGGTTCGGCCGGATTGCCACAGCTCTGGCCAGCCGGCGGGGGAAGTGCCAATGCCTTCGAAACCTGGGTTGAGGAACTCAGAGTCGCTGTAGTAAACGAGCGCATCAAGGGTCCCTCCGAGAAGATCGGTATGCTGATATGCTAGCGCCGAATATAGGAAATCGTTTATGGGCGGGCGAGCATAGCTGAAGACCCCATTTTCAAGCTCAGAGGCGATCACCACGCCGTCGACAACTGAGTCGGCGAGTTCAAATTGCCGATCAGACGATTTGAGCTCGGTCCAGTTTACAATAGTTGTAAGGGATTGATTTGCAGATAAATCAATCCGTGCCTTACCAAAGTACGTCACATCATCCGCAAACGCACTTCGCCCAGACAAGAGTTCGTCGTTCGCGGAGAAGGCACCGTTAACATCTTCATAGCTGGCATAGGCGAAAATACTAAGCCAGTCGGTGAGCCGTCCACTGACGCTTGCGTTGACCTTTGGGGAGAAGCCATCCTTGCTGATCGACTCATCGCCCGTTGCGAACAGACGGAATTGCCCACCAATACTAAACTCAAGTCCGTCCTCGGCGGGGTCCTTTGTGAAGAACTGGATGACCCCTCCGGTCGCCCCAGCGCCGTATAGGGCAGTGGGGCCATAGACCACTTCGACGTTCCCTATCGTGAGGGGGTCGAACTTATCGAGAAAACGGCTGAAGTTGGTGTTTGAAGCGACGGGTACGCCATCTATTAGATACAATGGATCCCGCCCGCGCAGGGTCAGGGAGCCTGCTCCCCCTTCTGTGACGGGGGGCGCAAAACCGGGCACCGCTTTGCCGAGGATTTCTTGAACGCTGGTGGTTTGTTGGGTGAGCACGGCAAGGTCAGCCGGTGAGAACACTCTTGCTGACCGAGATAAGTCTTCGAGCGCTGTGTCTGAGCGTGAGGAGCGCACAATGATAACATCCTGCGAAGCGCTTTGATCGTCGCGAACTTCCTGATTGGCAGAAGGTTCGGTGATGTTTTGTGCCTGAACGGATTGAATTGGCAGTATCGATAGGGCGAGCGGTGTCAGGATCGATCCCAACGTTAAGCTACCTTTCAACCGATGAAAGCTTTGTTTCTTAATACTTACACTCATTCTTTTTAACATCAACATTTCCTCATCGTGTATGATCCGAACACTGCTCTTCTGGATCAAAAAGGAACAAGTAAGATTTCAGTTGATATGTCAATGTGAATTCGAGACTGATTATCAAATGCCGGATGCGAGGAGAGGGCAACGTTCATGAAGCTGTTGCTCAATTCGCACACGTCTCTTGGCTGAATGGTTGAAATAGCTGGGTTCTAAGGCGTGGCGGGGTGCTAGCAGCCTGGAAGGCAATAGAAAAATGTCGAACCATTGATATGAAGAAACAATAGCGTGATACTGATGCGCGATGGTTGCGGAGCCCGTGAGAGACCCGCGAACCGTTGATCACTTTAGGGCCGTTGTGGGAGAGGGCGCTGAGATTCGACTCACGTAAAGACAACCGACAGCGTGGCATGGCCCCACGCAAAGTTGAAAAATTCATCAGGTTATACTGTATACAGTAAAATTTTCTTCGCCAGCCTGCGTTCATCAAAGGCTCGAGTGTCCGGTCTTTGCTTGACCGGCATTTTTGGGAGTTGTTGGGCGGCATGGAACGCAGTGTTCTGAACGTAAGTATTCTTTATACTGCTTGTATAAATACTATTATTTGATTGGAATCTTTTTAAAATGGCATGATCAAAAATATATATTTTTCTCGATTTTATGTAAAATCGGTACGGGAATTGTATGTCGGTGGATTTTGTTGTTTTGATGCGTGAGTTGTGTTTTTTTTGGATTGTGCCGGTATACGCCCGGTAACCAGCGGTCAAAAATGCTAATGCTTCATTTTCGATGTGGGACGATAGGCAAGGTGAAACTGAACTTCGATTTTGGTCGTCTTACTCAATAGTGACGACGAACGCGTCGGGGCAGGGTGGCCTCCGATCTTAAGTCCGTGCCTGTCATAGTTGTTACGGTTGCCAACCGCTCTTTGCTTGTTACATTTCAGTTGAAATGCTAATTGCATGGTCAAATTCCAGCAGAACTTTGGCGAAGGGTCGGGCTTGCCTGATCGATAAACGCCTTGAGAGGAACGATATGACAACTCGCCGCCAGTTTCTAACGCAGACGACATTGGGCGGTACGGCCGCTGTCTTTCTACCTCTCGGCTGCACGCCAAACCAAGATGCAAAAGGCGGAAGCCCCAACATCAGTACATCCATGCCAAAGATTAAATCCGTCATCCGACGTGAGGAGACGTTGCTGCGGCTTGGCGGCAATGGCGATAATTTTCACATGAGTTGGGCTGCTGATGATAAGCAGTATGTCAGCCTTTGTGACGGTTCAGGGTTCTCTGATACCTTTAAAGCTAATTATAACACTAGGATGTTCACGGTTGAAGGTTCTCCGGATGAGGCTAAATTCAGTGACGTGCCTGACTATCCGACCCTTGCATTCCCTCAGCAAGGCGGAAACGATCCTCGGTACTACGGATTTGGTACACTAGCGCTCGACGGCCATATCTATCAGTACCTCAGCACCTTCAATAAAAAGCTATCCGTTAGCGAACTTGCAACAGCGAAGCATATTCCCGATTCGGAGCTTATGCGGTTCAATGGCGTCAAGTTGATCTACTCACCTGATAATGGCCGCACATGGCTTAATCAAAATGGATCAGGCCCTGTCTCCTGGGAGGGGTGGGATAATCGCTCATTAGACACCATGGTTTTTCTGGATGAGGACCAAGACGCGTTTTCTCTCTTAACCGTTCTGCAAATGGGTAGAAATTACGAGCATAACAAAGATGGCTTCATCTATGTTTATGCGCCAAATGGTAACACAGACGGAACCATGAACGAGTTAGTGATGTTCCGGGTACCAAAGACAAAGCTGCTCGATCGCAGTTCCTATGAGTTCTTTGCAGGCTTGACTTCTACCGGTCCGAGTTGGAGCCATGATATCTTTGCAAGAAAACCGGTGCATACCTTCCCACGCGGTTGGGTAAACCGATTATATCATCCATATTCATGGCACCCTAGCGTTGTCTATAACGCTCCTTTGGGCGTTTACATGATGGCCAATTGGGGTTTCTGCTCGGATGATGCCAATGTCCCGATGACCGGCATTCCGATGAAGGACATTTGGTTTTCCAAGCCCAGTTACCTAGGCCTCTGGATCTCCCGCAATCCCTGGGGCCCTTGGACGCAAATACATGAAGAAACAAGTTGGATGCCCGGTGGCGATGCCAATGCTCGGGCGTACCAGCCGCAAGTTGCTCCCAAATGGATATCAGAAGACGGAAAATCGCTTTGGCTGGTTTGGACGGATTTTCAGATGACAGATCGCGAAGTTATCGCCCAAGCCACCCAAGCGGCGAGTGCCAGTGGCGCTGGTGATTGGTCAATGGCTCATGAAGCGATGAAGGACCAGTTGATGCGTAAATATATGCCCTACTATTCCTTCAATACCCAGCGTATTGATCTCGAGGTCGCGTAAGTTACAAGTTTAGGGCTCTTTCAGATTCAGAGCTTTTTCGTTTCCCACGGCTTGGCCGTGGGCAAATGCCCATTTTTTAGAGGGCGCGATCTCATTCAATCAGGACGCAAATTACTTTAAAACCGAAGTAGAAAAAACGACCCTCCCAAAGAAAGGTCGTTTAGAGAGGGATCATCAACAGGCCTTGCGGCTCATAAGCCTCGAAAAAATGGGGCCCGAACCCCACGTCGTGGTTTCCGGAAAACAATGGATTTGATTGGGGTTCTTCCCAATCAAATCGCTGTTGTCAGGGAGCTCACCCCATTGCCTTCTGGAAGTTCTCATCGACCTTATCAAGGAACCCGGTGGTGGTGAGCCAGCCTTGCTCCGCGCCGATGAGGAGG